>JAHDEE010000097.1:0-20650 GCA_020629005.1 Chitinophagales bacterium
AGAAATAGAAGCCCTTAAAGGTGGTGCGAATTTCGTTTGCGTAGCACTAGTGCTTTGGAACCTAAAGAACTTCTTCCGCATCGATTATATTGTCTCGCGGAATTCGGTCGATCAGCAAGTAATTGGGATCGATGCCGGCTTGCACGGGGAGCTCATTGACCACAAATAAATGCTGTGAGGGACCGGAAGCCAGTTTTACTCGCTGCTTCGCAAGTAGCTCTTCCTCCTGTCCGTAGACCGCAAGGTCGATATAATCATTAGCTTCGATTGTCTGCTCCCGGCCCAGTGAGTCTGCAATCAACTTCTCCACTGTGAAATCGAGCAGCACTTCATATCGGCCATCTGGCAGGGACTTGTAGCTCGCCGCATCCATTCGATTGTTGTAAAGGGTAATTTGCTCGAACATATCCTTGACGAAATACTGGAGGCTATCTGGTGTAGCGGCTTTCAGATAGCTGATGGCTTCGAGGCTTGTCGTGTAGGGAGGCTCCTGATAGGCCACGGCATCCGCGTATTGACGGAGGGCATTGTTGAGTGCTCGTTCACCGATGTAATCCTGCAATGCGTACATGACTACCGAACCTTTACGATAATGTATATAAGGAGAATCATCTGTGTACAACAGGGCAGTTTCCGGATCAGCGGCCCGCCCGCGCATTCGTAGGTAGCGATCCATTTCATAGCGCATGAAACGCTGCATCTTTTCTTCTCCATACATTTGCTTCATCACCATCAATGCGCCATATTGGGCAAAGGTTTCTGAGAGCATGGTGGCTCCTTCCAGATCTGCACCAATGACCTGATGCGCCCACCACTGATGGGCCATCTCATGGGCAACTACATAAGTCACCATATCGATGGATTCCTCATCAAGCAGGTCGGCGATGAAACCCATGCTTTCGGAGTAGGGCATAGTGCCAGGGAAGGCCTGAGCGAATCGCTGATAACGAGGAAACTCGATAATGCGTGCTTCCTGATGCGGATAAGGAGATAGATGTTCGGAGTAGTAAGTTAAGGACTGTTTGAGCGCATCGATCATTTTCTGCACATTGTAGTCGTGACCCTCGTGATAGTAGACCTCCACATCTACTTCCTTGCCTTCCGGCGAAATCCAAAGGTCGCGCTCAATCTCATACCTGGCTGACACGAAGCTAAAGAAATTGATTACTGGCTGCTCCAGTTTGTATTCAAAATAGCTTCTGCCATTTTCCTGCCATTGAGCTGTGAGAGATCCTGGGGCAACAGCCGTTTGTCCTATTTCGGTACTAACAATAGATGATACCTTGACCCAGTCGGAGTCATTGCTGATGTAGGTATTGCCGCAAGATTTACTACAGTTTGCATGCAGCTTTCGTGTGTCTGGTCGAGCAGGCAAACCATGCTCTGCTCTGATGTTTTTGTCTTCCAATTCGACCGAACTGCTGTAGCCGATGATCGGCATCACCTGATAATTTCCGATGAAAGATCCATTGGCAACGATCTGAGTATTGCTGACTTCGTTTTCAATTCCCTGGCTAGCGTACTGCCCTTGCACAACAAATGCCAGCGTGTCTCCAGGCAACATGGGCCTGGACAAATCAAAAATCTGATATGGGATTTCCTGATCGTCATGAGCCAGTGCTGCATCATCAATCTTGATTTGTAAACTCACCTCATCCTGCATACTGAAGTGCAAGCAACTGATGGGCTGATCGGTCTTGTTGACTGCTTTGAGCTCGGCTTTAAAATTGAAGTCGCGCTGCGTAGGAAACAGATTCATGGTGAAATCTACATCTGTAATTCGCGGCTGCGGCAAATGCTCATACTGCTTGTAGCGTCGCTCGTATTCGGCTGCTTGATACTCTTGTTGCTGCTCGCTGGTCATTTCATTTAGTACTGTTGTTTGGTACAATAGAAAGCCGGCCGTGCTAAACCACGAGGCAAACAGTCCGACTGAAAAGAGCAGCAATCGTCCTGTCAATCTTTGGCCAGCCAATTGCAGTCGCTGAGCGAATCCGGATACTCGTCCACGAACCCAAAACAAGATTCCAACGATTGCCAGTATCCCGCTAAAGAGCAACCAATATGTATGGAACCAGTTCAGGCCAGAAGCATAGGGCCCCCAGGCATTCATGTCCGAGTAAATGTAGCCAGGCGCATTTCCAAATACTAGCAGATTGCTGGAAACTTCTAATAATTGTGGGCCAAAGAAAAAAGCAGTCACAAGAGCGATAAAAGTAAAGAAACCGAGGTATTTATTGTTCACCAAGCTGTGAATCATCATCGATAAGGCGATCAAAGATATGAAGCCTAGTAGATCATAAATCAAGAAGGCCCGGAGGTACTGAGGCAGATCGTAGTGATGATATCCTGCCTGAGCCTGAACCGCAATGCAGGCAAAGATTGCGATCAGTAATAGCAGCACTGTGATCACTATGAGTGCAGAAAACTTCGCTGTAAAGAGAAGCCAATTCGGGATCGGCGCGGCATCCATGAACTCCGACATCCTGGCATCTCTTTCCCTCCAAATCATAGTACCGGAATAGAACATGATGATAGCCACGAAAAGTAAATGGTAGGAATTGCGAACCGCCTCAATCATCAGATAAGTTACCGGGTGATTTCCCGTTCCAAACCATCCGCTCACAAAAGTGATGGCTCCAAACATATTGATTACTGCGAGCAGCAACATAATTAGAAAAGGTGTGCTCTTCAAAACGGCCATTGTTTCCATCTTGATCTGCTGCCACAATTGCATCCAGATTAGTGAAGCACTTTCGGAATAAGGAATCAGAATCGGCTCCGGCTTAGCGGTTACGGCAATGGTACGCACTTCCTTCTCATGTGCTCCGGCCTTGTGGCTTTTGTTCTTGCTCTTCTTAGTCGAGAAACTAAAGCGAGCGAATGCAATCAGAATCAGAAGGCAACTGCATAGAATCCAAATCAGCCTGTTAATAAATATCGGACCACTGAGACCTAGGCTAAGAGTGTTCATTTCTGCCTTGGTCCAATAGCTCGTAAATACATCATAGCTATTGATCGCCAAGGGATCTGCGAGGAGGGCAATTTGTTCACGTTCGAAATTACCAGTCAACACAAGCAACAACATGTAGGAAATGAGTACGACCAGTGCGCCTACAAATACAACGCGGGTAGACTTGAAAATACTAGCGAGACAAAAGCCTACGGCAGCACAAAAGAAGGTATTAGGCAGCGCTCCCAATAGTAAGGCAGCAATGTAAGCCTTCAGCTGAAAGGGACCCACAATTTCCGGATTGATCCAGGGCGATTGCGCCGCTAAAAATATGCCCAGCATGACAGCCATAATGGGAATCAAGGAAAGCACAAAGGCTGCGAAGAATCGACCTCCAAGGTAGCCCCTCTTTTGCAAGGGAGTCGAGAATAGTATTCCGTCGAAGCCGCTGCTAAAATCCTTGAGGATGGACCTGGTGATAATGGCAGTGGTCATAAATAAACCGACGAGCGTCATCACCAATACCATGGTCATGATGGTATGCGGGGAATTGGCATTCGCCACTGCAGAAGAGACTCCAATGACCACCGATTCACTCACTGTAGCTGCAAAAGCAAAGAGGAAATTGATGAGGGCGAAAATATAGATCATGGGTCTGGTCAGATTGCTCCTGAGCTCGAAGAGGAAGAATTCTTTTAACATGACTTTCAATTTTAGATGAGAAGATTAAAGGAGAGGATACCACTTAACCTAGCGGGACATTTCCCAGAAGAAAACATCTTCCAGACTTGCTTTGACCGATTCGAAGCCATTGCCCGGATCGGTTTTGCTGTAGACATGAATCAGTGGCTGACCGGCCACGAGTTTGTTGGAGATCACCTGATAGGCTCTTTGATAGGCAGCGAGAGAAGGTTTATCGACTGTCTTTTCCCAAATCTGCCCGCCAAGAGCCTGCATTGCATCTTTCGGACTTCCTGTATAAAGCAGCTGTCCTTCATTTATGATGGCCATGTTAGAACAGAGCTCTCTGACATCTTCCACGATATGGGTGGACAAAATCACGATCACCTGCTCCCCTATTTCGGATAAAAGATTGTAAAATCTGTTTCGCTCTCCCGGATCAAGACCCGCAGTAGGTTCGTCAACAATTACCAGCCTTGGATCGCCGATCAAGGCCTGTGCAATTCCAAAGCGCTGACGCATTCCACCAGAAAAGGAACTGACCGCCTTATTGCGCTTTTCAAAAAGGTTGACCCTTTCGAGCAATGCATTAACCAGCTCTTTTCGATCAGATTTTTTGATCACCCCTTTCAACACTGCGAGATGATTGAGCAATGAAAAAGCGGTGGCTCCAGGATACACGCCAAACTCCTGTGGCAAATAGCCCAATACTTTGCGCAGCTCCATCTTGTTTTTCAAGACATCCAGTTCGGCAAGAAAGACACTACCGCTGTCTGCCTCCTGCAATGTGGCAATTGTACGCATTAAGGTAGATTTCCCGGCACCGTTTGGTCCCAGCAAGCCAAACATGCCCGTAGGAATATCGAGGCTAAGATTGTCCAGTGCCTTTACACCATTGCTGTATGTTTTGGATAGATTGCGAATTTGAAGTTTCATCGTTCTGCTTTTGTGTTAATCAATGCTCCAAAATTAAAGGCAAGACCACTGCGGCAGAACTTATCCTGATATAGCCGCATTAAAACATGACGTTCATCTTCACAATTTTGACGAACGTCGTTCATCATTTATTCTTGGCACTTAGGCTGCTGTTGCCGACCTTTAGACCATGAATCAGCAAGGTTTGGAAAGCGGAAAAATCACAAAAAGCAGAGTCATCAGGCATCTGATCGCATGGGGAATTTTTGCATCTTTCGTATTACTCATGATCTTAACCGAGTCGCTGGAGGATGGCAACGAAATCACTAATACCTACGCGAAGCTGCTGCCCTTTCTTGGAGAGATGATCTTCCTTATCTACTCCAGCTGGTTTCTCTACGACTACTTTGTACCAAAGCGCCAGCTGGCCAAATTGCTACTCGGCTTAGCAGGCCTTATCGTTTTAGTATCCCTTGCCGATCACCTGATTGTACCACATCAGGTATTGCATGTAGGCAGACTTCCACGAATGATTGCCAGCTTGATGATCTTCCCTGTGGTGCTGCTGGTGGCCTTTGGAATCAAATGGTCCTACCACGGTGCCAGACAAGTATTCATCATCGAACGATTGCAGATGCAGCAAACAGAGTCACAACTCAAACTGCTCAAGTCTCAGATAAACCCACACTTCTTATTCAATACACTCAACAACATCTATTCTACAAATCTGGATGATCACGAAAAAGCCAATGAGATCATTCTAGAATTGGCGGATCTGCTTCATTACCAGTTGGAGAGTAATAAGAAAACCAAAACTTCATTAGACGCTGAGATTACAAGTCTGGAAAACTATATTGCATTGGAGAAGATTCGGGTCAAAGACTGCGAGGTATCGATAGAAAAGCGCGGCGATTTTTCGCAGGCGGAAATTGTCCCATTACTCTTGCTGCCATTTGTAGAAAATGCGTTCAAATATGGAACAGGTATTCAAAAGGGTGAAATTGCGATCAGCTATGTGCTCGACGACTCCAAACTTTTTCACTTTTGCTGCCGAAACAAAATTGTACAAAAAAACGGTAGAATACACTCAGGAGGAATCGGACTACAAAACGTAAAGAAGCGACTCGACCTTATGTACAAACAGCAGCACCAACTTGAATTGCGAGAAGAAAATAACCAGTACCTGGTTGACCTAAAAATACAGCTATGAGCCTCAAGTGTCTGATTGTGGACGACGAGCCACCCGCACATAAAGTTTTGGAGAATTATATTGCCAAATTAGACTCCCTCAGTCTTGCTGGCAACTGCTACAACGCCATAGAGGCACTCAACTTATTGCATCAGGAATCCATCGATCTGGTTTTTCTGGATATCAATATGCCTGAACTAAGCGGCCTGGATATGTTACGCACACTCAGCAATCCACCGCTGATCATACTCACAACTGCCTATTCCGAGTTTGCATTGGAGGGTTTCGAATTGGGTGTTACCGACTATCTGGTAAAGCCGATTCGTTTCGACCGATTCCTAAAATCTGTCAACCGGGTTTTGAAGATTCGACAAAATCCGATGCCGCTGAAGCAGGATTCGAACATGGTGGAAAAGGAAAGTTTCTTTTTTGTAAAAGCAGATGGCATACAACACAAAATTTGGTTTGAAGACCTCCACTACATCCAATCCAAAGGCAATTTTGTACAGCTCCATTTACGTACCAAAAAAATACTAACCGCCGAAACCCTAAGCCGAATGGATAACAAATTGAGTCCTCATGGATTCCTTCGCGTTCACAAATCCTACATCATCAATTGTCAAAAAGTACGATCTCTGCAAGGCAATCAAATCAGCATCGGCGAAGAGCTCATACCTATCGGCAACTCCTACAAACAAGTGGTGATCGCAAGTCTCAAAATCCCTTAAGATCTACAGATATCCAGAAGTAGGAAAACTTCTTTTTTTTTTGGAGCGGAAGGCTATCCCATCGCGTAAACTGCAGACCTGTGCTCCATTGCAATTCACCTACCTGCTGCCTGCTCCTGCTGCGGCACTCCTGTCTCTCCTATCGTCGAGCCAGCATTGCCGCGCAGTCGCCACGGCATCCGGCAGGTTCATTTCCATTTCGCCCAGGGCTATTCTGCACCGCCTCCCCACCGCGCATCCATCCTAAATCCAAATTCCGCAATCCGTAACCTAAAGATCCAACCAGCAGATCCCCTGCTTCAATCTTCCACCGTAGGCAGCAATCATATCATCGTATTCCTTCTGATCTATTTCTTCAGATCCACACTGAAGTAAGACAACATACATCACCAGGTCACGTAATTTAAAGAAGTGCGGGATCAGATCGACTTGCTCTTGTGGAAGGGAGAAGTGCTTGCTGTAACCGTCCATAAAAGCATCAAGAAGCCAGCGATAATGATCCGGATTTGTGCCCTTGTTCCACTTATCTCTGAAAGTGTAGTACATGGCAACGGCAATATCGTTAGCATAATGCGAGTAAGATGCATCGTCAAAATCAAATGCCACGATGGTATCGCCGTCCATGAAGAAGTTGCCCATATGCAGATCTCCATGAATGAGACCAAACACATTGGACTCTTCAGACAAGCTCCGGCTTTTGTTCAACACAGCCCTGGCTTGCTTCATGGCCAGTTCTTCTTCTTCAGGTATCCAGCGTTCCAGCTCAAAAATATCCTCCTTCAAGAAATCGATGCGTCTATAGGAAGTGCTGGAAGGGACATAGGATTTGGCAACCTTGTGCATTTGTGCCATCAGCGCTCCGAGATTTTTTACGAATTTCTCATCGAATTGGGCTGGCTTTATGTGGTCTCCATCGGCCTTCTCAAAACTGTAGGCAAGAAAATATCCACCCTTGCCGTCATCTACCGTCTCAATCAAACGACCTGCCGGAGACGGAACTGCACTGCAACCAGGCAATCCAGCTTCCCTCAGTGTGTTGACAAATTCGAGTTCTCCCATCAGGTAATCGGTAGTCCTTCGTAGACTGTGCGTGATTTTGAGAATGTAGGATTTGTCAGACTTCGAGTATTCATACACTTCTGCCTCAAATCCACCCAAACTTTTCTGCTTCTTGGGGTCTATTCCGAAGGCTTTATTTGCCTCCGCTAGTATTCCCTCATTGTATCTTTCTAATATTTCTGGTAGCATAGTTTTTCGGCTTAAGTACAGAAAACGGAAGCCAAGACAGAATAGTTCCAACCTGTGATTCTGATAATTCGAGCTCCTGGAATCACTAAAACACATCAGCCAGCAAGCCTTGGCTTTCGCTCCAAGAATTGCTGGCTGACCACAATATTTTGCCCACCATATACTGTCCGGCCACCTTTCCATATCAGAAAGGCCAGGCAGGGCCTTACTCTACCTTCATAAACTTCCCTGAACCCAATATGTTGGATCCACTCACAACTTCAAAATAGTAAAGCCCTTCCGGCAAACCTGCTACCGCAACATTAACCTGCTCCCTGGTAGCTCTTTTTCCAATTTCTTTTCTTAAAATTTCCTTTCCATCAGCTGTCCGTAGCACAATTAGACCCGGCTCTTCCAGGGAGTATGGCAATTCAAAATTCATCCAATCCTGCACAGGATTTGGATACACGGATAAATGCTCCCGCGCCTCAAGCAGTGAGATGTCACTGGCGACCGAATTTTGAAAACGAACGTTCTGTAATTCGAGGCTTCGTGATTCAAAACCTTGCTGCTGCCCTACCAATGTAAACACGATCATATTGATGTCATTCATCTCTAGCTGGTCCGATTCCGAATCGAAATCGTTGCTAAACAGTATATGTTCGGAACCTGCTTCAGATAAATCAAGTGTGGTCCGGAACTGATCAGACCATTCTTCGATGCTGGACTTTACCAAAGTCACTTCGAGTAGCCCATTTCCAGCAGCTTCAAAAGCAAGACTGTTAAAATAGCTGAGGTCAATGGCATTGAGATTGGGATCAAGTGAACGGTAAACATTCACATAGTCATCAACTTCCGCTGATAAACTCACTGCACGCTCCACCTGATAAGTCTCCTCATTCGGCATTTCGAGCTGTTCATGTACTTCAAACGAATTCACCGTCGCTCCCCCATGCGAGTTATCCACTCCCCAGGCCCCATCAGCCAGGAAGATGGCATCATCTGCACTGCCAGGACAAGTAATGGCCGCTCCTATATCGTACAAGTAACCAGTTTCAATAGTAATAATCTGCTCACTGTTTCCATCCAGTTCGAACTCATAGGAGACGGGCACTGACACTCCACTTTCAGCTCTTCGTACATTGCCGTGGAAGCTTAGTGAAGGCGACTGGATCTTGTTTTTCACAACCAGCCTCAACTGTCCATTTTGATAATCGCCTTGCATAACAAACACGCGTGGTATGGCTGAGTGATTGATACTCGCTATATCATCGGTCCCCTTCAACTCCTCAAGCGTAGCTTCCAACAAAGTGATCACGTCTTCATAACTCTGTGCCCATATCTGGAAATTATAGAAATCAACATCCTGAGTAAACTCATGCAAATTCCAATGATTTTCAATATGAAAACCTGAGTCCTCCTCATAATGCGCCGCAAAGCTGACAGCATACTCTAGCTGCCCATGCTTGTTCAGCAGTTCATAGCTTACAAAGTTGCCATCCATAGCGTAGAGATAAGAAATATCCAGCAATCTAGCACCATCAAGACGATCACAGATATACTTCGTATGTTCATAAACTCCATCCTCTGAGTAGATGGCAAGCACAGAAGCAATTCGATTTTCTTCCACGTAGTAATCCGCAGCAGCAACTTCATCTGCATTCGTAATGCCTGTAAGGTTTATAGGTGTGCTTTCCGCTACCGATGCACCCAGCACATCTACAGGTATCATCGCGGCAATATCGAATTGGCTGCGTTGCGCATGCTTGTCAAATGGAATCTGTCCATTGAGTTTCCTTCTGTATTCCTTTGGATTCTTTACAATGGTGCCAAAGTTCCGCTCAGCAATCTTGTCAGACAATCTCCTGTTTGACTCTAGGCCTCCGGTCACGCCTGCTGAGGTACCGCATTGCGGATCGTCACCGTCAGTCAAGCCGTTTCCATTATCGTCAATCCCATTATCACATATCTCAAAGCAACCATGCAGGGTATAGCACTCCGAATCGCTGCAATCTACCCAGCCATCATTGTCATCATCTATTCCATTATTGCATATTTCAAGCGTACACTGATTGGAGCTAAAGCAGTCTACATCGGCGCAATCGATATTGCCATCACCGTCATCATCCAAGCCATCGCCACAATTGCCCTCGAAAGGAGGAGAAGCATTGACACAATTGAAACCATCATTGATAGACAGGTTGCCGGTCCCGTTCAGCACCTCTGTGCTGGTCAGATCTTGTACATTGACACTATAGATCTTTCCGGAAGAATTGTTGTAAGCGAAGAATGATCCATCTACACAAGACCATGCCGCTCCAAAACCGCCACTGTCGCTACTAATACTTCCAGCAAGATTATAGCTGCTGACGCTCAGATCAAAAGGGTTGAAAACCTTGAGCACACCGCCGCCGCCAATGCCATAAAACAAGCCATTTGTCTTGTCTAAAGAAAAATCTGCCACTCCAGGATGTGAAACCCCTAGATCGACCACGCTCAGCGTTTCCGCATTCAGATCAATCATGTGAATACCTAAAGCATTGCTAATGTACATCAATCCATCTGCACTAATTGCCCCTACGTAAAAGATCGCATTTCCCGGCAGCTGCAGCCCAGTGTCAGCAACACTTCCGTCTCTTGACAGCATGCCCAATTTATGTACCCCATTGATCTTCACAGGAGCGTATACATGACCATCTACCACATTGAACTGCGCTCCATTAATCTCCGAGGCTCCAGAGATTTCCGCTAACAAAGAATAGGTGCCGATCGCGGGATCCAGGGAAACGAGTTTAGAATTACTGTGAACCTGATAGAACTCTGTGAGACATTGCCAGCATTCACTGACTTCAACACATTCGGGATCATGACAATCTACAAATCCATCCCCGTCATCATCAATTCGATTGTAACAAATTTCAACCTGAGCCTGCAGGCATTGCAAAGACAAAAAGGCTAGAAGTGCAAAGGCAGCAGTGATGCCTTTGCCCATGCACAGCGAAAAATTAGACTGTATATAATGTGTCATTTGGCTATTTATTTTTTTGCAAACTAATTGCCGCTTTGGTGGACACACTTTGAAAAATTTATGTCGGATCTTATCACTGTTTCAACATCGATCCATGCCAGATTAAAGCCAATAATCAATCCAAATTTCCTTCTTGCTGTCATTTTTCCTCCCCAATAGAACTTCTGTAGGGTCCACATTCCTCTCTCCTACACAATCCTTACAGAGCAGGCATCTATTTAAATCAATGAAGCACAAATCCAGGGCATACCTATAAAAATCGAACAGCTACTGTTCGATAACGGGCAATAAAGTTACACAGCACTATACATAACTCGCTCATTCACAAATAAACATGTTTTGGCATAGCAATAGTTTTGTGCTGATCGTAGCAATGACAAACAAAGCAAATGGATAGACAAATTAGCAGCAATGAGATACGGAAAACTAATGCTCGTAACTGGCTTAAGTTAGGTTTCGTGGTGCTGGGCCTGGCTATTGCCCTGTTCTACTTTCGGACACTTCTCAGCAAGACAGCTGATCTCACAGATTTTCATATCGCCGAAATTGAAAGAGGAGATGTACAAAATACTTTGACCGCTTCTGGCATTGTCAAGCCAACTTTTGAGCAAGAGGTAAATGCTCCGGTCAATACAGAGATTAAGCAAGTATTGCTTCCGAAAGGCACCATTGTCAAACGCGCGGATTTGATAATGGAACTCGATCAGGAATATACAAAGCTGGAGTATGAGCAATTGAAAGACCAGCTATCTCTGAAAAGAAATGCAGTAGACAAGCTCAAATTGAGCTTCGACAAAAACCTCAGAGACCTTGATTACCAGGATCAAATCAAAGGACTGAGAATTCAGGAACTCGAAGCCCAGGTAAAAGACCAGGAACATTTGCTGGCAATTGGGGGCGGCACTGAAGAAGAACTTGAAAAAGTCCAGCTTGAACTTAAAGTCGCTCAAATAGAAAAGAAAATGCTAGTCAACGATCTGCAATTTACACAGCAGACCAACGAAAGCGATAAGGAAGGTCTGGAGCTGGAGTACAATATCCAACAAAAGAGACTTAGGGAGTTGCAGCGAAAGCTGAACGAGACTTCTGTCAAAGCGCCGATCGATGGAGTGATTACATGGATTACAGAAGACATAGGAAGAACGGTGGTATCTGGTGAGACCCTGGTCCGAATTGCCAACCTCTCTAACTTTCACATTGAAGCGAGTTCCTCGGACCGACATGCGGAAAAAGTTGTTCCAGGACTGGCGGTGAATGTTAAGATCAACCAAAAAGTGTTGACGGGTCAAATTGAAACGGTGTTACCTTCTGTAGAAAACAATACAGTAAAATTTCTGGTAGCCCTGGACGAGCCCAACGCAGAAATACTCCGACCCAACCAAAAGGTGGAAGTATTCATGATTACAGATGAGAAAAAAGATGTGCTGAGAATCAAGAATGGTTCAGGCTTCGTAGGAGCAAGATCGCAGGACATTTTTGTCATTCAAGACGGCAAAGCTGTAAAGCAAAGAATTCAGAAAGGACTGTACAATGCGGATTATGTGGAAATCAAACCAGGTCAATTTCAACTCGGCCAGCGGTTGATTATCTCCGATACCAAGGCGTATAATCACCTTGATCAATTCACTCTAAAATAGAATCCCTGGAAATGAATATCAAAACACTAACGGTGCTAATTTGCATGCTCCTCCACACGTTTGGCTGCTTTTGCCTGGCAAACACAAACGCCCAGCAGCAGCAAAAGCTCAGCCTTGAGGACATATTAGCCATCGCCGAAGCTCAATCCTGGACAGCCTCTTCAGCCAAAATCAACGCTCAAATTTCAATAGCACAATTTGAAATGGTCCTGGCCAATGCCAAACCACAACTTACCTTGCAAGCTACTGCCCCTAATTTCTATCGATCCAGCACGGCGGTAACACAACCCAATGGAAGCATTAGTTTTCAACAGATAGAACAGAACCGAGCGAATCTAGTACTTAGCGCACAGCAACAGATTTCGCAAACAGGGGGAACGATTAGTTTGCAGACAGACCTCACGCGTTTTGACGATTTTAGCCTCGAAAGCAGACAATACAATGGCAGGCCGTTTAGACTTTCGCTACAACAACCATTGTTCGGTTTTCGCAGCTTGCATTGGAATAAGAAGCTAGCCCGTCTAAGTCTGCAAGAAGCAGAGAGCGTTTACAGTCAGGCTATGGAAGAAACCTTCTACATTGCAGTATTATACTATTTCCAGGTACTGGTGGCACAAGAAAATGAACAGATTGCCTCCGACAATCAAACAGTGGCAGAAAATCAATTAGCGATATCAGCAGAACGGCTTGCCCTGGGTAAGATCTCGCGCGACGAGCATTTGCAGCTCAGCATTCAACTGGAGAGCGCAAATCTGAATCAAAGAAATGCAGCATTGCAGAGGAAGCAGGCTGAAGAACAGCTCTGGTTGCACATTGCTGACAGCAAATCCAGAGATAACATTATCTATACTGTTCCAGACGAATTGCCCCTTAGGCTTGTCGAAGAGCAAACTGCGCTTGCTCAAGCCTTGCTCAATAGACCAGAGCAGCGAACATATAAGAAGGAATTGCTACAGCGTGAAAGCGAGTTTCAGCAAACTAAAAGAGAAACCGGCATTCAAGCCAACCTACTGGCAAGCCTTGGCTATTCCAGAGGCTCCGAACGTTTGGAGCCGATTTATACTGATCCCCTTGCAGAACAACAACTGCTCTTACAGATTTCGGTGCCGATACTTGACGGCGGAAACAGACGAAGTTCAATCCGGCGGGCTGAACATATGATGAAGCTAACGGAAATCGAGAATGAGCATTGGATTGCCGATCTGGAGCAAAGAGTTCGAACAAGAGTACGAGAATTCAATCAGCAGCAAAGCAACGTCAAAGATCAGGCGCTGATTCTGGAGCTGGCCAGGCAGAGATTTCAAATCTCCAATGACCGGTTTGCTCTTGGCTTGATTAACGTCACCGACTGGTCTATTGCACAGCAAGAAAAAAACGGCGCTCGAAGAGCCTATATTCAGGCTTTGAGTGATTATTGGACCAACTACTATGAACTACGTCTTCTTACATCTTACGATTTTGTAGGCGATCGTTCTCTATTGCAAAACATCGACAAATAAAATTCTTCTAAATACACTGTTATAAAAACCAGCTTATGATATCTATACAAAATCTCAGCAAGGTATATCGCACCAAGACAATCGAAACTACCGCGCTGAACAACATAAATCTAAACGTGCCAAAGGGAGAATTCCTATCCATTATGGGCCCCTCTGGATGCGGCAAAAGCACCCTGCTGAACATCATGGGCCTGCTGGATGAACCAACAAGTGGTAAAGTGGAAATTGACGGTCAGTCCATGCCAAATTACAACAGCAAATCAGTGGCCCGTTTTAGAAATAAGCAGCTCGGATTCATTTTCCAGAGTTTCCACCTGATCCCTGACCTCAATATCCTTGATAATGTAGAGCTTCCCTTGCTATATGCAAAGGTCAATAGAAAGGAGCGCAAACGACTATCAGAAGAAGCATTGGAATCCGTGGGATTGAGAAACAGAATGCAGCACTTTCCTGGCCAACTTTCCGGCGGCCAAAAGCAAAGGGTAGCTATAGCCCGTGCCATCGTGGGCAAGCCACAAATTGTGCTGGCAGATGAGCCTACTGGCAATCTTGACAGTTCCATGGGAAATGAAGTGATGGACATATTGCTACGACTAAATCAGGTGCTGGAAACCACGATCGTCATGGTCACGCATGATGCCAATATGGCCAAGAAGACAGATCGTCTTATTCGACTATACGACGGAACCCAAATTCAATAACCCAATACCAGTCAAATGCTCAGCAATTACTTGAAACTAGCCTTACGCGTACTGACGCGTCGAAAGTTTTTCACATTTATCAGTTTGTTCGGAATTAGTTTTACCCTGGCTATTTTGATGCTTTCAATTTCTGCTCTGGAAACTGAACTAGGTTCCAATGCTCCCCTTTCAGATCGACAGGAAATGGTCTTCCTTGATCGATTGGTACAAAAGAATATGGAACAAGACACGACCATGCTGGTCGACTCCTCATTGGTGGATGGAATCATGAAGTTCGACACTACTTATACGCATGAGCGAGTGAACAAGGGCACCTCCATTTCCTCCTTCGGTTTACCATTCCTCCAGGATCATGTTGCTGATCTTGATGTTGCGGAGAAATACAGTTTCTACGCCACTGGAGAAACATTCAATTCTTTTGTCAACGAAACCAAAGTAGAGATAGAGGCTGCATATACCGATCATCGTTTTTGGGATCTCTTCGATTTCCAGTTCATAGAGGGTCGACCATATGATGAGCAAATGGTAAATTCCGGAGCAACCGTATCTGTGATCACTGAGAAACTAGCCCAGCGGTATTTCGGCACCACGAAAAACCTCTTGGGTCGAGAAGTAGAAATGGCAGGCAAAAGCTTCAAGATCATTGGCCTTGTTCCTGAGGCAACTCAAATGCTCCTGCAGAGTGATATGTTTGTCCCTAGTTCAACAAAAGCCGGATATCCGGGCAGCAGGGACGAGTATTACGGCCGTTATGCCGCTGCTTTCCTTGCTCGCAATGGTAATACTGATTTGTTAAAGCATGAGCTAAATAAGGTAGCAGAGTCTATCCCCGCAAATAGTCAGTTTAACGCCTTTATGCTACAAGGAAAAACTAGTAAGGAGCTATACGCTAACCAAATGATGTACTCCGAAGATCCAGAAAGTGCAGCACGTTGGATGACTTTCTTTGTCTTTGCTCTGCTTAGCCTGTTTGCGCTTCTTCCCACGCTCAACCTGGTAAATCTAAATGTTAGCCGGATTATGGATCGATCTTCCGAAATCGGTGTAAGAAAAGCTTTCGGAGCGCAAGGCAAAGATTTGATGGCACAGTTTGTTTTTGAAAATATCGTGCTGACCGTAATTGGTGGAGCGATTGGATTGTTGATTGCCATCGGATTGATCTATTTGATCAATGATGCCAGGCTCATGGAGAGTCTTGTGCTGCAAGTAAACATGAGGTTCTTTCTATACTCAATGATACTCGTCCTGTTTTTTGGAATACTGTCTGGTCTTCTGCCTGCCTACCGCATGTCCAGGCTACATATTGTTAATGCACTAAAACAAAACCGATCATGATTCAGCATATAATGAAACTTATATGGCGAAAGAAAGGGGCAAACAGCTTAATTCTCCTGGAAATTCTTCTGTCCTTTGTTGTGCTATTTGGAGTGCTTTCATTCGCATTATACAATCTGGAAAGAGTGCAGCAACCAATCGGATTCGAAGTGGAGGATAAATGGATTTTGCATCTGGATCGAACCCTTGTTAAGGATTCGGCCCGGCTGGTGACGCTACTTCCAGAACTAAAGCAGGCAATCACAGATCTGCCTAATTTCAATCAAGCATCCTGGGCGGAACTTGGACTTCCTTACTCAGGCGGAACCTGGAATGCTAAAGAAAGCACCGACGGTGTTTCCGTTTCCGCAAGAGTTGCAATCGTGGATGAAGACTTCCCATTGGCCTCCAAACTCAAGTTGACTGAAGGTCGTTGGTTTAATGAAGATGATCTTCTTCAAAAGGAGATTCCCATGGTCGTCAACAAGCACTTTCTTGACCTACACTATCCAGGTGTCAACATGATTGACTCAATTATCGAGTTTCAAGGCGACCGCAAGATTATTGGCTCTGTGTTGGATTACCGATATGGCGGAGCCTACGAAGAGGAATTGTCGACAGTGTTTGCTCCCTTTCGAGCTGAGAACTGTCGCTTCATGCCAAGCCTGCTAATTGATGTCAAACCCAATACGCCCATGCAATATGAAGAAGAGCTCGGTGAGGTGATCAAAAGCATCGCCAAGACTGACACTTATGTGATTGAGCATGTGAATCAATCCAAGGAATTTGAGGAAAAGAAGACCTGGTTCCCTCTTTTGATTCTACTGTCGATCTGCGGATTCCTTTGCATCAATGTAGCACTTGGCCTGCTTGGTGTGCTGTGGTATAATATCAATAAAAGACGATCTGAGATTGGTTTAAGAAGAGCCATCGGTGCCCATACCTCAGACATAGCAAAACAGTTTGTGCTTGAAATTCTCTTTCTGGCTGCTGTGGCAGTCGGCATTGGCACTCTCTTCGCAGTACAGATCCCACTGTTGCAAATTATTGACATAGAGCGTACTATACTGATAAAGTCAATTGTTCTGGCAGCATTGATTATCTTCGGAATCGTTACGCTTTGCGCTCTTTACCCCAGCAATCAGGCTGCAAGAATTCAACCCGCTCTTGCACTTCATGAAGACTAGACAAAACAACATGTCAGACCAAAACAAAGAGAAAATTCTTATAATAGATGATGATCGCGCAGTCTGTGCAAGCATCGGTCTGTTGTTAAAGAAAAACCTTTACCCTAACAAATGCATCTACCGCCCCATAGATGTTATGGAAGCAATACACAGCTTTAACCCTAAGTTGATCCTGCTGGACATGAACTTTACTGTCAGCACTACTGGCAAACAGGGATTGCAATTACTTCGGGAGATTCGCGCAGAAGCGCCTGAGATTCATGTCATACTCATGACAGGCTGGGCTACCGTCCAACTGGCTGTACAAGGCATGAAACTGGGGGCTCGAGATTTCATAGCAAAGCCCTGGGATAATAAGCAACTTCTAGGTTCAATCAAATCGATTCTTCAACTCTATGGATCGGCCGCGCCGAATTCTTCCGACGATTTTGACAGTGAGTTAATGATTGGAAACCATGAACGTTTCCAAAAAGTGAAGGACCTGGCTGCACAGGTTGCCAGTACTGAGGCCAGCGTCCTGATACTTGGAGAGAGTGGAACCGGCAAGGAATTACTTGCCCAATCCATACACGAAAATAGCGGTCGAAAACAGGAGACATTTGTGAAGGTAAACCTTGGAGGTATCTCGGAAAGCCTTTTCGAATCAGAGATGTTCGGACACAAGAAAGGATCTTTTACTGACGCTTACTCCGAAAGAGAAGGACGCTTTGCTATGGCCAACAAGGGCACCATCTTTCTCGACGAAATCGGAGAGTTGGCTCTGCAAAGTCAGGTTAAAATTTTGCGGGTGCTGCAGGAAAAAAAATTCGAAGTACTTGGCTCAAGCGACACACAAAGCTCAGACTTTCGGCTAATTTCTGCTACCAATAAGAATCTCGCTGCCATGGTGCAGCAGGGCAGTTTTCGAGAAGATTTGTACTACCGAATCAACCTGATTACTCTACAGCTTCCAGCGCTTCGGGAACGTAGCAGTGATATCCCTTTGCTTGCAAGACACTTTGCCAAACAACTTTCCCTGGTATACAAACAAGAGAGTCCGTACATAAACGATGAAGCACTTCATTGGCTGAGCCAACAAAGCTATCCTGGAAATATTAGAGAGCTCAAAAATCAAGTAGAACGTACAATTCTGATTAACTTAAAAGAGAAGGAACTCGGCGCAAAGCACTTTAAGGATACCAGAAAACTGGGTAGTAGTCCTGGTACGATCATACAGATGCCTGAAGTAGGTAGCATTAGCCTTGAAGAACTAGAAGCTGGGATGATTCAAAAAACCTTAAATTACCACAGCCATAACATAAGCAAGACGGCAAGATCATTAGGCATCAGTCGAAATGCGCTTTACCGACGATTGCAGAAATACAATATCCCTCATGAACCTCCGATTTAGGTATTTCCTCTTTATTTTCTGCCTACATTTTCTCATTGCAGTCTTGCTGTTTCAATTGTTGAAGGGACAAGGCATATACATCCTGATATGCGAAGCGATTCTCCTTTTTTCACTTTACCTGAGCTTCAAGCTTTATAGAGCATTTATACACCCTATCGAGTTGATGCGTACGGGTAGAATAGCCATCCGCGAGCAGGACTTTACCATGCGCTACAATCACACGGGAGCTAGAGAAATCGATGAACTTATCGATGTCTACAACTCGATGATCGACTCGCTAAGGGAGGAAAGAACAAGGACCGAGGAGCAGGCTTATTTTCTGGAAAGTTTGATCGAGCGTTCTCCCGTTGGCATGATCATAATGGACTACGACGATCGAGTTGAGATCATAAATGAAGAAGCAAGTATGATACTTGGCTGCCAAGATGCCATCGGCAAGCCCTTAAGCGTTATTAGTGGACCACTGATGGAGGCCATTCGGCAACTGGATCCTAACGAAGAAAAAACGGTCAAGATACACGGTGCCTCTCAGTACAAATGCAGATTGCATGAGCTCATGCACAAAGGTTTCCCTCGCCAATTCTTAATCATTTACGAGCTGACCAACGAATTGTTACAGGCAGAAAAAGACGCCTATGGCAGAGTGATCAGAATGATGGCACATGAAGTAAACAACTCCACAGGTGCCATCAACTCCATCCTTCAGAGCCTCGAAGAGATAGTATTCGAAAATACTAATCAGCAGTTCGAGGAATCCCAGGAACTTAGAGAAATCCTGCACGTTGCCATAGAACGAAACAATAATCTCGGCAAATTCACCAATAACTTCGCCGATATCATCCGGCTCTCCACACCAAATCTCGAAAGATGTGATCTTCATCAAATTCTCGATCGTAGCGTTCGATTCTACCAAATAGATTTGCAACGAGCTGGTATCGCTGTTGAGCTACAGCTCGTAACACCTGCCTTGATTATTCAGGCTGATCAATTGCAAATGGAACAAGTTATCTCCAATATTCTCAAGAATGCATTAGAATCCATTGTATCGATAGAAAATGCCGATTACCGTGGGCTCATTACAATAAGTACAAACAACAAACCACGAAGCCTCACCATCAGCGATAATGGAGAAGGCATCGATCCTGGTGTCGCAGACCGCTTGTTTGGTCCATTCTTCTCCACCAAAACCAATGGTCAGGGCATCGGACTTATGCTTTGTCGGGAAGTGTTGAATGCTCACGGATTCACTTTTCAACTACAGACTAATCCACTAAGCAAGGTTACCTCCTTCGTGATCAACTTCTAGTGAAGCGTGGCATAAGTAATAATCGCCAATATGTTTGCTCTTTCCGGCGAAAAGATAAGCTCATTTCGCCAGTTTCATTACATATGTCTAACACCAATAGTGCCCCTCAATTGCGATGTAGCTCTTGTTAAAACATAGCAGTAACATGCCATTTCCTGGACAAAAGCCAGACATTGGCCCTTTACTCATACAGAATAAAACACACTACATTTTTTATTTCTGAATAATTGCACTTTGTTAATCATATAGTATATTTGTGCCATTATCAAACTGAACAAAGTCTGATAATTTCATATCTCACTAACCCAAAACTCATTTTTATGACAGCACAAATCCCCCAAAAGCACTTTATTAAGCACGTAATACTTTTTTGGGCGATGCTCTCGATTGCAGCGCTGGCAGTCGAGGCCCAAAACGTCAAGGTGACCATTAACCCCAGTCAATCCTTGCATGATACCGACAGTTACATCATCGGCTCCAACAGAAACAATGTGGAGGACTTCGTCATTTTGTTTGATCAGGATCAAGGCAACAATGCTTACGAAACTATGATCAGGCAGTATGGTGAAATCAAACCCAGATTTGGAAAGCAAAAGAAACTATATCGTCTTGGAGGATCCAATGTTGATGGACTTGCTAGCGGACAATATGGCGGAGGCTACCATTTCCAGGAAGAATTCGGAAACACCGGTCCCTATGCCAATGACGATATCAATTACTTTATCCAAGAGGCGCAAACACTTGATTCTGACATGATTATTGGAGTCAATGTCGGTTCGGGCACACCCGATGAAGCCGCTGCCTTGGTAGCATACTGCAAGAGCAACGGCCTCCTGAACAAAATTGCCTATTTCGAAATGGGCAATGAATTGATGGGATTCTGGCAAAAAGGATA
>JAHDEE010000097.1:20750-22612 GCA_020629005.1 Chitinophagales bacterium
TAGTGTTGGCGGCACTCAACAATATGTTGGATCCAGCTACAGGGCAAGATTGGTAATGGCAGTAAACGAATGGAGCATCAACAACCGACTGAAAACCGCCACAAACTTGCTGGAAGAGCTTGGGAACACCTACAACATCGGCAAAGACATCAAGCTCGTTAATACTGAATATGGTACTGCCATCTCGAATGAAAGTCTAAAACACAGCATTACCGAAGCGCTGTACACTGCCGATAACATGCTAACTGCGTTAAAATATGATATTCGTTCAGCAATCAATTTTTGCCTATACCATTGGCAATACAACTATGCTGATTTGACAGACAATATCTTTTTCAGCACAGATGGGCAGACGCTCAAACCAACTTACTTTGTACACAAACTGATCGCGGAGAATTTGGGACAGCAGGTTGTTAGCAGCAATATCACCCAAAACACGAGCCGGGTGAATGTAGTTACTTGTCAGCCTGGTCAGGCATTCTCTTATGATAAGCTAGGAGTTGTAAGTACAAAGGACGACGATGGGACCTTACGAACGATGATCGTAAATCGGTCTGAACAAAATGTAACCATTGGACTAAATGTACAGGGAGGTCCTGATTACGGAGATATTGTGATGAAGACCGTTGGTGGAAGCTCATTTACCGATCAGACAGCGAATATTGTAACCAAAGACCTCACGAACCTGAATTATATCACCATTCCCAAGTTATCGGCAAATGTTGTGATTGCTTCGCCTGAGCAAGTAGTTCTTACAGATGACTGCGAGGGCGGCGGCTCAATAGTAAGCGACTGCGGAGTGACACTGGAATTAGACGGTAGAGAGATTAAGTTCAAGTCTACCACTCATGGAGGCTCCGTGATAATCAACGTGAGGAATAACTTTTGGACCTGGGCGGCCTACCTTTGCAATGACTATAACTTCGGCAACAGCTGCAGCACTTCTTCCTCTGTAACCGCACCTAGCTTCGGCACCTTCTACGTGGATGTACAGGCACAGGGTCAACCAGTATGTACCTTTCCAATTTCTTTGAGCGCAAGCACAAGTGGAGGGGGAAATGATCTCGATAATGACGGAGTTTGTGACGACGTAGACTGTGATGATACAAATTCGAGTGTTGGAGGGCCCTTGCCAGCTGGTACCGCATGCGATGACGGAGATTCAACAACCAGTAACGATATCATTCAAGCGGACGGATGCAGTTGCAAAGGTGAAAGCGAATGTGGAGAAACGATCACAGAGTGCGGCGTTACCATCCAAACGGACGGTAGAAAAGTGACTTTCCTTTCCACAACAGAAACTGGTAGACTAATCCTAACTGTGACCACGAGAAATTGGAGCTGGGCAGGAAGATTGTGCAATGACTATTGGAGCTCCGGAAATTGCAATGCTGGTGCAGCTGTGACAGTTCCTTATGCTGGCACCTTTGTCATACACGTGCAAGGCGGCACACAATGTAGTTCTTTTGAAGTTACGCTACAGGATTGCCCAACGGGAAAAAAGCCTAATGGAATGGAGAACAATATTGACATTTACCCCAATCCGAGTAGTGAGGAAGTGATTGTCAACTTCGATTATACGGATTCTGGAGTGCTCGCGATATTCAATCAATTGGGACAGCAGATGATGCGAAAGGAAATCAGAGAAGCGCAAACTTCCTTCTTCGATGTGTCCGAGATGGATACTGGTCTCTATTTCCTTGTGTTCACTGATGATCAACGCAATATCTACACGGAGAAACTGATGATTAAATAACAACTAGATCGCTTTGGGCAAGTTAGGCTTGGAGCAAAGTTTCAAAATAGCCCTGATGGCAGCGAAAATGCTGGTAGCAGCTGGGCGACTGAGTGTGCCTGTAGGC
>JAHDEE010000391.1 GCA_020629005.1 Chitinophagales bacterium
TTTGCTCCCTACTCCTTGCTCTTTGGGGTCTTGGTCCTAGGTCAACTCCTTGGATTTCCTCTTTCGTGAATCTACGTGAACACAAAGGTGCAAAATAGCCCTGATAGAAACGGAAATAGAGGTGCGCTGAGCGCCTGGCTGCGCCACT
Source organism: Chitinophagales bacterium (assembly GCA_020629005.1). GTDB lineage: Bacteria > Bacteroidota > Bacteroidia > Chitinophagales > UBA2359 > JAHDDV01. Next base: position 149 of record JAHDEE010000391.1, read on the forward strand.
GATGATGGCTCGCCCTTAAAGGCGAGACTGAAGCAGTGGATGCAGACAGCAGCGAAGAGTGCCTCTATTGTAGTGGATAGCAGGGAGACCGGTAGCGCGATGGTGCCGCCTTTCGCTCCTGATTTTTGGTATTGTATTCACCGGACTTTTGCCTGGTCATATTGTCTGGTACCTTTAAAAACTGAGGATCGGTCTATGTGGGATATCGGCTTTGTATGTAATTTGCTAACAAAAAATTATACTATGATGCGTTCACAAATTGAGGCTGTTGAAACTGGTGAATTTTTCGCGCGATACCTGGCGCTGGTGCCTGAAGATAAAGCGCTTTTGGATTGCTTGAAGGATGGACAACAAGAGGTGCTTTCTTTCTTCGATGCGATATCTGAGGAGCGGATGGCTTATCGCTATGCTCCGGGCAAGTGGAGCATCAAAGAGGTGTTTCAGCATTTGATTGATACGGAGCGGGTGTTCGCTTATCGTTGTTTTCGAATCGCTCGTAGGGATACGACGCCGCTGCCGGGTTTTGATCAGGATATTCTTGTGCCGGCTTCTCGTGCGGATCACAAAAGTAAGGAGGAACTCAAATCGGAATACGACATTACCAGAACTGCGACCATCTCGATGGTACAGAGCCTAACTGATGAGGATTTGGCTTTTGTTGGAACTGCCAGCGATTATCCTTTGTCGGCCAGAGCTGCTGCGTTTATGCTGCCTGGTCATGAGATTTGGCATATGAGGAAGATTGAGGAGTTGTACTAGTTGTGGTTTTTGGTTTTTGGTTTTTGGTTTTTGGTTTTTGGTTTTTGGTTTTTGGTTTTTGGGTCTAAGGTCGGTGGTTTTTGGAAAATCTAAACATGCTTGCGGGAAGATCCAGCGGGGATGGAGACCTCGCTGAGTTCGGGCTGCGCCATATCAAGATTCTATCTGATCTTGATCATTTTAGGTGCTTGCTGGAGTGCCTAATATTGTGGTGTATTTATCACTGAAATTCCGGAAAAAGATCCGTAAGCATGATGACAATTCTCTCCAGTACCCAGGGATGAGCGTGCGGGTAGATGTCGGATGGTGATACCATGACAACTCCAACTATGCATTACCTCAACGAAGGCCATATCTTACTCTTTCTGGTACAAGTGCTTGTTATTCTTGGCTGTGCCAGAACACTTAGCGTCGTGTGTGAATCCGTCAAGATTCCTGCAATTGCCGGCGATATTCTGGCCGGGATCGTTCTAGGTCCTACTTTGCTGGGGCGAGTGTCTCCTTCACTTCAGGGCTGGCTGTTTCCAATGGATCAGACTCAGTCGATCATGTTGGAGACCGTGTCCTGGCTGGGAGTCTTCTTTCTCTTGCTTTCTTCAGGCTTTCATGTAAATGTAGGGAATGCTTTGCGAAGCGGGAAGGCGGCCATGCTGATCGGAATAGTTGGTGTTCTATTTCCAATCGCAATTGGCTATCCGGTGTTCAGCACCTTTGATTCAGGCTATTGGGGAGCTGAGGCGGATGCGTTTTCGTTCTCTCTATTCCTTGCTGTGGCCTGTTCGATAACGGCTATTTCTGTGGTAGCTCGTTCGCTGGGAGATCTGAATATTAGCAAGACTCCCGAGGCTTCTCTTGCGCTTTCGGCTTGTGCGATCAATGACATTTTTGGATGGTTTCTATTCATTGTGGTGATGTCTCTGGTATCCACCCAAGCTATAAGTGCTGTGGAACTTGCAAGCACGGCTCTGAGCATAGTTGGTTTCGTAGCACTCTGCCTTACATTGGGTGCCAGGGTTCTGACTCTTGCAATGAGACGAGTTGAAGCCACGGGATTGCGGCAACCGGCCGCAACACAGACCCTAATTGTAAGTGTTGGCCTGTTTTGCGGAGCTGTGACGCAATGGTTGGGGATACATGCCATTCTGGGTTTCTTTCTTGCCGGTACCATGGCTGGCAGTGCTGAAGGGGTTTCTGATGAGCTTCGCAATAGTGTGGCGGATACCTTGCATGCCATCTTTGTTCCACTGTTTTTTGCGACGCTCGGGCTCAACATAGACTTTTTGCTTGGTCTGGAACTTTGGCCGACGCTGATCTTCTCTGCGGTGGCCATCTTTGGCAAGTTTGCAGGAGCATGGCTTGGTGCCTGGATGGGCGGGCAATCCCCTCAAACATCCACCTTGTTGGGTCTTGTCTTTATCCCCGGTGGTGCGATGGAAATAGTAGTTGCCACCCTTGCACTCGAACTGGCTTTGATAGGACAAACGATATTCGTTGCCATCGTATTTGCGGCTCTGGCATCCTCCATTTTGGCGGGACCCTTGATCGGCATCCAGACTCGTAGGATGAGGATTGGCGATGGTTGGGATAAGGATCCCATTGCCGAGGATAGTCGAATGACTGTTGCTTGAGTGGGATTTGGGATTAGATTTTTTTTGGGGAAAATTTAAACACGCATACTAGAAGATCCGGCGAGGATGAAGACCTCACTCAACTCGGGGGTGGTTGTGGTATGTGGTGTAGATACAGAAGACGGACTATTGAAAGATCTTTTTGCATTTTGACTAAGGGTATCGACTTGTTTTGGTGTATAGATATAAAGGGCCTTATTAAATTGACTCAAGCCAGCTATATGAAAAATCTAAGCAGTTTGATTCTGATGGCAAGTCTTCTTCTGGCTTGCATGACGTCGACCAGTACGGCGCAAGCATTGAAAACCGAAGTGGTTGTTAATCTGGGACTGGAGGTCCATAGCAACCAGTTTCACGAATACTTTAGCGGCCAAGTTGAAGATTTTGTGAGGGAAAACTTCGAAGACTATAGGAGTCCTAGTGATTTTTATATCATCAATCCGGTGGAAGGCAGAACCTTTTTTGCTCTGGGTCGCCGTTGTCAAATTGGGGTGGGACTTGGTTATAAAATTCGCTTCAGTTCTGTGGACTATCGCAATCAAGTCTGGAATCTGCTCTTGTACAATCCACCCATTCAGAGCAGTGCTTTGAGCTATCACCACCTCAGTATTCCTGTGTCGGCTCGATACGTTTTCTATGATAGGGGTTCCAAGGGTGGTGGGGCTTTTGCTTCGCTTGGATTCCACTCTGATTTCCTATTCGCCAGCACTTTCTCGAATAGATACAAGCTTGGCGTGAGTCCTGTGGAAAGTGTGGATGAGCAGATGAAAGCGCATTTCAGCGCCCATCGTCACAACAGATTACACAATTGGCGTTTTGGACTGGGATATGAGTTTGCCGCCTCCAGTAGGCTTGGAGCCTCTTGCACATTTTTTGCCAATCGATATATTAGGGGTAAATCATACGAGTTCTCGGATCCGGATCTATTCTCCGGCGGATTTGCGGTGAGGATCGGTTGGAGATTGTAGTTGGGAATTTGGGATTGCGGATTGCGGATTTGGCCGTACAGTCTTTTGGAAAATTTAAACATGCATTCGAGAAGATACAGCGAGGACGGAGACCTCGCAGAGCTGTTGACTTACTCTTTACTCTTTACTCTTTGCTCCCTAACTTCACCTGCCTGGCCAAGACGCATGCGATGCGTCTCTACGATGTTTCTGGCTCCTT
>JAHDEE010000392.1 GCA_020629005.1 Chitinophagales bacterium
GTATCCGCTATTGTAGTCTCTCCTATCGTCGAGCCTCCACTAGCGGCACAGTCAGTCAGCTATCCAGCACTGCCATACCGTTGCGATCAGGGCTATGCATTGATGGTCTTTCTTCGTAGTACTCTTTGGCAGCTGAAGTGCCTCAAGATATCATGATTCCCATGTTCAGCTATTCATCAACAAAACAAAGCGAAAATATAAGATTGCTTTGCCTTTCCGTCCACCTATTGCTTGATGATTCTCTTAACGCTAACACCGTCTTGGTAGTACAGCGCCGCCAGGTACAAGCCGTTCTCTAATCCCTCAAATGAAATCTCTTCACTGTAGGAACCTGCCTCATGAAAACGGCCCTCTTCAGTAAATTCCACCAAGCGCCCATCTACATGGAGTAAGGCGATGCTTACATTCTGCGCTGTCGGCAAATCATATTCAAGGCGGCAGCGATTGGTACCAGTTACTACATTACCGAGCACCCGAAGGGTCGGATCATTTAGCAAGGCGATCAGCTCTTTAGTGGCTTCTCGATCACTCTGAACTGAACTTGTTGTATTCATGACCTCACCGCCAATCTGACTATTGATATTATCCAGCAATTCCACAGATTTAAAGTTAAGCGGCAGCAATTGTTGACAAGGATCACCAGTAATCTCAGCACAAAAGAAGGTATTTTCCAGGGCAGGATTCGCCGTGTTAACATCTGCATCTACAGAAAAGCCCTGTTCTAATTCAATTTCATTCCCGGCATAATAGACAATCCGCTGGTCTTCAGCTATGCTCTCGGAGGAATTTATGTATGAATCAGATAAATACAAATGTGATCCCTCTGGGGTTCCAGTCAAGGAAAGTCCTGAAGAATAGCTATCTTCAATAACCGGACTTTCCCAGAGTCCGCGACCAAAGCTCCCGGCATAGATCATATCCGTACAGTAGTTTATTTCAAGATCAGTAATCCAGGGTTTTGGAAGCCCAACGTTAAAGTCGAGCCAGTTGAGTCCAATCCCAGATTGCAAAACATCATTGGTATAATACACACCATTTTTGGTTCCCACATAAAGTCCGTTTTCGGAGCCATTCTGATAAGCCATGCAGGTAGTTTCGAAAAGTGGAAACGAGGAAGAAATATCTGCCCAGCTCATACCTCCATCGTTAGATCGAAACACTCGAGATCCAAAGGTAGACGAGAAGCCACGTTTGCAGATCCAAAGAATTTGTGGGTCCGTGGGATGTACTTCGATATCCTGAGTTCCGGAAGTACCCGGCAGCGGAATCCAGGTATCGCCTCCATTCGTTGATCGGTATACGACACTGGCTTTGCGAACATAAATGTGATCTGAGCTGCTCGGTGCAACTACAGTCTCGAAAACAGATCCAAAGCCAATAGAACCTTGACTAAGATTAGTCCAAACGCCATCTTCCCATCGATACAGTTCACGATAACCCAAAAGTACCCTACCTTCCTTGTCCACAGCAAAGTTGGTAAAGAAATTAAGGCCAGAATCTCCGGGACCCAGTACTGATGCAGGTATCGGTGTAATGTTTGTAATTGTATTTGCAGCTAAATCTCTAAATTGGACTCGACCATATTGGGTACACATGAATACCCGATTATCGTCGGTAGGATCATAATGTACTTCAAAGCCATCCGAGTAGCCTATCTTCTCATTTCGATCCCAAAGTCCTGTATCGGTCATTGCTCTGTGGGTCCCATTGTCTTGACTTCCAAAGCCTATGCCTTGCTCAATCGGATTTCTAAAGGCGCCAATGTTATATATCTCCGTAATCTGCAAACCATAGGAAACAGTTTCCCATTCGATATTGGTAAATCCGCCTGAAACATTAGCAGTAGAACCAGGCTCTTCGCTTACATAAACACCTCCGTCGTTGGCGCAATATAACTTTCCAAGTTCATCATACAGATAGTTGTGAACATCTGCATGCATGTAGATACCGCTGGACATACCTCCAACAGATCCGCCCATGCTGGTTTGAGTCCAGGTAGCCCCATTATCCGTCGATCTCCAACTTCTTATTCCGCCAACATGTATTTCCCGATCGTCCTCTGGATTGGCAATGATGGCCAGATCATACCAGGATTGCCCTCCAGTCGAAGTCCCAGTGCGACCCAAGATGTTTGGGGTGGTCGAGGCCAAGACAAATTCCACAGGACTTTCGCAGCTGGCATTGTCTGTTTCACTGACTCGATAGAATCCATGAAATGCCCCACCAGGGTCTGAATCCCCTCCAAAGACTACGTAGATTTGATCTTCATCATCCGGAGTCACAGCCAGCTCTACCCGTTCAAAGTCTGTAGCAAAAGGATCGACTGAAAAAGCACAAGAGGGCAGAGGGCTGAAGCTAGCCCCACCATCTGTGGAAACAAAGAAGCTGTTGAGAGAGCAGGCATAGACAGTACTCGGGTCACCCGGCTTGAACTCGATATCGGTGAAACTCTCTGAAGACAAGATCGGACCGGAAAAAGTGGCCCAAGCATCTGTGGTTCTGAAGATACCTTCCGTCGCAGCAACCAACATATTGTTTGGGTCGCTTGGATCTTGTATCATAGCAAATCCATCCACGTTTGTATTCAGAGCCGTATCAGTCCAGCTAGCTCCACCATCTGTGGATTTATAAACACCAATCCCATGGCTGCTCCAATTGTCTCCATCTCCTGTAAGTATGTAGATTGTACGGCTTTCAGGCGTACCTTGTGTAGGGTCAATCACCAGCCCTGAAACGCCCATTCCCGGTAAGTCGTCATCGGTAAGGTTTACCCAATTGGAGGGCATCGATTCATCATCAAAAAAATCCCCTCCAGCATTTGTCGTTTTCCAGAGCCCCCCAGCGGGCGTCCCTGCGTAGATAATATTTGGATCATCGGGGTCGATGGCCAAAACATTTACACGACCTTTTCCGGCTTCAAGTTGACTGTCTCGCACTGCACTGTTTGGAGCGACTGGAGACCAACAGGAGCTTCCCGTACGCATATTTGTATGGCTTGAGCCCTTCTTCAGTCGATTATGCTCGTCAATTCTATGCCGATCAGACACAACTATATAACCATTAGCGTCAAGCTTGCTTTGCATCGCATATCGCCAGCGTTTGTAGCGCTTAAATTCATAGTCAGACTCCTTCATTGTGAGGAAGTGGGGATCCAGGACTTCCGTAATTTCGGTGAATGTCTTGCCTGCAAGCGAATCGGGAATAAAAGTAATTTTCTGAGCAAAAAGGCTAAAGCTGCCAACATATAGCAACAAGCATAGGTTGATTACAATCCTCATAATTCAAGCATTATTAATTTTAGATACAATATTGTACCTAGTAATGAAATGCTTTGGAAATGCAAGTAAAAGGCTTCGATTTCAAATCCGAAGTAAGCCTGTGGAACCAAGGTCTACTATCGGCTTAATACAGAGAAATCGAAAATAGATGGATCTATAGGAGTGTAACGCGGAAACCTCTTCCCTCATCAACAATGCTATCCCTGCCACGAAGAAAGATCGGTGATCAATAGCCCAGATCGCAGCGGAAATGGCAGTGCCAGGCAGCCGACTGACTGTGCCAGTAGCGGAGGCTCGACGACAGGAGAGACTACGCTAGTGGATACAGGAAGCGGCTGGATGGTGCTGACATTGCAGCGGAGAGCTGGTAGGAAGACAATCGAGCGAATG
>JAHDEE010000393.1 GCA_020629005.1 Chitinophagales bacterium
GAGTTTCGAGTTTCGAGTTTCGAGTTTCGAGTTTCGAGTTTTGCGTCCTGCGTCTTGCGTCTTGCGTCTTGAGTTTTGCGTCTTGCGCAGGTTTACTACTTTAGTCCCTGCGTTTTGTACGGATCGGAAAAGAACGGTACAGTTGCTGCGTAAGGGATCGCAGCGGAACGAGCCGCGGGCGATAGCGTGTGAGGCATGCTGTATGGGGGCTCGACGATAGGAGAGACCCCATACAGCATAAGCCGAACCGCTAGCGACAAGGTGAGTATTAGCGTAGAGCCCGACCCGGAAGGAATGAAGCAGAAGCGATAGCGAATGCTGAATGACTGGAGGGATACGCCCAAATGATGATCTTGGAAGACCACTATATTGTTTACAAGGGAAAAAGAATGGAATTATGAAAATTGACTCTTATGAAGAGGTGTGGCGAATTTGGTTGGAATCGAGGGAGAAAATGAAAGCCTACCTTCAAGGGCGATTTCAGGATAAGGACCTTGCCGAAGAGGTCAGTCAGGAAGTTGTGCTGAAGTTGCATCGAGCTTGCTGTTCAGATCGCGAGATCAAGAATGTGAATTCCTGGATGTATCAGATTGCGCATAATGCGGCTTTGGATTCCTTGAAGAAACGCAAGAAGGATGAGCAGCAGATTCCCGAGCCTGACTCTGAAGATCCAAAGCTGTGGCAGGAGATGGGGCCGATTTTGGATCCTATCATGAAGCTCTTGCCAGAGGAACAGGCAGCGGCCTTGAGGATGGCTGATTTGGAGGGGAGATCTCAGCAGGAGGTGGCCGATGAACAGGGTATAAGTCTGACAGCGGCCAAAAGCCGAATCCAGCGAGCAAGAAAACAAGTGAAGGAGCAAATCCATACTTGCTGTCATCTGGAATTCAATCAGCGTGGGGATTTGGTGGACTTTGAAATCAAGGATTCATGCGGGTCTTTGAAGCATTTGAAAAAATAATGCTGAAATCCTGCGTCTTTTTACCGCCTGTCTGGTCTTGGGGGTAAATTAGAAGAATATGAAACGATTTCACGTACACCTTAGGGTGAAGAATTTGGAAGAAAGCATTAATTTTTACAGTGCATTGTTTAACGCCCCGGCCAGCATTCGCAAGCCGGACTATGCCAAGTGGATGCTAGAGGATCCGAAAGTAAATTTTGCCATTTCTACAGGTCATGAGCAGGCAGGAATTGAGCATTTAGGCATACAGACAGATAGCAGTGAGGAACTGAATCAGGTCTTTGCTCAGATGGAAAAGGCAAAGGGGTCGGTGTTTACTGAAGGGGAATGTACTTGTTGCTATTCGAAGAGTCAGAAGTCCTGGATAACGGATCCACAGGGAGTCGACTGGGAGGCATTTTATACCCATGGCAATGCGACTGTGTATGGGGAAGGAAGGAATGCCAGACCAGCTCCTGAGGTAATGGAACAGTGGAGGGGTAATGATGCGCTTGATGCAGAAGCAAATTAGGATTGATACGCCGAATGCTGATGCATGTAGAATTTCTTAGCTTAAATGGGCTTGCTAAATTTGTACCATGGATCAGCATTCGGAATCAAACAACTTGCAGCGTGATAAGTATCTCGCAGATTTTTTGGCTGCCAATCGGGGAAGCCGAAAGGAGAAGGGACTTGTTCTATGGAAGCTAAAGCTGAAGACTGGAAATCTCGAGTATGCCGATGAAGATCTGAAGTGCATGTCGGCAAGCCATCATCTTGAGCTGCGATTTCGGGAGGTGCTATTGGATGGAAAGTGGATAGCCAACACGAATTTCAAGGATTCGCTTGCAGATGTGACGCTTCTAGAGGCCAATACCAAGTTGGGAAATCTCAATACCATTGCAGCATTGATATTTCATGTGAATTATTATGTAGAAGGAGTTCTTGAGGTGCTGAAAGGTGGAGATTTATTAATTCGCGATGCCTATAGTTTTGATGCTCCTGAATTGACAGATGCTTCTGATTGGAGAGATCGAGTTGATCGATTAATGCAGAATGCGGAGGCTTTTGCGCAAGCGATCGAATTGCTTCCGGATGAGCAATTGGCTGAAGCATTTGTAGATGAAAAGTATGGTACTTACCGTCGGAATCTAGAAGGCATGATTGAACATTGCTATTATCATTTGGGGCAAATTTCCTTGCTAAAGAAGCTGATTCGAGCGCGTTGATTAGTCCGTGTTTTAGCATTTATTGGGAATTGTTCTATACTTTTCCCCTCGCAAAATTTCTAACTTGAGGGGAAATATTCCCAGTATAATGAAAGCAATTCTACAGACCTTCTTTTTTGCGACCGTTTGTCTCTTTTTATCAAATGGAGCAGAGGCGCAAGTTGATAAAGGACAACTTCAACTAAGTCAGAAAATCACGGACAAGATCGGGCCAGATCAGGCACACCGATATCAATTAGAATTGGATGTCGACCGCTTTGTGTATCTGAAATTGGTGCAGCGTGGTGTCGATGTTCGGGTCAAACTCTATGATCCCAATGGGGAGATTGTCTCCGAGTTTGACACACCCAATGGTCCGAACGGACCCGAACGAATTCTCTTTGAAAGTAAGTTGAAAGGGAGTTATACACTCGAGGTGCTGCCCTTTGACGAGCAGGAGCCCCTGGGATATTACGATTTTACGCTGATTTCTGTGGATGCTTTGGCAGAGACTAAAGAGCAACGTATCGATCAGATCATGCGTGCCTTTGACTTCGATGACAGTCCCGGTGCCTTTGTAGCTGTGGCGCACAAAGGGGAAGTTGTTTTCAAGAAGGGCTACGGTATGGCTAATCTCGAATATGACATTCCTAATGATGTCAACACTGTTTTCCATGTAGCTTCTGTATCCAAGCAATTTACGGTGATGGCAATACTAATGTTGGAGCGGGATGGACGCTTGTCTTTAGAGGATGATGTACGCATGTACATTCCAGAATTGCCAGACTTTGGACATAAGATTACTTTGCGTCATTTGGCTGCTCATACCAGTGGACTACGGGATCAATGGAGCTTACTGGCAATCGGCGGGTGGAGGTTTGATGATGTGATCACTCAGGAGCAGATCATGAAATTGCTGTGCAAGCAGCAGGAACTAAATTTTGAGCCAGGGGAGGAGTTTGTTTATTGCAATTCGGGCTTCACCCTCTTGGCAGAAGTTGTAGAGCGGGTAACTGGAATGAGCTTTCCTCAGTTTACCAAAAAAGAGATTTTTGAGCCCTTGGAGATGAAAAATTCTCTCTTCTATGATGACCATGAAATGATTGTACCTAATCGTGCTTATTCCTATTACGAAGATAGCGTGGGCTTCAAGAAAAGGCCCTTGAACTATGCTAATTATGGTGCGACCAGCTTGTTTACTACAGCGGAGGATTTACTTCGGTGGACAATGAGCTTTAAGAACAATGGCGTGGCCAATGAATATGTTCTAGAGAAAATGCACACCCGGACCATCTTGAATGATGGCACAGAGGTCAATGGAGCGCTTGGTCAGTTTGTAGGCAAATACAAAGGTTTGAAGGAGATTCAGCACGGCGGGGCAGATGCTGGCTATCGGGCCTACTGCACTCGCTTCCCGGAGCAGGATTTTTCTCTGGTCTTTTTGGGCAATGCGGCTTCGATGAATCCGGGACAGATTGCCCACAGGATTGTGGATGTGTTTCTGGAGGATCT
>JAHDEE010000098.1 GCA_020629005.1 Chitinophagales bacterium
AGAAACACGGTTACTTATATTAGTTTATTCTACAAAGGATTTGTAGAATCGCTCGGGGGTGAAACGGGAATGAGTATCAGCCACCAAATCCGTGCTTCGCAGTAGGGGAGTACTAAATCAGAAACACGTTTACTTATATTAGCTTATTCTACAAAGGATTTGTAGAATCGCTCGGGGGTGAATGATCCTCCACAATCCGTAATCCGTAATCCAAAATCTACGCGCCGCGATGCAGCTGCAAAATAGCCGCGATAGTAGCGGAAATGCGAGCTGTAGACAGGCGACTGAGTGTGCCAGCAGAGCTGGCCCGGAGCTTGCCGGAGGGACAGCTATGCTGGATACACGAAGCGACTGGATGCAGCTTGCATTGCAGCGGATAGCGCGTAGCCTGTTTCTGCGGGCCAAACTGCTTCGCTCCAAAAATAGAAAATCACAAATTTGTTTTGTCTTACAGCTTTATAAAGGGCATGGACACTTTTCCTGCCTTGCTTTGTACGATTAGATGATAGATGCCTGGCGGAATAGCTGCTGCGTTCAACTGTATGGAACCTTGTATTTGTGCTGCGACATAGCTTTGCGATTGCAGTCGACGACCTTGTACGTCTTCGATGATCAACTCCAGTTCGCTATACTGGCTGGTGAAATTCAAATGAAACTGATCGCTGACGGGATTGGGCGAAAGAGAGAGAATGCCCAAACCATCGATGCTGCAACTTTGGCAATCTTCGATGGCGAGCGGACCGTCGTCGGGATCATCGGCATTGAGCACGAAACCAATCGGGGTGAGACAGGATATCGAATCAACCGCTGCTGAGCCGAGACCATCACCATCGGAGTCGATGTACCAGGTGAGGGGACCGGGACCATTACAGATACCGCATTCATCGATCATGGCAGGGCCTTCGCAATTGCCGAGGCAATCGTAAATCTCGGAGCCACAGTCATCATCCGCATCATCGGAATTGGCTACAAAACCTTCGGGCTGCTCGCAGGCGACCAGACCGATCAGCGGACTTCCGAGACCATCGCCGTCGGCATCGATGTACCAAAGATCGGGGCCTGGACCTTCGCAGACTCCACAGGCATCCACATTGGCTGTACCATCGCAAATACCGTAGCAGTCGATGGCATTGGAGGGACAGTCGTCGTCAGGATCGTCGGCATTGTCGACAAAACCATCGGGGGCTTCGCAGTCTACCATCTCTACGGCAAGATTGCCCAGACCATCACCATCCAGATCTTCAAACCAAGAGATGATACCGGAGCCTCCACATATACCACATTCATCAATCTCGGCTCCTCCTCCGCAGACGCCATTGCAATCGAAAATGCCCTCAGCACAGCTGTCATCTGAATCGTACCAGCTGAGCACATAGCCTTCTGGCTGCTCGCACTGGATGAGGGAGACGTTTGGATTACCGTCGCCATCGCCGTCTAGATCCTGATACCAGGTAGACTCGCCTAAACCTCCACAGATTCCACATTCATCGACTTCGTAATTTCCGTTGCAGATGCCGAAACAGTCGTAGATATTGTCAGGACAGTCGTCGTTCTGATCGTCGTTGTTGGATACCAGGGCCTCGGGCTGGGTACAGGACTGAATGGGCTCGCCAGTTCCGAGACCATCTTCATCTAAATCGGCGTACCAGTTGATTTGTTGATTGATGTCGATGGTTTGTGTTTGCATGTCCGTGCAATCGCCGTAGCTCAATGTGTAGGTGATTTCGATTTGCTGCTCGCCATTGAGTGAGGTAGGATCGAAGAGTCCCGATTCATTGATACCGGGACCGGAAAAAACTCCTCCAGGGATTACCGGCTGCAATGTGAAGGGATCGGCCAAAGCACAAATCGGTTCAGAAGGTGTGGTGAAGCTGGCATTTGGAGCGGGATAAACGATGGTGGCTGAAGAAACAGATTCGCCATTGAGCGAGTAACTGATGTCGATCAATTCTCCCAGCAGGTTGGCAGGCACTGTGGATGGATCGAAAGTGGAACCACTTACTCCTGGACCATTGAAGTTACCGCCGGTAATCTCGGCTTGCAGCATCACGGGATCATCGGTAAGACAGTATTGAGCGGCTAGTCCGTTAAAATTGGCTGAGCCAGACAGTGTCTCAGTACTGGCTTCTGCTTCTTGTTGGTATTCTTCTCGATTGCCTACACTATCGATTGCCAGGGTATAGAACTCGTAGCTAACTAGTGGATCGCCTTCGAAGAGATAAGGGGGATCAATCAGCTGATCGACATGTCTTTCGAAGGGGCCTTGATCCGCGGAAACGAAGAGTGCAAGGCTGGAAAAGCCGGCACCAATGTCGGAGCTTTGCCAATCAATCTCGTATTGTCCCAGACTCAATTGACTGACCTGGATGACATTGCTTGTGGGATCATCCGCGTCGACGGTGTTGAATATTCGCGGTGTGAGGATCGCCTCGTTGTCATCGAAAATGATGGAGGCTTCGGCATGTAATGTGTCTCCTGTAACTGCGGAGGCAAGGGCATTTACCTTGAAGGACACGTAACCCTCTCCGGTTTGGATTATGGTATCGTTGAAACGATTGGTGGTGGTATCGTTGACCGGAAGGAAACCTAATGTAGGATCAGTGGGCGGTAGACCGGTTTCGATGTCTACTGATTCCAGCACCCAGAAAGCGCGATCATTGACTACATCTATACCTGCGCTAACATTGACGGCGACGCCCAGTGAATCGGTCACATCCACCTGGGTAGTATAGGTGCTGGTACCTTCGGGCACTTCGAAGTTGAAATAGCCAAAGCCGAAGTTTCCCAGCTCAAAGCTGAAGGGATTTACCTTGTCGTCTATTGGGTGGTAGATGTATACGTTTTGTGCGGGAGCTGTGGCAAAGTCTGGATCGTTTTCGTAGCGGATCTTGTAGTTTAGATCGGCATCCACGGATACCCATCTGGGATCACCAACTCCCTCTGGTCCTAGAATGTCATTGGGATCGACGGCATGAATTCGATCGGTTTGAAAGTCGAAACAGTCTGCGTCGGTATTCCATCCGGGTTGCGACTTATCACATTCTCCATCGCAGTCCGGGTCCTGTTTAAAGGTTACCAGGGAACCTACAGATGCCAGCAGACAATCCTCTTTGCGCAGTTCAAATGTGTAATAGGCATCTTCGGTGGCGAGATAGCTCAATCCTGTTTCACCAGAAATTTCGGCATCGTTTTTCTTCCAGACATTTCGAGTTTGTTCGGAATCAAAACCAGGTGGAAACACAATGGTTACGAGAAGATCTGCTTCCTGTGGATCATCTTCGCATAACCGTTGTTCGCCTCCGCCTTCCATAGTCAGGTCAAAGTCTTCCTTTTCGAGTTCCAGCTTGTGTACCTTGTCTGTTTTTGAGCTTCTTTCCGGCGCCCACTTGCCTGCTAAATCTCTCACCGGCAAAGCATTGAAGCTTCGGTTATTGTCTACATCATCCTGGCTGAAGCCTTCGAGCAGCGTTCCAGCAATATCCACTCCTTCGACCTCAAAAACATAAGTACCGGATTCTGCCTCCTCACAAAGCCAATCCTGAGGAATGACAAAACTTAATTCTCGACTTCCACTTGCTCCTCCGCCGACTGTCTGGTAGAATCGCTGTCCTCCCCCTGTTTCAGGTTTGAACGTGACACTAGCTTCTTCCATGAGTTCAGAAAAAGTCATTTCGACCCTTAGCTCGGTTTCTGCTTCGCACTTTTCGGAGACAGTGTTATTCCATTCAAGAGCATCAGAGCTGTTGTAATCCCAGTTGCTATGGTAGAGCTCATTTGATTCCTCAATAACTCTTAGAGATTCCAGGAAAGGCATGAAGTTGTCCAGTATGACCTCCTTGGCATCTGTAGTGCTGGAGGTGATATCTTCCATCTTGATGTTTACCCGATAGCGTCCGTCATTGAAGTGTGCGTAGTTGTTTGTTCTTGCCAGATCAGGGGAGGCACTATAGCCGTTATCTTCTCCACCAAAACTGGAGGAAACATTGGTCTGCCAACACTGGTTGCCGTCAATATCTGAGCGCTTTCCACTTTCTCCTTTGCAGTTCGTCACGATGAGGTTGAAGTAGTGCTGCCAACCGCCTGCTGGTTCACCCAATGCAATTTTGCTATCTCTGTGATCGCAGACTGCATCTTGAATGGCTGTTGGAACAGCTAAGTGTGGTATTCCCATAGGATGATATGGACTCAGCAATTGATAAGGCGAGGCAGCAGATTTTATTTTTTCCTGCCATTGTCCCGCTTCATCAACGTCGACCCAATAGGAAACGCCCACCGGTGTTTGGAAAGGCTTATCGTAGCTCTGCCTGTCTACACATTCTGCAACTATATCCACAGGACCAAAAAGTATAGTTTTACTTGAAGGTCCAACAATTGGCAAGTCCTCTTTTGTATTGGGACCTTGGAGAAAGTGGATCACATCACCATCCTGATCTAAATCCTGTAAATATGGGCTTAGGTTTTGAGGATCCGCATAAGCAGAATTCCCTAAGTCCTCAAACAGAATCAATCCATTTTGCCCTGTGACGACTTGATTTGCTTGCGTAGTGCTGTATTGATAATGTGTATGCGAATATGCGGTGTTCCAGGTACCACTCAGGATATCCCCTATTTTCTGACCAGGTTTGACCGAGGAGTCTACTGTAATATCGGCTGGAATGTTTTGCAGGTGGTTGAACTGCAAGAAACGCAGACCACTAGGTGTGAGAGCCCGAATCACAACATTGATAGAACTGCCTGATCCGCCGGCATTTACAACAATTCCACCGACTGGTGCGACCACACATTCGCTGGCAAATTGTTCGCTTCCTTGCAGGTCGACACCTTCATGGAAATTGAGACCAAAACCGGCAAGATAGGGCTGGTTAAATCCATGCATGACTTCCAGGCTAATTCCTCCATCGCAAGAAGGAGTAAGTACCGGCCAAGCAAGGGCAAAGGAGTTTCCCATCGGACTTCCGGAGACAGCCAGCTGGTTTCCAGAGCTATCAAGGGCTCTGATTTCATATTCATAAAGGGCGGTACCTGTAGGAGCATCTCTCATGGTAATGGGGTCAGAGCCCTCGGTAAAGGGAGCCTCCCAGCTTGACCAGGGACCTTGATCTGCCCGTCTTCGATACTCATAGTCGGTATTCAAGGACAAAGGCTGGTGTGCCGAAAACTTGATGATCATTTCGCCACTGGAGAAGTCTGGAATAACAGTCTGAATGTCTTGTGCCTGCAAATAGCTACTAGCTACGAGCAACATGAGGAAAAAAAGTGTAGTGCTACGAAACATGATTGCTGCTTTTAATGAAACTTGATCTGGACTCGCTGGTCTTGCTCATGGCGAAATTCGTAAGTGCCGGAATTTGACTTTTGCAATAACCTATATGGCTGCTTGAATGGCTGCCCTTCAAAAAGCTGCACTTCGGAATCGACAGCACTAGATAAATTGATCTTCTGCAGCTGGTATTCAGGCAAGGATTCATCGAAGCTACAGGTAAACAAGTAAATGGCCTCTTGTTCCGGCACCAGGTTGATAGAGGCTGGTCCAAGGGAATACCCAATCATCTCTTGTCTTGCAAGTACATCGAGCTGTGCATTGAGTTCCATAATGGACCAATGCTGGCTGTCTAGCAAAAACAGCTTATTGCCGGGAAGGAACTGGGTTTCTAATACCACGCTTTTGCTTTGAATTTCCTTCTCTATTTCCCCTTGAGGAGACAAAACCCAAATCATGCTGGAGCTTCCCCGTTCATGTATTCGCTGTAGTAGCAACAATAAGCTTCCATCTTCTTCCCGAATGCTGATGCCCGCAACAAAATGATCGGTCTCAAAGGTTTTCCTCCAACGGAAGTTTCCATTCTGATCGAACTTGATAAGGGATAGAGATTCGATTTCGTTGGAGCCAAGGGGTAGTCCAGCCACAAAAGTTTCTCCCACATCGCTAACTGCTACATCATACGGCGAAGCAACGGCTTTGTTCCATGACTTCAGTAAATTTCCATGATCGTCGTAGATAGCAATGTCCGCAGCGTCTGTGATACAGGCATCGAAGTTTGCACCGTGGGCAATGATCCGTTGCTGATCATCCGATACAATCGTATTACCGAGTCGATTTTCAAATATCACTTCTTTGTCTTTCAATTGTAGGTGCATTTCGCGACCAAAGTTGGGACGTTCATAGGTACCGATAACTTCATCGCGATTATTGAGAATATAAGCCTGCTGTTCCTGTGCCGTCATTGGCTCTGAGGAAATAAGCTCTATATATTGTGCCTGTGCATCAGTGATGCCGATTAAGGTCATCAAGGCAATCATCCATAATTTCATTGGGCTGCATTATTTCGTTACTCGAAATCTGAGTGCTTCGGAGGAGAATGCGTAAAAGGTGACAGAGCTAGTGGCTCCGGGCCGTAGAATATCTTCAGGGCCGTTTTGTTCACTAAAGGAGATGGTCAAACTCGTATCGCTGCCCGCTGATACCAGCTCACTATTCAAAGACACAGGGGCACCGCCCAAGCTCTGCAAATTTCTGACAGGAACTGGCACATCCACATTGCCATCATTGGCATAACTTATGGTATAAGGAACTACCCGATTCAGTCTGGTGGCCTCAGGTACATCGACACTATAGATGAGCTGCGATTCTTCACCAGGTACAATGCTGAAGACTTCTGTTTTCGAAGTGTTTTCAGCGTTGGCCTTCGACAATTCCAAATCGTAGAGACCAAGTGCTTTGCCGTTGAGATCAAAGCGAGCAAAAAAGGTGGTATTGTCAACTGGAAAAATGTTCATAGCTGAAATTGATCCTAAGCCAGCTGCACTCAATACTGCCTCTGTTACTCCATCAAATCTATAGCCGTCTATCTTTACCGTCACTGTACCGGTATTGCCACCTTCGTTCGATTGCATGCTGGCAATTTCAAAAAACTTAATCTCGGCAAACAAGTCAATCTCCTGATCTTGCATGGCTTCCTGAGTACCGTATACGAGGAGATAGTAGGTACCAGCCTGAAGTTGATTGACAATCAATTGCTGATTGGAAGAGAGTGGCAAACTGAACACAAAATCATGAACGGCTCTGGTGGGCATGGATTCATGCGCCAGGTACAGTTCATTAATGCTATTCTCTTCCTCAGTATCAAGTGAGATGAGCAAGGTCTCCCCTTCCAGCTCATCAGGAATCTGAATCTGATAATACAGTCCCTGCTCATGCTTTAGATTCGCTTCTGTCAAAGTTTCCAGGGGAAGCTCCGGAATGCTGATCTGAATCTTGTCCTCTGAAACCAGAATATTGTTCTCTGTTTGTTCTTCATGGATGTTGTTTTGCAGATCAGCACGGGCAATTATATAATACTCGCCTTGTTGTACCGCAGGAGCAGGAAACTGCCCCGTCTGCATTAAGCTAGCAGTGGGCGCCAGTGTCAACTCTGTTTCCTGAATGCCCAAGAGCACATCACCGACTTCGAGTGATTGATTCTCTGAAATGTAGATCGCATCTCTGCTTTCACCCACTGCAGGATTTACCCCAATGTTCTTCACCTCCCAGGCTAGATCAATTAGCTCATTGTGCCCAACAGCATCTGGAAAATCAATTGACCTTACAATCAGGTCAGTCGGCGCTGGCAGCACTGTTTGAAATCCATGACTGTGCAAATTATTGTCTTCGCCTGCTGCTTCGAATTCTGCATCAGTAGCATCAAGCAGCAGATGCAGCAACAAATTTCCCGATAGATATTGAGGGATGCTCAAATCAAAAGAACCACTGTAACTTTGTCCCACTTCGAGACTACCAACAAATTCGTGATAGTCTTGCAGATCGTTGGCTTGGTATTGTTGATCCTGAGAGAGATAGGCACTTAGTTTCCAGCCTCCGCTCAGCGTCGGTCCGTCACCCTCATTTGCAACTGTCCAGCTTACAGAATAGGGCTGGCCCGAAATAGCGTCTTCAGGAAGATTTAGCTCTTCAAAAACAAGGTCTGGACTGGGCAGCGCCTCAACGTTAATGGACACAGGATCTCCTTGTTCATCGAGCATCACTTTGACATTATTGGACCGATCAGTATCCGCCACCAAATCCGTATGGTCGCTCACGAGCAGCGCATAGTGGTTGCCCGAAATGCCAAAAGGAATGTCAAAATCACCCTGCCAGGAGTAAGCGCTATCCATCACAAGAGGTGTATGAAACACCCAGTCAGTCACAAAGATATCCGATTCATCCCAGCTGATATCAGTAGACAAGTAGACACCGTCATACCAATACTCGTAATCCCAATATCCAGGATCGCTGCCATTGTTGAGTACCGTCCAACTTAGATCGATATTCTGCCCACTCACTGCTGTGCTCTCCTGCAAAAAGAGCTCGGTCACTTCCAATTCAGGTCGAACCGGACAAGAAGCAAACACTGGCAAAGATTGACCAATGTTGTTGTCTTCAGCATTATGCTCGTACACCGCATCTACGGCATCCGTTAGCACGTATATATAGACATCCACATTGTCTAATCCAGGTGTCAACGCAGATAACATGGGTATGAGTATCTCTGTCGCAACGGAGTACGATTCCCCGGCAGGCAAAGCCTCTTCACGTCGAATTTGTTTGATGAAATACACCTCAGTGCTGTCCCACTCCGGATACTCTGAAATATAAATATAATCAGTCCATTCACCTTCCGCGTTTGCTGCTCCGGTGTTTTCGACTGTAAATGATAGTGGATAGCTCGTGCCAGCATTCAAGTTGTCCCCTTGCAAATTCACCTCGCTCACGAACAGATCCGGAGAAGGGGAAAGGACGATTTCAATTTGCACCGACGTAGAGTTGTTGGCTTCCTTCGTTGCCTCAAAAACATCTTCATCACTATCTGCCATCAAATGCAGGAAGTAAGTACCGGATATCCCATCAGCAATCTTCAACTTGAGGCTCCGATCTACTGCTAGCCCAGCTGACAAATCATCATTGTAAGACTCAAAGTTTAGAGCGATGGCATTAGCCACATCAAGCTGCGAACTGGCGGAGAGATAGCCTTGCTCCTTCCATATATGATTCACCAGATTGCCTGGACCATCATTGTAAAGTTGATAGTTAACAATGATTGAATCCCCACTCATGGCTGTAGCTGGAGCATCCAGGTTTTGTATCTGCAAATCTGGACTAAGTAGCGTTATGGCCGAACTCCTGGCGAGGTTGTTTTGATTGAAAGTGTACTCAAAAATCGTATCTTGTGGGTCTGCTTGAATAAACACAAACTGATCCTCATTAGTATTGCGAGGCATGCTTAGAAATTTGCGCATCGCTCTGCTTTCGCCAATTTCCATCGGGCCGCTGTGAAAGTTTACCGTTCTGAAGCTAGCCAAAGAATCGACAAGTTCCTCCTCTCCAAAAACGTATAAACTATCTCTCCAATATCGATCTTGCTCAACAGCTGAACCTCCTTGATTGATCAAGTTGTATTCAATCTCAATATAGTCACCAATACTAGCACTGGCAGGTGCTACAATATTATCGATGACTAAATCTACAGGCGGACTGAGCGTAATTTCAATAGCTGAGCTGGTGCCCACATTATTGCCATCAAAAGCCTGCTCATAAACTTGCTGCTCAAAGTCGGTAAACACATGCAGGTAATAGCTGCCAAAAATCTCAGGAGCCAGTTCTACTTCCAAACTGCTATTGTAGCTCTCGTCGATATCCAGGAAATCTTCACGTGCTTGTTCTCCCAATAAAATAGCCTGGTCGAGATCGAGAAATTCTGAGTCAGAAAGAAAGAGGTAGTCCCTCCACTCATCCGCATTGGTCGTAGCCACTCCCTTGTTTTCAACAGTCCACTGCACATTGATCGCGGTTCCGGAAAAAGCATTGTTGGGAATCTGGATGTCGCTTACCTGCAGATCCGCAGGTGGAAGCGTCTGTATATTGACCGGAAAGGCAATGACATTATTATCAGAAACGGCTTCCTGGATATCATTAAAAGCATCCGCAACCATGATAATATAGTAATCTCCTACCGGTTGAAACTCCAGGTCAATAAAACCGGTTTGCTCATAACTTTCACCTGGCTCTAGACCGCTCAAATTATTGACCCCACCAATGAGCTGATCCTCGTCATCCCACAACTCGTCATCCGAAAGGAATATCATATCAAACCAGGTATCGGAGCCCGTACCAATCGTACCAATATTAGTCACTTGATAACTAATATCGAGACTGGTACCTGCAAAAGGCTCCGAATCCATCTGTAAATTGGACATAGTTAAATCGACGGCATCTACACCTCCTTCATCAGAGTATGTGAAAGTATATATATCTGACTCAACCATACAAGCCCCATCCCAGGCCTCCACCTGCCAATAGTAAGTGGTGTCTTGATTAACCTGACCAAAATAAAGCTCATAAAGTATTTCCGTTAAGCCAGTCTCATGAGGCGCTGCCGGTTTCTCCTGGCCCACCTTCCAACGATAAAAGTCATAGTACTCCGCATTGGGCACAAAAGACCAGGAAAAATCCAATTCATCCCAATCGAGATAACTGCCATTCGGTGGACTCAGACCCGTAATCGGGTCCAGCAGCTGACCACTATTTATGCTGGTCTGCAACAAATTATTATCCGTATTGGTATCGCCTGCTATTTGCACGTCAAGCTCAAGCTCAAACAATCCAAAACCGGAAAGATCGATCAATTCTTCAAAGGCATATTCCACACTGCCTTGCCCTGGAATCTGCAAATCCGACGGCATCTCTTCTAAAAGTGCTCCACCATTCAATCGATAACTCAGTGTAAAACCACTCGCCTCCGCATCCCCAAAGTTGCTTACTGTCACAATCAATGGAACAGGCTCTGTCAAATCACAAGCCAGTTCAGCAGGCGATACAAGCGCAGACACCAGCAAATCAACCGAACCGCTGGCTGCACCAAATTCATCCGCTCCGATATCCGGTGCGAGTGGGTCTCGTGCATCACCATCAATATCCTCCGTGACTTCATCCAGAGGCGTACCAGTACCATCCAGCAGCGGATTCGTGCTCCGTAGCTCATCTACTGAATTGAATTGTGGATCAGCGAATATTGAATTCGCATCTATTTCAAGCGCAGTTTTCCACTCATCGAAGTCTGCATAATCGTCATTCCCTGCCTCAAGAATCACTGGCCCCTCAGTATAATAAAGATTGTGATCGACCCTCGGCGCTTCCAGCCCGAGATAGGAGGTTTCAAATGCCATCGCTGGCCCCATGCCCTCATTCCAACAAATATTATTTAGCGATTGAACCGTTTGAGGGGTTTCTATGAACAATGCAGGATTCGTACCTGCACTCACAACAAGAGAGTTATGAGCCACCAGGGCAAACTGACCTTCATCGATAGAAAGAGCCGTCGCAGTCTCTCCTCTCAGGGAGATCATATTGTTAAATACCAGCGTTTCCGTTTCTGTTTCATCATCCAGATTACTAATGATACGAATTCCCAAATCAAGGTTCTGCGAATAAATCTGATTGGCATTTACAATCGTATTATCACAGGCAGAAATATCTACTACTATATCCCAAAATCCCTCTGCCCGAGCACTATTGTAATAGTTATGCTCAAACAACAGGTCCAACTGATTGCTCGTCTGTAATGCAGCACCAGCCAACTCCAAAAATGTATTACCTATTATGCGATTGTTCTGATGACGCTCGCTTGCAAAAAGTCCAAAGAGATACCAGCCAAAATCTATACCGACTTCTGCGTTCTGAAAAACGCAATCCTGTACTAACAAATGATCAACTGACTGATCTTGATCACTAAATGACTCAACGTATAACAAATCGCCTGAGCCCTCTGGAGCAGAATCAAAAAGACAGTCGATAAAAGAAAGGTGATTGCTGCCGCCAGACACAAAAACGGTTGTTCCATACGCATACAGGTCACGAAAACCTATGCCTTCAAATCGGAGGTAGTCCGTTCCAAATATCCCTAACACATAAGAAGAATCCGAGAATGCTTCATTCTCATATTCAATCATCGCCTGACTTGCATCACCAGATTCCGATCTGAACGTCAATGTATTGTCTGCTGACAAGCCAGCAATACTGTCAATGCGTAACTGCCCAAAATACAGCGCATCCCGCACATCAAAAACCACCGCCCCAGATACACCTTCGTCTTGAAGCGCAGCTATAGCTTCCGCAAAATCATCATAGTCAGGAAAAAGTCCCCCAATTGTGTAATTCCCATTCAATGGCTGGGCGTAGCCTCCCCAGGAGATGCTCAGCCAAAGGGGTAAAAGCCAAAGCACCCGACATAAGAGGTTGATCTTCTTGTTCATACCAAAACTATTTAGTCAATAGCCACGGTGGTGTGTTCCCTACGAACAACAGAAGATACGAAAATCCCTTAAATTATTGGGCAAAAACATGAAATTGAACTACCTATTCATGATCTCCTTCAGATTTTTCAAACCGATTCCCAAATCATCACTAATACTTTTCTCAATACCCATAAGCGGAATCATCAGATTCATCGGATAATCCATATGCCCGTTAAAACCCCACTTAACCTTGGTCTGATTTGGCCCAACTGACTCTGTGGTCATATAGCCGGTTTCTGTAGATTCAAAAGGTCGAAAAAAGCGCAACTCAAAATCAATCCGCTCTCCATTCTTGATACCAGTCACTTCCTGCTCGCCTGCCCCCACATCATCCATCTGACTATCCCAGGTCGCCACAGATCCAACCTGTCCGTCCACGCCTCGGTAGCCTCGCTTCATATCCGGGTCCATACTTGCCCACTTACTAAACTGCTCCTGATTCTTCAAAGACTTGATATAGTTGAAAACTTCTTGCTTAGGTTTGTTCACCACTACTGCTTCCACCACCGAAAATTCTTTCTTAATAAACAAAGCAGCAATCAGTGGAATGGCGATCAGTATCGCCAGCAAAATCAAAACTCTCTTAAGGATTTTCATAACATAGTGTTTTGTGGTAGATTACATAGCAAAAATCGCTATCGGTTTTGTCGGAAGACAATCAACTCATTGCACGCGGCACCACAGTTTTAGCCATCAATCAGCAATACCTCATGTAACAAGTCAATTTCCGCCTACCCCAAAGTTAAATGAAAATCTGAATTTTGAACATACAAGCTAGTGCTGCGTAAACAAAGTATGTGACACCTTTAGGGAGCTTATCTTTTTGTCAGCCGAGGCGCGAGGATGGAGCATAGCCGTAGCTACGTGACAGACGAGCAACGATGGATGACAGAAATATAACGATGGATAAATCATTTCTAGCAAGGCAAAATGGACAGTTATTGATTCTCTATCCCTTAATGGATTTGGGATTGGGTTGGGGATTTGGGAATCCGCCAACTGCCCGGCGTGACGTCCCCGTCGCGCCGTCTACTTGGTTAGTTGTAAGTCTCTGCTTTGGGGATTTGAGATTTGGGGCAAGGCAAAAAGTCAATGCAGTACTCAATAGATAAAGTATGTTTAATTTGGAGCGAAGCGTTTTAGGCCGTAGAATCGGGCTACGCGTGCTCCACTATTATTCGGCACCCTGCTAGCTGCTCTTGCTCTGCCACTAGCGTCTCCTCCTAAAGTCGGAGCCACTATTGGCAGGCAATCGCCACGCTAGCAGGGCACCTCATACCGTTTCGCCCACGGCTATTTTGCACCAAGCTTCCTCGCAGCACCAATGACTTTTCCCTCGCACCGACAGCTTGCTTGGTCCTAAGGCGCTGTTTGGGGATGTGAGACTGCGGATTACGGATTACAGATGACGGATTTTGGACTCCCGATGCCCGGTGTGACGTCCCTGTAGCGCCGACAGCTTGGGAGCCAGACTGAGTAAAAACCCAATTTGGAGTCTTAAACGGTCGCACAGCGAAGTCGAATCTTCAAAAACTAACGACGGAAAACCAACAGTGTCAAAATAGCCCTGATTGAAATGGAAATGCAGCTTGCAGACAGCCGACTGAGTGTGCCGGTAGCGGTGGCTCGTAGCCTGCGGAGAGACACCGATACCGGATACACGAAGCGGCTGGATGTGAGCTGCATTGCAATGGAAAGCAGGTCATCCGTTGGCCTCTTGGTGTTTGGGTTCGCTCCAAAAAAAAGAATCGCGCTGAATCCTGGCTAATACACACTCCTCCCCCCTTGGCCGAAAAAAGAAAATCTCCTGCATTCCATCTAGTACTTTCCAGAATTTTGTTTAATTGATGCCAAGATAGTAACTTCAAAAAGTCCCCGAAGCTCGGCAGGAAGTTGAGGAGATTCTATCATTCTAAATCCTATTCTCCATCTGTAAATTAGTGATGTGATCAAATACTTATGTCTTTTCTGCACGCTTCTTCTTTCGATTTCGTCCTTGTCTGAGACCTGTGAAATTGGGACGGTTCAAGTTCAATCGCAGACAGAGTTTGAGGAGTTTCTGATACAATACGGGACTTGCGACAGCCTGCTGGGTGACCTTACTATTGGAGCAGATTTTTCCTGTGATATCAACAGCCTGGCAGCACTCAACGGCCTTACATATGTGAGCCAGGAAATGAGACTGTTAAATCTCAACTGTCTTACTAGTCTTGATGGTTTGCAAAGTCTTAGGCACGTTGGCGGCGATCTGCGGGTATCTTACAATGACTCCTTACTCAATCTTGATGGCCTTGCAGGAGTTGAGCAAGTTGGTGGTGGAATCCACATAATTCACAATGAGCGTTTGAGTCAATTGGACATGCCGGCTTTGGTTGCCTCTGCAGGTATCAACCTCAATGGTAATCTCAATCTGGGCTCGCTGGGAGCATTTGCTTCTTTGGAAAACTTGTTCGGGGCTTTTAATATCTACGCCCAAGAAGCACTAGTGGAGATTAGCGGTTTCCCGAACTTGAGCTATGTTTCAGAGTACCTGAGAATTGTCGACAATACTGCTTTGCAGTCGATAACCGGATTCGGGCAGCTACAGCATTTAGATCAGTACCTGGAAATTTCCAATGCAAATCTTTCCAATATTAATGCCTTTGAAGAACTGGAAACGATCGCCGGGGATCTGACGATTTCTTACAGTCAGCAACTGAGTACCTTATCTGGCTTTGAAGAGCTTTCAAGTATCGGCGGGACCATTCTACTGATTGATATGCCCATGCTGAACAGTATAACGGCATTTAGTAATCTAGCTTCTATCAATGGTAATTTCAGTTGGCAGAACTGCCCTGCATTGGCTGAAATCGGTACGCTGGAAGCCCTTACAGAGATTGGTGGCGTTTTTAATTTGCGGGAGATTGGAAGCATCCATGACTTATCGGCTTTTGCTTCCCTGATGCGCGTTGATTTTGGTTTGGACATCCAGCATTGCGACCAGCTTAGGAGTTTGAATGGCCTGGAAGGAGTACATGCAAAAGGCAGCTCTTATATTAGCTACAACGAATTGCTTGGCAGTGTGGAAGCGCTGGATAATATGAGCATGGAAGAGGTGGATTTGCTGCGGATCTCGAATAATCCTGTGCTACGGGCTTGTGTTTTGCCTAACCTTTGTGCGGAAGTTGGCGACCTGGAGAATAATCTGCTACAGGTCTTTAACAACAGCATCTTTTGCGATGAAGAAAACCTTTTGGGCCGATCCTGTGGGCAGCTTCAAGCACATGAATGTTTGCTTAGCGGATTGATTTGCGATGAGGACTATCCACTGGATAGCCTTTATGCACACATGCCGGATTGTACGACCATAATGGGGGATGTTTTTCTGGCTTCGAATTATGGAAATGCAAACACGCTGGACAAAATTACAGAGATACAGGGAGACCTGAACCTGCTAAGTGCTGTTCCTCAGGAGCTACCAGGACTGGGCGCCCTGGATCGTCTCAGCGGAAACCTAAAATTTGAATTTACGGAGATTCAGGACATGCAAGGCCTGGGACCGCTAACAGAATTTGATGGTCACTTGATGGTGCTTAGTAATGCAGAATTGATGACGCTGGAAGGCTTTCCCTTAATGCAGTATATGCCTGGTAATGTCTGGATACAGGACAATCCATTACTATCTAGCTTAGGCGACAGCTGGCAGCCTAAACAGATAGATGGATATCTAAATATAATAGACAACACCAGTTTAACCGACTTGCAGGGATTCGAAGGAGTAGACAGTATTGGGAGCTTTATGTATCTGGCAGGTAACTCGGCATTGTTGAACCTCTCCGGGCTTGATTCCTTAAAAACAATTGGTCGCCATCTGCACCTTTATGAAAATGTCAACCTAGTAAATCTGGATGCACTTAGTGCCCTACAGCAAATGGATGGAGGCCTTCATATTGTCGGGAATTCCGACCTGGAAACGATGACCGGATTGGCTAATCTGGATACCGAAGGAATTGCCAGTCTGATCATACAGCGAAATGGAAAATTGGGCTATTGTCATTTACCAAACTTCTGTACCTGGTTTGTAGACAATCATGAGCTTGCTACCATTTCCTTAAATGGGGGAGAGTGCCAGATACTGAGTCAGATTGTAGAAATTTGTAGTCCAGATTTGAGTACTGCTGAATTGGCTACAACAATGCACTTGTACCCTAATCCTGCCAGGGATCAGCTACATATTGATCCGGGCAATTTTCCTGTGACTGAATATCGAGTCTTCGATCACCTGGGTAGATTAGTATTTTCGGTACCGGCAAGCAGTAATGGATTTGTAGAAGAAGGAATTGACATCTCTGCACTTCGAAGCGGCAATTATCTTGTTCAGGTGATTGGTCAGCAGAAGAACTACCTACAACATTTCTCAATCATTAAGTGATCCCTCTCTCACGTCTCAAATCCTCAATCCCAAATCCTAATCCCACATCTCAAATCTCAAACCCCACCACGGCATCTTGATGAGTAAATACGACGCCGAAACTTTCGAGCTCCTTTAGCACCGGTTCATAGACCTCGGGCATAATGGGAATCTTGACACCTCTGCTCTTGATCTTGCCCTGAGATAAGAGTCGTACCATGATGCCTAATGGCCAACCCACTGTATGGGACATCGCCGTATTTTCGGCATCCTGGCCCTTAACTACCAGTGTTGCCTTATATCTATGAGCCTCACCGTTCAACTCGTAATCGATGAGGTGCAACATAGCAATCATGTCTTTGTCATCTGGTTCGAGCTTCCAGCGCGGTTCCAACAAGTCTTTG
This sequence comes from Chitinophagales bacterium, assembly GCA_020629005.1. GTDB lineage: Bacteria > Bacteroidota > Bacteroidia > Chitinophagales > UBA2359 > JAHDDV01. The sequence continues at coordinate 17,122 of JAHDEE010000098.1, forward strand.
AGAATCATTGCCGGACTTCCGTTTTCAACAGGAATCTGGATATTGTCAAACAAACCAAGCCAGGCGAGCTTTTTCATGGTTTCATGACCTTCGTCAATTCCCAAGAATTCCGCTAACTGTTGCTGCAAGCTAAGCTGCGGATTTTTGCCGGGTAAGAAAGCTTCAATAAGGTCGTTGTAGGTCATCTTACTGGAGCCAACAATTGGAAAGCCATTATCGGTCAAACCTAGCTTGACAAATGCATTCCAGGCATCGCAAAAACCTTCTCTCCTCATTGTTCCACGGATGAAGGTCGGGATGTTTTTTAACTCATACTTGTCCAAATAGATAATCGAGTCGCGATTCGCGTAGACCTCGAAGGCACCATAATCGGGAATGCTGTAGGTCTCGTAAAGTGAGAAGAGACGATTGTAAGGGACGTATTTTCGTTTACCTTCTTTGAGGTATTGTGCTGTTCCCTGACCAGCTAGCACCACATTGATAGGCGACCAGGTGAATTTATAATTCCAAGGGTTGTTGTCAGATTCTGGTGCGATCAATCCACCCGTGAAGGAACGAACAGCAGTAATATTACCACCACGATTTTCAATATCATGAATAATTTGTAAGGTACTCATGTGATCGATGCCTGGGTCCAGACCCATTTCGCCCATAAACAGCAAGTCGGCTTTGGCAAAATCTTCGCTCATCGCGAGATCATCGGCAGATACATAAGAGGGTGTGATAATGTGCCGTCCAATTTTTAGACAGGCTTTTGATACTTTGGGATGTAAGAAAGCCGGTAACAGACTTACAATGATGTCATGCTCAGCTATTAATTTTTCCTTCCGTTCTTCTTCGTCAACATCGAAGCGAATAGCCTTGCCTCTTTCAAATCCTTCGACCTTGTGCTCGGCCAGAGACAAATCGCGATCACCGACTGTGATAGTCCAGTCTTCCTGATCCGCTCTTTCCAGTAAGTAGTGGATTAGGCTGGTTGCTGATTTTCCGGCTCCAAGGACTAATATCTTCTTCATCACAGGTTTGTTTAATCTTTTCAGCCGGCAAGATATCCTGTTTATTTGTCCTCCTGCAAAAGTTCCTGCAGAAATGTGGTAAAGTCCCTTACATAAGGGTAGTATAGGCTGGTTGCTGGGCCGTTGAATCCCGTATGGACTTTTGCTATTTGGCCGCTTCGATTTAGGAAAATAGTGGTAGGAAAGGAAGTAATTCCAGAAAGCATAGGAAAGTCGGCACTAGCAGCCTTCTTACTAGCTCTTCCAGCAAGTAGGATTTCATACTCTATTCCAAGCTCCCCTGCGTACTGCTTTAGCTTTGCCAATGCCTTCGTTGTATCAGTCTCTGATTCATAGGCTAAGCCAATAATTTCCAGACCTTGCTCTCGGTACTTGTTATACATCTTGCTGTAAAACCTGGATTCGTCCAGGCAGTTTGGACACCAGGACCCCAGCACTTGTATAAGCACTACTTTGTCCTTGTAACGATCATCCTTTAGGCTAACAGTTTCTCCATTCAGATTAGGCAAGGAAAAAGCAGGCTCTTGCTGACTGATGACAGAGGTCAAGCCGTATGGATCGGGTAGCTCTAAAGTTTCAACAAAAGTTGCTTCCCAGGGTTCCGACCAGTGAGTGCCGGAATAGAATTGCCCTTTCATACTTCCACAATCATCTGCAATTTCTGCTTGAAACAAGAAGGCATGAGCCCCATCAAAACACGACAATCTTAGTACATTGCCATCGACAGTGCCTTCAAGAAAACGGTAGTCCCCAGTCAAGGTCATGAAAGTGCCAGTCACTTTTCCCTCTGACTGGTAAAACTCACCCACTGCCGGATAATTATCGGCAGTCCCGGGGCTAAATACGGTTGCCCACTGCCCGCTTACATCACAATTTGAAGTCCTAGTATTTAGAAATCTACTAGATTCGGACTTCTCTGCTGTAAATGGAATTGAGTAATCGGGCCCCTTGGCGTAGTTATGCCAGTGTCCTTCCATCTTATTACCAATCAGTTTAACTTTCAACTGTGAATCAAAATACGGCAGACTCAGAATGGTCATGTCCTTGTCAATACTGATATCGTCAATTTGAAGCTGCTCCTCCCCATTGTGTATCGTAAACTGATGATAATTTGCTCCCTTACCAGTCTTTCGGTGGCTGGTCATTTGGAAAGGCAGTTCAAGATTTTCATCTAGCTTAAGGACCGCGCGCCAATGCTCGATCATTTCATCTTGAGCGGAAAGCAGTTGGGCAGTCATAAGCATAATCGACATGCAGAGAAAGTATTTGAGCATCTATAGAAATTGTGTTTTGCAGTATGCTCAAAATTGCGAAAAAAACTGGACATAGTAATCCCCTAATAGCCGGAATGCTATTGACAGGTAGGGCGCTGCACAATGTCCTATTGACCTTTGTACAGGAGTCGGTAGATGCTTGTGAATTCCGAAGAAGGTGTTAGCACTTCTTCACGAATCTTCGATCCTGACTTGTAATATCTGTAGGCTTTAGCATCATCTCGGAGACTTGTGAGTCGGTAACTATCACCGACGATCTCCATCGACACTAAATCCGGGAGTCCAATACCAATACCTCCTTTGCCTTTGATCAATTGTTGCAGGCTCTCTCGCCTGTCACCAAGATCAAAGTGCACACTGAGCGTGATCTTATCTACCAGGCCAAGACACTTGACTCTGATATAATCCCAATCCTTGTTTGCTTCTGTTTCCGTATAAAACGACATTGAATCACTGTGACCAAAGTCAAACCAACACATAGCGCCAGCAGAAAGCCCTGCCATCACAGTTCCTTCTGCAGATGCTTTGCGCAACCATTTGTCGGCCTTGGTAAATCTCCACTTCCTCATCATCATAAGGGTATTTCCCCCACCTACGTAGATCAGATCTGCTGAAGATATTTTGTCTTTGATCTCTGCTTCTGAGATGTTTTCGTTGAGTAGATACAAAACATCTGTTTCACAGTTCAGTTTGTCACCATATACTTGTTTGAAGCTGTCGAAATACTCAGTGGAATCGCTGGAGGCCGTGGGAATGAAAAGCGCTTTAGGCTTTACCTTTTCTGTAAGTTGTACTATTTGTTGGTCTATCTGAAAAGTTTCCTGCTGCCGCAATTCCCCCCCACCTATAGCAACTATTTTGGTAGTCATACTTTAGGTTGAGTGAATTCTTACTAATTAAATGTTGGTTATATTAGCTTATATATTTCCCATAATTTGATAGGAAAAATAATGCCTAATATTAACAAAGATTTGCCGGATTTGCAAGCGGATAGCTTAAAGACTCACAGGTTTTGGAGAGGGCTAAAAAATTCTTAGCCAGGGGGAAAAGAAAAAGGGCAAGCGACCCACATCGCACCGCTCAACCATCTACCCTTGCTCGCTTCCGCGCCTGGGGGAGTTCGATAGGAGCTGGTCGCGTGAGACTTGCCCAGCCGCAAATATAGCGCATTAATGTTTGCCAATGCAAGTAAATTGCAAGAATTATCTTGGCTTTTGTTTGTGCTGTTCTATTTTTGTACGCGCTAAGGCAATTCACCCTTTTTGAGATGGTCACTATATCTAGGGGTTCAGCCATTTTCAACATTTAAAACTCCAATTAATTGAGCAAGGAAAAAGAAAACCTGGACCTAAACAGAAACGAGGACGCAATGAAATTGCTCATTTCCCGACTCAAACGAGATCTGCATAGAGCAGCACTGGGAGGGGGAAAAAAGAAAATTGAAAAACAACACGCAAAAGGCAAATTGTCAGTCCGTGAACGTATAGAGGCCCTAATAGACCCTGACTCCTACTTTTGCGAGATTGGGGCCCTTGCCGGCGAAGGCATGTACGAAGAATATGGAGGATGTCCGGGAGGCGGAGTAGTGACCGGTATAGGAATCATAAAAGGACGCCAATGCATGATTGTGGCCAATGACGCCACAGTCAAAGCCGGCGCATGGTTCCCAATTACTGCCAAGAAAAACCTTCGAGCCCAGGAAATTGCAATGGAAAACAGATTGCCACTCATCTACCTGGTTGATAGCGCTGGCGTATTTCTCCCAATGCAAGATCAAATCTTTGCAGACAAGGAGCATTTTGGTCGCATGTTTCGAAACAATGCCAATATCTCTGCCCTGGGAATTCCGCAGATAGCAGCCATCATGGGAAGCTGTGTTGCCGGAGGAGCTTATCTACCAATCATGTCTGACGAGGCACTGATTGTAGAAGGAAATGGCAGCATCTTTCTGGCAGGCCCTTACCTCGTAAAAGCCGCCATTGGTGAAAACGTAGACAAGGAAACATTAGGTGGCGCGGATACACATTGTGACATCTCCGGTGTAACTGATTATAAGATGCCAGACGACGCCACTTGCTTGGCTACAATTCGCGATTTGGTCGATAAGATGGGTAGCTTTGATAAAGCAGGTTTTGATAGAATTGAAGCCAAGGAGCCAAAGCGCCCGTCCGGTGACTTATACAGAATTTACCCGGAAAATGGAGCCAAGCCATACGAAATGCTAGACCTGCTGGATTGCCTGGTCGACGAGGGAAGCCTCCAACAGTACAAAGCAGACTACGGCAAGACAATCATCTGCGCCTATGCTCGCATCGATGGATGGGCTGTGGGAATTATTGCCAACCAGCGAAAAGTAATCAAAAACGGAAAAGGAGAAATGCAGTTCGGTGGAGTCATTTACTCAGATTCCGCAGACAAATCGGCGCGATTCATTATGAATTGTAACCAAAAGAAGATCCCGCTGGTTTTTCTCCATGACGTTTCAGGATTTATGGTGGGTTCCCGTTCCGAGCATGGGGGCATTATAAAAGATGGAGCCAAAATGGTAAGTGCTGTTTCCAATTCTGTTGTTCCAAAGTTCTCTGTAGTTGTAGGTAATTCCTACGGAGCTGGAAACTACGCCATGTGTGGCAAAGCCTATGATCCCAGGTTGATCGTTGCATGGCCGACCGCCAAGATTGCAGTCATGGGAGGCGCACAAGCAGCCAAAGTATTGCTGCAAATTCAAGTATCTTCGAAGAAAGCAAAAGGAGAAGAAATATCGGAGGAGGAAAAAACCCAACTTCTTAAAACCATTACAGATCGATATCATTCACAAACCACACCGCAATATGCGGCAGCAAGACTTTGGGTAGATGCGATTATCGATCCTGCTGAAACCAGAAGGATTATTTCGACAGGAATTTTGGCCGCCAACAACGCCCCTGCCGAAAAACCCTTTAATCCTGGTGTAATTCAGACCTAGT
>JAHDEE010000394.1 GCA_020629005.1 Chitinophagales bacterium
CCAGGTCTTCCAGTGTGTATTTGTTGGGATTACCCCAGTCTTCGACCCAGGTAGAACCACCGGAGTCCTGAAGGTCCATTCTGATGATTCGGAAACCTGCCTGAAGCAGGGCCTGTACAAAATAGGGTGGAAAACTTAGCATGGTTTGTGCCAATCCGTGAAGAAGCAGGATCACCTCCGTATCGCCGTCGGTAGAATGGATATCTTCGTAGCAAATGCTGGTATCTGCAATTTGCACATATTTCAGGGCAGTGAATAATACGCGATCGCCTGGCGCTGCAATCACCTGATCAATCAGGGCTTCGGTTTTTCTGGATATCAGGATTGGTTTTTTCACCAAATGGAATGCTAGAAAAAATGATTTGGAAGAGCCAGACCTGCCAGCAAAAGAAGGGGCATTAATTTGCCTAGTTGGAGCCTAGGTTTCACAATTATCGTTTTTGGAAAAGGACAAAAACAAGATAAGATATTTGCTAGAAAATGGAGTATGGGACAAGCGATCTCAATACCCTGGCCATTCCGTGAACCAAATCCCAAATCCTGTAATGCAAAAGAAACCTTACTGCGAGCGATAGCCTTGCAAAATAGCCAGGATGGAAGTGGAAATGAGGTAGGCAGACAGGCGACTGAGTGTGCCAGCAGAGCTGGCTCGACGATAGGAGAGACAGCTCTGCTGGATACACGAAGCGACTGGATGCCTGCCGAATTGTAACGGACAGCCTGTAGCCCGCTTCCACGTGCATACATCGTTTCGCTCCAAAAATAATAACTGCCCTTCCTGTGGATGAGATCGATATGGGTACAAGGGACTATAATTTCTATTGCGGCACATCCGTATCGTAACTCACAGAAATAAGGTCGCCAGTACCCAGGTCTGCACCACCCAAGCCAAACAAAGTCCGATTAACCTTTGCTGTGCCTTTTACGTGAAGCGGGTCCCAACTTGTTACAACAAAATCGCTTTTCATATCCTGGCTGAGGCCCTTCATATTCAGCTCCATATCTGCACTGTAGTTTTCACCCTCAGTTTTTTTCACATTGCTAATATCAATAGTTGCCGTAGTAAATTTGTCCACATAAAAGAAATCCGGCGCCTTCAGATGTGCAGTGAGATCCGCATTCTTTTCCCAGATCGAGCTTAGATCAACACTAATAGTAGCGGTTAGACTCTCGATATTCTTCTTCTTCATTTGCACTTTCGAGAAGTGCCATTCATTGAATTTTCCCTCCGCTTCATATCGATCATTGGCAGCCTCGAAAGCAATTTCACCTCCTGTCTTGAATTGACCCTCTTTCAGGACCATATCTTTGGACTTGCTAGTCTTTGTATTATCCGACTTGCTCGACATCGTCTTGTTTGAACAGGCCCAGATCGATAGTAGCACAAAAAATAAGGCGTAATATGGCTTCATAATTATCAGTGTTTAAAAGCTTTCAACAAGCTTGAAATTCATGTAAAATTGCAAAATATCTTTAGCAGGTGACGGACCATCTGGTCCCTTGACCCGAAATTCTTCAAACAGTGGCAGTTCAAAATTGCAGCTCACATCCATTTTTGTAACACCTCCTTCATTCACAAGCCCAATCCTGGATTCAACCTCAATCGGTATAGAAATGCCTAGCATAGTAAAGGTACCGAAAACATTTAGTTTTTGATAAGCTCCATCTTGAAGTCCCCCCAAATTTCCTTTGATCTGCGTAAACTCAAATTGAGCTTCGGGATAAAGCGATTTCTTCAGCATCTTGTTCTGCACTGCGTCGTCAAATTCATCAGTGCCCATGGTCACATCCGCAATGCTCACGGTAAATTTGCCTACAGCACCTGCCAAAGACAGTTCCTCGCTGAGTTGCAGTTCCCCCTCCAGAGCTTTCACTTCACCAGCATAGTTGTCAACAGGGGAGAGGAAGCTAAAAATGATGATCGGCTCATCTAAGTGCTCTCGTGGTTCTACTGTCCACTTTCTTCCAATTGTGCCAATCGTTGCTGCTGTGTCTTCTGTTTCTGCTTCGGCCGCCTCAATGGCTAGTCCTAGCTGTTCCCAGCTAACCGTTTTTGCATCATTAGGAACAATCCTGAAAGCATCTCCAATCTCCGAATGTTCAATATGCCCAAGAATATCATTTTCGATCATACTGCCAATCTCTGCGAAACCAGCAGCTCTATCTTGCCAGGCAAAAGGCGGAATGACTGGCTCCAGTTCCCGGCTGATCGGGCGCACGCAATTGTACTGCGAAAACACTTCATAGCAAATGGAGAGCTTGTCCTGCTCATCAAGATAGGGGTAGATATTGAAATAAAATCCCTTTGTTTTCTTGTCGATTTCGTGTTCTTGCAAGAGCCGAAATTTCTGCATTCCTGATGCGATTGCTTGATGGGCGCTATGGACAAATTGTAGCGAATCAAAACCAATTGGCTGTCGACCTTCCAGTTTGGTTATCTTGATCGGTGCAATAATGTCGGCCTTTCCATCTTGCCATACCAAAACATTCTGCTTCTGACTGCCGGCATCTTTGTGATGAACCATCTTTGAAGTACGAACGAAATTCCTGAGCCTCGACATACTGCTATAGCGACCATAGAACTGAGATCTTCCTTGCTCATTTTGAAAGTAGATACTGGGCAAGGTCCTAATCTCCTCCGGCAGTCCTAGCGAATCAGCTTTGACCATGAAATCGAGCTTCATATTTTCCGCCAGTTGCTTTATCGAATCGATGTCCTCCTGCATCATGATCGGCTTATCGCTGCTCAAGAACAGAATCAGCTTTTCCTGTCTGGAATCAAACGCATTGTGTACAAGCGCCCAACCAAAAAGCCCCAAAAAACAGGTCCAGATTATTTTTGTAACCACTTCAAAATTTTGCTCGAATTTAGCATTATTTGCGCAAAGCCCTTTGTAATAATGCCGAGTTTAACATTGCGTTTTTGGATACAAACCAGCTTTCAAATTGTGCGCTAATCCATTCATTGCAGTGGGTGCTATGCGATTATCATCACTACTACTAATGATTTGGAGCGAAGCGAATTTCTTCGCGTTATCGACCTTCCCGTGTTCCGCTATTATTCACCACCCATCAGCTTGTTCCGCCTCACTGCCTGGCGTCTGGCCTTTGGGCCAGCCACCACGCAGTGGGCTCCACTGGCGCTGCTGGGCGGCTCATAGCCGCTGCACCCGGGGCTATTTTGCACTTTCCGTCCGCCGCGAAGAATTAACCATACATCTAGATCAAACGACAGAGTTAAGCATTTGCATGAATATGCAAACTGATCCCCGAAATCTTTCATCTTTGGGGCAATTCATTATCCTTTCCCACTTCTGATTATTGGTACATTCCTTTTGGCTTTGGTCTACACCATTTTATATCTTCGTGGGAGCAACCTGCTTGTACTAGGAATTCTGCATGGTTGGATGGGTGCATTCTTCATGTATGCATTGCTGGGCAGGGATGCCTGGCATGAAGTATTTGGTCTGCTCATCCATTGATGAATTTGTAATTCACTGCTAGTTCTTACAGGCCGGTCTGCTTTCTATTTCTCAGTAATTAATGTTAAGTATAGATCATGATCAAACCAAAACGCCTCAGGGAAGGTGATAAGGTTGCAAGCATTTCCCTATCCTGGGGAGGAGCAGGCGACCTAC
>JAHDEE010000395.1 GCA_020629005.1 Chitinophagales bacterium
CCTGATATCCAGAAAAACTGAAGCCCTGATTGATCAGGTAATTGCAGCGCCAGGCAATCGCTTATTATTCACTGGCTTGAAATATGTGCAAATTACAGATACCAGCATTTGCTACGAAGATATCCATTATACCGACGGCGATACGGAGGTGGTCCTACTTCTTCATGGATTGGCACAAACCATGCTAAGTTTTCCACCCTATTTTGTAGAGGCGCTACTACAGGCAGGTTTCAGAATCATAAGAATGGACCTTCAGGACTCGGGAGGCTCTACCTGGGTCGAAGACTGGGGTAATCCCAACAAATACACACTGGAAGACCTGGGCAGGCAAGTCATTCAAGTGATGGATAAGCTGGCAGTGAAAAAGTTTCATCTTATTGGCATGTCTATGGGTGGCATGACTGCTCAGAGCATTTGCATCAATTATCCGGATAGAATCAAAACGCTGACCTCCTTGATGTCTACAGGATATATGGACGATCCAAAACTAACAGGAGTACCTTTACCATTCATGCTGCGAATTGCTTCTTGCATTCTGCTTTATAGTCGAGGCCTGAGCAGCCTAAAGGGAAAACTCAAAATGAACCTGGCAATAAATCGCCAGCTACAGGGTGACAGCAGTTATTCGTATGATGATCAAACGACTCTAGAGGCAGCCCATTTTGAAATCACGCAGAAGAAGGGTTACAATCCTAAAGCTCGAAGGCAGCACGGATATGCCGTCACCAAATCTGGTTCCAGGCTTGAAGCTTTGAAGAAATTAGAAATCCCAAGCCTGGTCATTCACGGCACTCACGATCCGCTGGTAAAGCTAGCGCATGGACTGAAAACCATCGAGACCATTCCCAATTGCCGATCGCTTATCTTACATGGAATGGGCCATCATCTTCCGAAAAAATTTAACGAGGAAATCACTACCGCCATTATAAACCATGTTGGCACAAAGGTGTAAACGCGTGACTACAATCACAAACGTGTTACTGCGAAAAGGCCATGCGCTTTTGCTGCCATTCGCCCTTCAGCTTCTCAAAGCCAATGCTTACAGACAGCCTGCGATCATATTCAATAACTGCATCCAGTTGAAAGCTTGATTCTGTAAAATCAAGGTCTTCGATTTCAATAAGGCTCCAACCAGCCTCTAGGTCATTCGCATTGAAGACTTTCATCGATACACCTGCCATCTCCAATTGTTCGATTATCGGCTCTCGAATCTCAAAATACGGTTTCATGCGGAATTCAGTTTCAGAGAGATTTGCTGATAGGAATAGTTCTTCCTGAGCAATTGCCTCAAAGCAGCTATTCAGCAGCATTACCAACTCCCTTTCCAGTTCCATGCTGGCGCTTGCAATCTGTGGGTAGCGGATGGACCGTTTCAGGGAGATATGGGACTCTTGGTCTTCCATACCATCATCTCTGACGTAAGTGTCTCGCCTGCAGTTTGAATTGCATAAGTCATATCTGGTTTGCAAATCGATGATACAAGAGTCTCCATCGACCAGGAAGCTCGCAGTTTTTGCCGAATACCAATCCTGCAAAAACAGCGTATCATCTCTCAGCTGATAATCTCCCTTGCTGCTTCCTTCTTGAAAGTTGTGTATCGAGCGAGTGTAGTACACTCCATTAGTCTGAAAATAGAACTCCTGCAATTCACAATGACTACGCTTTTTGTAATAGGCAAACAATTTCTTCTCATCCGTGATTGAGGCGATCAGCTCCGTCGTCTTGTCAGGTACGATGTTGCGTCTCAGAGGGGGAAATTCTCCTTCATACACATTTCCGCTACGATCCTTGAAGAATGGCCGTTTACAAAATTTGCTACAGTAATCAGACGCTGATCGCATGTCGATAATGCAGGTATCGCCATCCACTTTAAAATAGCTTTTCTGACTTGTATGCGGATAGGTCAGGCACACGATATCGCCTCTAAGCTCATAAAGCCCTTGCACGTCAAAGGAGCCAACAATTCTGAAGCTTCCGTCTTTGTCAAAGTAGATTTCCTCTTTGGATCGCTCGCCTCTTTGCAGATAGTAATCTCTCAGCAGCCTGCTGTCGTCAATCTGGTAAACCGCTGACTCATTGTGGCGATGCTCTCTTGCAAGCCTGGAAGATTGACCACAGTTCAACCCTGCCATCGCAAGCAATACGATGCTGATAAAACAAATTCCCCTAATGCTTCTCACCTTGACTTTGTTTCGAAGCAATATGCTAATTTGTTTTCACATTACGCAACCCTGTCGGAAATGCTGCCATATTGTTGGAAACAAAGCCAGCCTTAAAGGCTAATTAGCCAGCCAGTGCTTAGCCCCTAAAACTAACAAATCCTACCGAGACATATCAAGCAAAGGTGCAATGAGCAATGAGCAAAGAGCAAAGAGCAAAAAAGAAAAAGAGAACAGCGAGAAAGATTGCTCTCGCGAAGAGGTTTGTAGTAAGAAACCTAAACCCCATAGTAGAGACGCACCGCGTGCGTCTCAGCCCGGTGGCAAGGATCAAACAACCCAAACCTCCAACACACTTGCCCAGAAGATGCGGCGAGGATGAAATCCACACCGAGCTCGGTGTGGGTTATTTTCTTTACTAGTTTTGCTTCCTGGTGTAGGATTAAGACACACGTGGTTTATCCCCACCTGTGTTTAGTAACTTGTACTTTTGCTTATTGCTCTTTGATCCTTTCTCTTTGCTCTTTGCTCCTCCTAACTTTTAGTTTTTGTTTTCCTTGTGCCAGGCTAAGACGCACGCGGTGCGTCTCTACAATCGTTGAACAAAATTTGAGTGTTCGAAAACTCCTTAATAGTCTGGTCAAAAACTTAAACACAAGACCTAAGGCCGAATACGGTTATCTACATTTTTAGTGAAGCGAAACCAAACCGGTCGTAGAAACGGGCTACGCGCTATCCATTGCAATGCTGGCGCCCTGGCGCTGCTTCTCTGCTGCGCTGCTGCTGTCTCTGTTTGGAGCCTACATCAGCACAGCGATTCAGCGGCCCCAGGCCGCCAGCATTTCCATTTCTATCGCGGCTATTTTGCAGGCGGGCTGGCTCGTGGCAAGAAAGACACTCCGTGGCAGCTGCGAGTTCGAATTTCCGGGCATGATGTCCCCGTCGCGCACCTTACCCAGGGTGAGGTCCCCGCCGAGCACCGTTGCCCGGCGTGACGTCCCCGTCGCGCCGACTGCTTGGCTGGTCGTGGGTGTCTGTGGCGGAAAAAGAAGGAAATCTTGTGTGCAATTCCAATCCTGGCGCAGTGGTTAAGACAATATTGTGCCAGCAAGTCATTAGATCTGTGGCTCGAAAGATTGCGTGGAAGCTGCAAAAGTTTTGGAGCAAAAGCGTAGATACAAATTCAAACCTCAGACAATATACCCACTTGAATGTTGGCAATAATAAATCAAAGGCTAGAATACTGCCTCACCTCATCGAATTAAGAAACGATTCTTTACGCCTTTCGACATAAAGGATACATTCTCGCTGTGATATAAGCAGGTATTGTTCTTCTGCCAATGAATGCCTGGTTTTCGAATCTAAGTAGCTATCGCGATACCGAAGATAAAAGTGTTCTGTAGTCCAACTTGGGATTTCCCTTTCTATGCCTATCCTGGTATGGGTGCGAGTCGAAAATACGGACAGGTAAAAC
>JAHDEE010000396.1 GCA_020629005.1 Chitinophagales bacterium
GGCTCAATTTTGCTTTGAAAATTTCTTGCTACCATGGTACAGTTCAAAATGATACAACATACAATCCAGAGCACCGTTCATCAACTTTACCTTTTTGCTGGGTTTTAAACCAACCCTTTTCAGAGCAGCGACATTCGAACTTATGATCCAGGCATCGTGATTTTCATAAGCATGCTTCAAGGTCGAACCTATGTCATTATACAATTGAATAATCTGCTCAGGCTCATCCTGCAAACGCTCTCCATAAGGAGGATTGATGAAAATAGAACCGGTTTCTTCGCGGGCTTCGGAATTCAGAAAGTCTTGCTGAGTGAAGTCAATTGCAGACCCCAGACCAAATCGTCTGGCATTGTTCTGCGCGGCTTTCAAGGCATCGGAGTTCGCATCTGAGGCATAAATTTTTGCCTTGACTCTTGTTTTCGCTGCATCTGCATTCTTCCTGATTCTATCCCAAAGGCTGGCATCAAAATCCTTCCAACGTTCAAAACAAAAATCCCTTCGATAGCCAGGTGGGGTATTGCTCGAAATCAATGCTGCCTCAATCGGAAAAGTCCCTGACCCGCACATAGGATCGATAAAGGCAGTCTCTCCATCCCATCCACTCATCAAAATGATACCAGCTGCAAGAGTTTCCATAATCGGCGCCAAAGTCATCTGCTTCCGATATCCACGTTTACTAAGCACCTCCCCACTACTATTGAGCGAAACCGTACAAGAAGTATCACGAATATGAATATTAACTCGAATGTCTGGATTCTCCAAATCGACAGAAGGACGACGACCCGTCTCGTCTCTAAACTGATCTACAATCGCATCCTTAGACTTTAGGGCCACATATTTACTGTGTCGAAAAATATTCCCACTGGTAACTCCTTCACAAGCCAGTGTCTGACCTACTGTCATATATTTCGACCAGTCGATGCCTCTGATCTTATTGTAAAGCTGCTTTTCATTTCTGCAGTAGAAATGTTCGATCGGCTTAAGCACTTTCATGGCCGTCCGCAGCTGCAAATTGCAACGATACAGTAATTCATTATCTCCTTCAAAGGCTACCGCCCTCGTCAATTTTTCCATTTGCTGCACGCCTAATCCTCGCAGCTCTTTCATGAGCACCTCTTCGAGACCAAACAGCGTCTTGACAACTATTTCAAACTTTTGCAAAGAATCGTATTAAGTTAAACTTTCAATATCGCTACCACAGTGGATTCAATCCCGCTCTGGCATAATCCTGCAAGTTAACTAATTGGAATTTGTTTTTTGATTAGGAGCGAAACGGAGTCTTACGCGATAGCATTTGCCTGCTGTCCATTGCAATGCAGGCACCCTTTGCTGCTTCCTGCATCCAGCTGCGTGGTCTCCTTAAGGGAGCCCCCGCAGCTGGCGCAGTCAGTCAGCGCAGGGCACCTGCATTTCCATTTCCATCAGGGCTATTATGCACCCACACTCACCCGCAGAACCTGATCATGTGGACAATGCATAGGGGCCACAGACAGTCAAGCATGGCCAGGCGGTTGTTTGCTTTTTTTATCGTGATGTGTTGGGCTACTCCACGTGCAGCTCTTGTATGTCTGCTCTCCGGAGCTCAATTTTCCGGCCAAAAGCACTATGCTCAGACCCGAAGTACCGCCGAGCCTTGAGAGTATCTGGCTTAGGCCAGCAATTTTACTACATTGACCATAGGAAGAGACGCACTTAACAAGTTCCATTGGTCACCGTCATCCTCGGAATAGAATACATTGCCTGTAGTAGTTCCAAACACAAGGTTTGTTTCCAGACGATCCAAAGCATGACGATAGACAATATCATAACAGGCTTGCTGGGGCAATCCTGCCCGGCATGCCTTCCAGGTCTGTCCTCCATCCTCGGTTCGACTAACGCACAGTGCCAAATCTACTGCAACTCTCACTTCATCGCTAATCCCGGGAACAACCCAGGCCCGATCTGCATTCTCATGATCGACGGCAATAGTAAATCCAAAATCGGCAATTGAAGAATCCTGGCTTCGAACATCTATCCAGTTTTCAGACCCATCTTTTGAAACCCACACTCCCCCGTGATTTTGCTGCCATAGAATATCCGGATTACCCTGAACAAGTTTCAACAAATGCGGATCATGTCCCACCTCGGCAGTTGGATTTGGAAGGAAATCTGATTTCATTCCTTTGTTTTTTACTTTCCAAGTACTACCTGCATCATGGCTCTCGTAAACCCCTGCACAACTAATTCCAATATAGAGGTGATTCGGATCACGGGGATCCACTTCTATAGAATGGATTGCCGGATTATCGTAACCGCCGCCGAACCACTTGCTTTGTCTGTTCGGATCGTTCCAAAGATCTGTACAAAGTGTCCAGCTTTTTCCATCGTCACGGCTTTCAAACAAGCCGCCTGGCTCTGTGCCTATAAATAGTTTTTCACCAGCCCGCTGCATAGCCCACATCAAATTCAACTTGGCCGGTTTACCTTCCTTTATCTCAGAACCTTCAGGATACTCAGGGGCTGCCACTTCTTCCCAGCTTTTGCCTTGATCCATCGAACGATGCAATTTTTCACCCCAATGCCCGTGGCTCAATCCCGCCCACCAGGCCCCAGTGACTTGATCTACAAAGAACATACTTACTGGTATGGCCTGAAAATGATCGGTTTCATAGACCCAGGAGTTGCCAGACTTGTTGTAAATGATTAGCCCTTTTCTCGTACCAAGAATTAATTTCATCGTTGCCCGTTTTATGCGATCGGGCCCAGCATCAAGCAGAATCCCTTATCCCCCGCTAAGCGCCTGAATCACGGATACAATATCTTTAGGCTGAAGCTGATCGCTAAGATTTAGTCGATCTGCGATCATGTCTTCACCTACAAAAATATTGACGTGCTTTCTAAGCTGCCCTTGTTCGTCCAGTATGTAGGCAATCAAACCAGGATACTTCGCATCGACCAAAGACATGGCCTCGCGGACATCCTTTGCCTCCGTTTCCATCTCCTTAAGTTCAGGAAAAAAACGTTTCAAGGCGGGCGTAAATCTAATTAGCGGCATCAGAGCTTCATTTTCGTTGAAGTCAATCCCTTTGTGCTCGGGCACTAGCGGTGCTTGCTGGACCGAATTGTAAATAGACTGACAAGAAAGTCCAAAAAAGGCAGGCATCAAAATTTCGCAAGCTGAAATATGTGCTTTGAAAGCTACGCGCTAATCCTTCGTGCCTTGAATAAATACACATTGAACATTTGGACAATTCTCGTTAATACCTGCATCAACTGTTAGGTTGTCGATACCGTCTGCTAGAATTATCGTGCCTGTGTATCCATTGGAGTTCGCATCGCTATCGCTACCATCCGGTCCAGCGTCCGTCTGGGTGAAACCGTATGGACCTGCCACTGGACTAATGTCAAATTCGACTACATAGGCGCCTGCCGCCAGGTTCGGAAACAGATAATAACCCGCAGCATTAGTGGAGGTGCTATTGATTGCAGGACCATCAGGTATCCCATCCAGGTTGCTGTCTTGGTACAGATTCACAATCACGTTCGGTACAGGTGCTTCACCACTGTTTTGCTGGCCGTTTTCATCTATCTCTGTCAATCGTATAGCTAAATCGATAGGTGCCTGGTTGCGTAAAATTATCATAGA
>JAHDEE010000099.1 GCA_020629005.1 Chitinophagales bacterium
GGAGCTTATCTTTTTGTCAGACGAGGCGCGAGGATGAAGCATAGCCTTAGCTACGCGACCGACGAGCAACGAAGGATGACAGAAATAGAAGCCCTTAAAGGTGTTGCGGACTTCGTTTGCGTTGCACTAGTAGCGCAGCGCGGAAAGTGACATTGCGGCATAATTGCCTTTATACAAATTGAAATCGGCAACACTTACATGACCGTCCAGATTTACGTCATTGTTGTGGTACTCCAATATGACACTGCTATCACCAAGGTAGCTATTGAAGTCCATAAAGCTGTTTACCCCTGATGCATCAAAGTCTCCGGCGCGGCAGTAATAGCTACCGTCGCCACTTTGTTTCAGTTGGGCAGCCCCTCCACTTACTACTACGGGATCGCTGAAGTCGATCAGGCTATTATTCAAATCGGATTGCAGTGGAGTTACCACATCCAGATGGTTTCTGCTTCGTAAGGCTAGCCGGTAGTTTGCCGAAGCAGGCAGTTGAAAGCGAATCTCACTATCTCCATTTACGGCCTTGATGCCGCCATCTACCTCCAGCAAAACCGCCTGTCTTTCAAGCACGATATTGTTGCTGTCCCAGACTTCAAGCAGCACCCAGTCGATTGTGGTAACCGGAATGTTGGAGCTTGTTTCCAAGCCAGCATAGTTCCAGGGAGCAAGGCCGAAGGGCTGTGCTTCCGGCAGCAGGTCGTTGCTTACCAATGCGGATGCCATGTTTCCATTGGCTACATATGGACCTTCAAGCAAACAGCGAGCAGAGACGGCCAAGCGATCAGAGGCTCCAACAAACTTTGATAATAACTTGATATAGGCTGCCTGATAAGTGATCGAATTTTCGGTTACCTCCCAGCTATTTTCTGGCCAGCTTGTATTCCAGTCGCGATAACTCTTCTGCTCCGGCTGATTCATCGGTGGATCTAAAACAGGGCCGGAGTAGGAAGGATCGGGAGCAAAGTTGGCATTGCATCCTCCACTCAAAATGCCTGGTGCCGGGCCATAAAGGGAGGTTGATGCACTATCGTAATCTGTGCCATCCCAAAACCATCCGTGGTATATCTCTGTTAAGCTGTTTTCGCAATTGTGTGCGCCCATATTAGTGAGCATACAGAGCCCTAGTGGGTTTGTCCCATGCATGTAGTGGATATACTGCTCAGAAGCATCGGCATAAGCAGCAGCATTAGCCGCATCAATATCATAGACCAGCATGTTTTGCATGATATTCCCATTGTTGCTTTTGACCCGATTGCTTCCCCATCCGTAGTGATGGCTTTCAATAAAAGAGCGATAGGCGTCCGTTTCGGCATTCCAACTTACCAGTTGCTCCTGATTGCCTCCATTTGTGGATGCGGTGATGCTTGCTTCTATTGCCGCCACTACATTACTGCTAGCCCCGGGCAGTTTTGTGTAATAGAGCAAAGCGTCTTGATAGAGCGACTCGAAGGTGTACCAGTAGTTCCACTGTAAAGCATGCATCTCCTCATATCGGGAATCGAAGTAGGAGCGGTACTGGGAATCGCCTGTGGCTGCATAAAGATAAGCCGAAGCACCGATGAGCATCGCATCCTGATCGTAAGTACTCACCTCTGGGTTGGCACTGGCAAATCCTGCATTGCCATAATAAGAGTAAGCAGTATTGTTCTGCAACCAGTTCCAGGCATTCTGAGAAGCCACAAGCAAACTTGCTCCATAGGCCTGCATATTCGCATCTCCACTGGCTGAGAAAACCGTGGCAGCATGCGCCATCATACTACAGAAACTTCGAGTACTTGAGGAGCTTGCTTCCCCATAGCGGCGCGGAGCTGCATCTGCGGAGGGCGGACTTGCGGCTTCATATTGTGGAACCGAAACCTTCGTCAACACTGATCCATCTGGCAATTGCATTTTCAACAGCCAATCCAGTTCCCACTTTACTTCATCTAGAATATCCGGCACCCCATTTCCACTTTCTGGAATGTCCAAATCATCCGTAAATGCCGCCGGATTCTCTTCATAAGCATGCAACAACTGATGCACAGGCAAGTAGCTAAAATTGACATACTTATTGTAGTCACCCGCATCATGCCAGCCACCAGATAAATCCCGAGAACTACTTGCATCGCCTGGATTCGTAGCCAGTCTACAATCAGTGTCCTGAAGAGCCCCCAGATGACATGCAGAATCTGTCCAAGGAGATTCGGCATAAGGATTGACTTTAGCCGTTCCACATCGCTGGTAATAGAAAGATCGAAGTGCTTGCCTCAGTACATTTTGATAGACGTCTTCTCCAATGGCAAACTGATGAGATCTTACATCGTTCTGAACATCATAAACATAATATTCTCCTGGAGTGCTGAGCCCTGAAAAGTCGACCCACCAAACCTGATCACCAGACTGATCATGTGTCTGCCCGGATTTCCAGGCCTGTATGCTTGCCGTGTAGGCGAGACTGCCATCGAATGCGTTTCGAATTTCATAGTTGGTACCCGGTGCAAAGCTGTCTCCCGCATTGAATCCCACAATGGGATTTGCCACTATCGCTACTTTTGAGGCTGAGGGTCGATAACCGAATTGATCAACTTTGATATGTTCGTCTACTACCTGTGCTACTAAGGTAGCCGCAGAAGCCCAGAAAAAAAGATAAAGGATACATAGGTTGCGCATGGTGGTTTCTTTTTGGTTAGCTCTCACTGATAGCAACATATGAATTTCCTATTGGTTTTTCAACATTCGTTTATGCCAGGCTTGCTCACCCTTTATCCACAGAGTTTATCAACATTGTGGACAACTGCGCCGCAAGAATGTCCTGACTTATGCATTTTGGAGCTTGCGAGGCTTTGTTCAGTCTCCTGTATTGAGGGGTGCCTAAAGATTATTATCTTTCCTCAGCTAAAAACACAAACTCAAACAAAAATGAAAATTTACATACATCTGCTTTGCTTGTCCAGCTTATTGCTGCTCTGGCAGCTGTCTGCAGCACAAGTGATTCAGGAGAGCATGGATCACGATGGAGAGACAAGAAACTACCGCTTTTATGTGCCGCCAGCATATGATGGTGAAGAAGAGGTGCCCTTGATATTTGTGCTGCATGGCCTTGGTGATTCAGGAGCTGGTATAATGCAGGGATCTGGTTTCAATGCGATTGCTGATACGGCAAACTTCATTGCGGTGTATCCTGATGCGCTTGGGTCCTTTGGTGGTACGGCCTGGAATAGCGGTACACCGCTTAATACTACGGTTGATGATTTCGGATTTCTGGCGGCAATATTGGAATCCATAGGAGATGAATATGATATCGATGAGGATCGCATTTTCTCTTGTGGATATTCTATGGGCGGTATCATGTCGCATCGGCTGGCATGTGAATGGAATGACGTCATTAAAGCTGTGGCTTCGCAGTCTGGCTGCATGGCCAACACTGTTCTGGATTCTTGCGATCCGGGTCGAAGTGTCGCTGTTCTGCATATACATGGAACTGATGATGTAACTGTCGCCTATGATGGTACTCCACTCTTTGGCTTAAGCAGTGTGCCTGAAACGGTGGGTTTCTGGGCTGACAATAATGCCTGCGATGCTAGTCCGGAGTCGGTAGCTTTGGAGGATTCTGCCAATGACGGCTACACAGTGGATCTTGACCGTTATGAAAATTGTGAGGACAGCCAGCCGGTACACCTGTACACGGTAAATGGCATGGGACATTCCTGGATGAACTCCAGCAATGATGTAAGTACTTCAGTTGAAATGTGGAACTTCTTCCGTTCATTGGATGAGCCTTCGGAGCCTGTGGAACCTATTGAGCCAGTTTCTACTGAAATACTAGCAAGCCAGAATCTACAGTTGTATCCGAATCCGGTTCAGGATGTGTTACAGTACCAAAGCCCTTTTTCAGGTAGGGTGAATGTGACAATTACCGATGTGCAGGGAAGATTGTTGCGACAAATGAACGGTATGTCTGCTTCAGGAAGACTAAACATTAATACTTTTAGCCCCGGAGTTTATCAAATTACCGTAAATCAGCAGGGTAAGACATATAAGCAACGCTTTGTTGTAAACTAATGCTTCGGGTCAATTGCATTTTTGGTGGGTTTGCGGCATGGAATTCGCTGTCAGAATCGCCGAGTTTAACAAAAAAACGTCTATTTACTGGACTAATCCTTTGTGCTTTAGCCCCGTCTAATGCTGTCGACCATGCCCAAAAGATGCAGTATCAATTGAAATGTGTTAAATATGGTCGCACAAAGGGCCAAAGTTTGTTAATGATTTTGTCCCATTGGGATATTCCTATAATTTTGAGCAAAATCTCTTTCATAAAATTTCATACGATGAAAAAACTATTTTTTTTGATGCTGTTTGCCTTTGTGACAAGCTTCGCATTTGCGCAGTCAGTAGACACAATGGCTGAGCCTGTAAAAGAGGCTGTAGAAGCTGCTACTGAAGCGGTTGATAAGGCTGTTGAAGCAGTAGAGACTGCTACTCCTGCTAAGAAGGCATGTAGCAAATCAGCTGCTGCTGGTAAGACTTGTAGCAAGTCTAAGACTGCCGCTGCTGGTAAAACTTGTAGTAAGAGTGCCGCTGCCGGTAAGACTTGTAGCAAGAGTGCTGCTGCTGGAAAGACCTGTAGTAAGACTGCAGCTGCTAGTGGAAAAGCATGTAGCAAAACTGCCGCTACTACAGCTGGTGGTGCTAAGAAAGCTTGTTGTAAAAGCAAAGCTGGTACTAAAACCGCAGGATCGTCTTGCAGCAAGTCAGCTGGCGCTGTTAAGACAGTAGAGAAAGTTGAAGACAATGTTGAAGATCAGAACAAAGTGAAAATGGTAAAGACTGTTGTTGAAGAGGAAGTAATTGAGGAAATCAAAGCTACTCCAAACAACTAAGGGATAGGGAATCAATAACTGTCCGATTTTGACGTCGCTGGAAATGATTTAGACGAGGCATTTTTTGACAGCATCCTTGTTGGCTGGTGGAGAAAAATAACGATGGATAAAGCATTTCTAGCAAGTCAAAATGGACATTTATTGATTCGCTGTCCCTAAGACAAGTTCTTAGATCTAAAAGAAAAAGCCGATGCTCGATTACCGAGCATCGGCTTTTTTCTTGGGTATTATCTAAACTCATCATCAGAGTATTTGCTTCGACCCGTTGGGTTAGTGACCCGCCAAACGGAAAACTCCTCCTCCTCTCTCGCTTCCATTCCGTCCCCGTATATGATGTCCCGAGCCGTAGTGATTTTGACTGGTTTGTTGGATTGAACCAGTTTCTTATCCTCCTTATAGATGACTTCATTGGTTTCTAACTTCTCCCCTCGTGGGTTTAGAATCACCACATTTCCTTTAACGAGAATCTCCTTGCTCTTTTCATGTTTTATTCCGTAGTCAGCCTTTAGCTGACTCTTCACTTTCATATTATCATCAAAGAACTTCATCTCCACTCCATCCGGAAACTCTATATAAGGCTCCTTGGTTTTGTAGCGCAGTAATGTTGGCGCAAGTAACTTGGCCTTCACTTGTGCCCGCTCTGTATACAATACCTCCACATCACGGGAGGTTTCGACGGCGGTTTCTACCTCGCCATTGATATTCTGCAATTGATCAAGGCTATTCTCGCAGGAAAGCAGAAAGCAACACAGCAAGAAGCTTAGAAAGGGCTTGTACATGAGGCTCAAAATAAAAAAAAGACGACCACTGAAAAAGTGGTCGTCCTCGTTTGTTCGATTTAGTTGTCTTCCAAGACAGAAATTAATCCGGTCTTATTTCTTGGCTCGCACTGTTGTCGTTGCGCCAATCCAGCATCCCACAGTGTAGGAAGAACCTTCTGCCATATCTCTCTGGAACAGTACTTCTCTTTCAGGGAAGTAAGCAGCGTATTTACCGATCATTTTGTTTGCCTTATCCGTAACTGAAGGGTCAATCTTCTTAGCTTTTGCAAACATGTCTACTGCGACCCAGCTCACAGCCCATCCCAGAAACTCGTTGCTAGCTTTACATCTTGCTCCACTGGCTGCGTACATCTCACCGATAAACATGTATGGCTTACCCCAACCTGGACGATTCTCGGCTGCTAACTTTGCATATTTTCTTGCGGTGCCAAAGTCTTTCTTGTCATAGCGCTCAATCTTAGCCATACTCCAGTAGATGTCTGCCTTGTCTTCAGGATCAGTTGCTTGATTCAGACCACTGTTGAAGAGTTCAAAAGCCTTAGCTTCATTGCCTTGCTTATAGTATGCACCCGCCAGGTAACGGCACTTCTTCACAGAAGGCTCCAGAGTATTGTATCGCTCAGCCACTTCAAGGAACAATGGATCATCCGTACAGTCCATCTTGATGAAGGTACCGTAGATCTTCTTTAGCAGGCTGATGTCATCCGGCGTTTCACGGAACTTCGGTTCATAGTAACTCTTCGCCGATGGGCAATCCTGAATCTCGTTCTTGATCGACTGGTCCACTACGCCTTCGTGAGTAGGTGTAATGCTGTCAATTGCATCCTGGTACTTCTGCTTCTTCTTTTCGTTGTTTTCCAAATTCCAGTCTACGATGGTCTTTATCTTGTCATAGATCTCGATCAGTCCTTTCTCGTCGATTTCCTTGGCATTGTACTTCTCAATGTTCATCAGGTAGTAAGGTACAAGCAGGTAGTACTCTGTCTCATTACCTCTTATTGCCATTGACTCTTCAGTGAGTTCGTAGATTCGGGCTATGTTGTCATCCTTTCGGTGCAAGTACAACTGACGGGCTGTTTTTCCCTTCAACATTCCTTCGTCCTTAGGGTAGCATTTCGCTCTTGCATCATAAATCTGTAAGATCGAATCCAGGTAGGCTTCTTTTACTGCTGGATCTTCAGCCTCTTTACGAAACTTGGTAAACATTTTCTCACCTGCGGTATAAGTGGTCTTACGCAATCCAGGTGCATTCGCATAAACATATCGCCAGTGTTTCATCGCATCAGCATAGTTATCCTGCTTGTAAAACTCGTAAAACAGAGAATACTGTGTTAGACACTCTCCTTCATTGGCAGGATCCAGGAATTTGGGACAACCCGCTTCCTGGGCATTTGCTACACCTGCCCCCAGGATCATCAATACCATCGCCAGCAAAGCGACAGCGGAAATTTTTGGTAGCTTAGTCATGTTCTATATTTTTATTAGTCAAATTTTCGCTTGATAAACCAGAGGTCATTAAAGTTAACGCCCATGGTTGTTCGGAAGAAGCTTTCACGTATCAGCTCATCCTTACTGGTGCCTCTTTGACCGATCTCGAAAGAAAGGTTTAACCTTGAATACAAGGCCGTTCTGGCAACTGGCCGCATCGGAATTCCCAGACCAAAGCTCAAACCGAACTCATTGATTCTCTGATTATTGATTTCCAGATGACCTGTATCGTAATAAGCCCCAAAGCGATAGTTGATCTTTTTAGCAAGACCCTTGATTGCCAGGGGATCAGGGGTTACATTGCCCCCAATAGAAATACGGGTATTGGATTTCAAAGTGACATCTTTTTGCCCAAATAACTCAAATTGGTCCCAGGATGTCGTTTGTACATCAATACCAACCAGCCAATAGTTCCTTCTTTCATAGTTTATGCCGATACCCAGCTGGGCCGGTAATACCATACTGCCTTCAGTTCCAAGCTCTCTGCTGATCGTATCAATCGGGAATCCATTATCCTGCCTGCGAAAGAAATACTTGTCTCTGGTCGTTTTGATATCTGAGTTTCCCCTACCGCTGATACCGGCAGTAAGATAAGTCCGTTCCTTTACTTTGAAGCCGTACTGGGCCCCAAAGTCCCACATTATGTCACCTATTACATAAATCTCGCTATGCCGGCTTCCAAAATCGACCAGGTTATCCTCGAAGAAGGAGATCGCTCTCCTGTTGTAGGTTCCAAACAAGTAGTTGAAGTTGAAACCCAAAGCAAAACCCTTATATCGTCCTGCAGCTCCTACATAGGTTCGATACACTTCTCCGGTGCCTAGAAACTGAAACTGCTCATCGGCCTGCAAGCCCTCGTTGTAGCGAGTATCCAGGACATCGTAGCTGATGTCAGAGAAGGGCATCAGTCCGAAACTCAGTCCAGCATGCTTTCCTGCAGGAAAACCGAGGTTAATATAGGATATAGAAGCACTACCAGATCGATAGGTGCTGTCCAGATCGCTCAACCACAAACCTTGACCATGTACAGCAGTCTCAAAAGTCGAAAACCGCAAGCTCGAATAGGACGCAGGATTCTCCACATTCAGATGTACAGGAGATCGAAGTCCCTCTGAAATTCCCGCCATTGACCTGTTAAATGCTTGCTGAGTCGGTGCCATCGTACCCCAACCGTGATAAGAGTAAGGTGAGTTTACCTGATAGATTTGCCCAAAGGCAGCTGGCTGCACCAAGAGCATGCACAGCAATCCCAGTAAACAGTTAAGAAAGGGGTTTCGCATTGAAATTGAGAATTTTATTTAGCCCGGTCAGCACAAGATTTGGAACCGCAAATATCTCATTTTTGAGCTTAGATTCAAAGAATGTGGCGTCCCCACCGGTCAGCAACACCAGCACATTGCCAAAGCGTTCCTTGTATTCCGCAATGATTCCGTTCAACTCAGCAACGGCGCCTGAAAGAGCACCGCTTTGTAGGCTTGTCTTAGTTGAGTTTCCAATCAGCGGAAAGTCCTCTTCGACAGGAATCATCGGCAATTTGTCAGTAAAATGGTTCATAGCCTGCAGACGCATCCAAATACCGGGTGAAATCGCTCCACCATGGTAGTTTGCCTCCACATCGATGAAATCGAACTTGATACAAGTCCCCGCATCAATGACCAGCACGTTTTGATCCGGATAGATATGATTAGCCCCAATCACAGAAGCTAAACGATCTCTTCCCAGGGTTTCGGGTGTCAAATAGAGATTTGTTACCGGAATCGGAGTTTTGTGGCTCAATTTTACCGACTGATGACATTTCTGCATCACAGTTTCCAATTCCGCTGGATGATCAACCACCGAAGACAAAATGCAAGCTGCGATTTGATAATGATCAATCTTTTCCTGAAGTACCTCAGGAGTCAGTTCTTCACAACGCTCCAATCTCACAAGCTGATCGCCATAGAAGTATCCCAGCTTTGCCCGGGTATTGCCCAAATCAATGCATAGATTCATCATCGGCTTCTGTCATTTCTGGAATATTCTCTCCTCTACCTCGAATACCCAATTCAATTGCCTCCAGATCACTCAATTTGCCCTCTGCAACATTGAAGCGCAATAGGGTACGCATTTTGTGAAAGCCCGCATGCCCGCATGCACCGGGATTCATGTGCATGAAACCAAACTTCTGATCTCGCATCACCTTCAGAATGTGGGAATGACCGCAAATAAACAGCTTCGGAGGATTCTTACAGAAGATGTCAAACACCCTTCTGTTGTAGCGACCAGGATAACCACCGATATGCGTGATAAACACGTCTACTCCCTCACAATCAAAGCGCAAATCCTCAGGAAACTCTTCCTGGGCCTTCCGATCGTCTATGTTTCCGTAAACAACCTTCATGGGCTTGTCCAGACTCCTCAATTTCTCTATCACGCTATACTGTCCGATATCACCTGCATGCCATATCTCGTCGACCTCCCGCAAATAATGCAGAATACGATCGTCCATGAAGCTGTGGGTATCTGAAATGAGTCCTATTTTTTTCATGATGGGGCAATTTAGCCTTTTCTAACTCTCATTAAGCTGAAACAACGGTGCCCAATTTCCGGCTTTAAGATGAAAATACCTGTTGATCAAGAGCAAATTGCAGCAATTTTGCATCACATTTTCCAAAAAAGTATCCTAGGGACCCTTGGAAGGCAAATAAAAACTGCTGGCTCACTAAATACCCCAACCACTTCCCTAATGAGGAGATTCACTATTCAGTCACTTTGAAAACTTCTTCACAAACGAAGGTTTATCCACGTCCAAATGATCCATCAGATGTATAGGCTCATTGTATGAAGCCAATATTCAATTTTTAGGAGCGATGCAGACCTGCCCGTGGCACCACCCGTCCCGTCTTCCGCTAATACTCAGCCCTTGTCTGCTTGTTCCTGCCGCGCTATTGTAGTCACTCCGCAGGCTCCGTGCCTCCACTAGCTTGCAGTCACCACAGCATACCAGGGCTTCGTTCCGCTTCAGCCGGGGCTATTGATCACTGTCTCTCCTTCGCGCAAGGCCTGGCATCCGTCTAAATCCACCCTTGTACAAAATGCGACTGCCGGTAATATTTTTTAGCATGTTACAATATTTCCATTATAATTTGTCGTCATTTACTATATCTTTGCTTTTGGGAGCGGGCGGCTCTTTTCATGCCTTTAATAAATGGTACATTCTGGGCAGATAAGAGCTGGCACTGCGCACATCAAAGCCACACTAAGCCTGTTCCTTTAGGAAACACATCTATTTTGCCTTCTTCAGTTTGCGGAAGGCCTTGCATAACTATCTGATAGTTATCTGATTAGACAATCATTATTGCTACCTAATAGCTTATGCCTGCATGGCAGGTTAAAATAATGGTTATATCTAATTCGCTACTATCGACATAACAAATAATGAGATGCTTTTTCCTATTAGGCTAGTACTACTGGCAACTGTTTTTGCGCTAATATATACGGAGCTATCTGCGCAATGTCCTGAGACTGCACCAGAAGGAAGTGTTCCTCCCTCAGCCTCCTTTTCTCTTCAAATTGACTGTAACACCGTACAAGTTACAGCCGCTACAGCAGGCAATAATTCCTATGTATGGGGTTTTGGGAATGGCCAATCCGGAGCAGGACAAACTACCACGCATACCTATAATCCCTCTGGTGATCATCAATATGAAATTAGCCTAACCATTGTAGACAATGTCACAGGCTGCACCAGCTCTTCAAGTCAATCGGTTGTTCTGTATCCTGCGCCGGTCCTATCGGACCCATTGACGAGCTTCACCAACTGCGATGGAGGAAGCTTCTCACTTTCAGTTTACGATGAATCAGATGGCAGTGGGATCTCAAACTATAGTATCGATTGGGGTGATGGCAGCAGCATCTCTGATAGTACAGCACCTTCCGGTCTGGAACATACCTATACAGAAAATGGAATTTTCACTATTATCTACACAATTACAGCCGATGGCTGTTCAAACAGTATCACTCAAACTGTAACCAATGTTTCGAATCCGGCCGTAGGCGCAGCCAACCCTGGCAACACTGCCGATTGCTTACCTGAAATTTGTTTCCCAATCACAAACACAGAAGACAATGACCCAATTACTGTATATACTGTGGATTTTGGCGACGGTACAGAGATCCTGACCTTCTCGCATGACGAACTTCCACCTGAAATTTGTCATGAGTATCTAGCCTCTTCCTGTGAGACGATAGATGGTGCCTTTACATTTTCAATTATAGCTACCACGGGTGCATGCATTGAAAGTGAAGCCACAATTTCTCCAATCATCGTATATAGCCCGCCTATTGCAGGCTTTGTTCCTGAACCCAGCATTTGTGCTGGCCAAAGTCCAGAAATTGAAAACACGACTCAGCAGGGATTCAATCAAAATTGTCAGAATACTACGATCTACGACTGGGATTTCGGTGATGGAAGCCCAATAGAATCAGAATTGAATGTCAACGCCCCCGATCATGATTATATCCTACCGGGTCAATACAGTATTACGCTGACAGCTAAGAACTTTTGCGGAGAGAGTGATTTTCAAGAAGATATCTGCGTTGAAAATGACAATATTGTCCTTAGCTTCCTCACAGATGCCGCGAACAACACAATCTGCCAGGGAGAAACTGTTAGCATCCTTAGCACCAACCTTAGTCCAATTCCTATTTGTCCTGGCATCAGCTACGAATGGGACATTGAAAGTCCTTCTTCCTGGGATTATACAAGTGGAGACGATAATACGGAGTTGCCTACAATGGTTTTTACGGAAGATGGTGTATTCGACCTGGACCTAACTGTTGGTCTTGCAGGAGGAGCATGCGAAGTAACTGCAACTATAGAATTAACAGTGTTGGAAGCGGCCTCAGGTGTATTCGATGAAAATTCTGTCGATGGCTGTTTGGACTCTTCTGGAGTTTATGTGTACGAGCCGGATATTGATTTTGCCTCCAGCGTGAGTGATTCGGACGTGAATTGGGATTTTGCGGGAGGAACACCGCAGGGGTCTGGCTCAGGACTGAACCCGGGACCAGTTCATTTTTATACAGAAGGAGGCCCGTATGCTATTGTAGCAAATGTCAATTCTGGTGCCGGTTGTGGTTCTGTTGCGATTACTCAAATGTTGACTATCTATCAAGATCCAGAAGTCAGTTTCTCCATTACCGGAGGAGACTTTAGCCTGTGTCTGGACGACCAGATCAGCTTCAACAACCAGTCCAGCTCTGGAGTTGAAATTAGCTACGAATGGTCAGTAATTGGAG
This sequence comes from Chitinophagales bacterium, assembly GCA_020629005.1. GTDB lineage: Bacteria > Bacteroidota > Bacteroidia > Chitinophagales > UBA2359 > JAHDDV01. The sequence continues at coordinate 12,407 of JAHDEE010000099.1, forward strand.
GAAACAGTGCTGATTGGGATTTCGTTGATGGCACAGATAGTAGCTCGGAGAATCCACAAATTCAATTCCTTGATGATGGCGAATACGAAGTGCTACTACAAGTAGAAAGCGAATATTGTGGTACTGTGGAGCTCGAAAGCAATACTGTGACCGTCTATGATCTACCATCATTTACATTAAGTGGAATCGAACCCGTTTGCGAAGCAACCCAGATCGATTTCGCAGAGTACGTTGAATACGACAATCAAGAGAGCTTCACAAGCTTACAGTGGTCTTTTGGAATCAATTCGATCCAAAATTCAGATGAACCCTATCCAATCGTATCTTTTGATAGTCCGGACTCTTATGAAATAACCCTTATTGCCATAAACGACTGTGGTGAACTGGAAAGCACGATCCTATTTGATTTTGTCGATACGAATGTTGGCATAAACTATCCCGCCGACACACTATGTCAGAATGACGAACCCATAGATCTACAACCTACAGATGGTGATTGGTCAGGAGAGGGAGTCAGCTCTGTCTTTGGAAACTACAAATTCGACCCTTCAGAACTGGAACCCGGCACTTATGAACTAAACTATAATTTCGATATCGGCGGAGACTGTACCGCCAACAATAAGCTGGACATAGTCGTATTAGCCGTTCAGGAAGTGCTCGTACCTGAAGACTTTCAGGTATGCACCAACCAGGGAATCATCACTCTAAGCGACTTTTCCCCTGCTGGAGGTACTTGGTCAGGCCCGGGCGTATCAGCTAATGGAGAGTTTGATCAAAGCTCTATTGGATTGGGAAGCTACGAGTTGACTTATAGTCTTATCGAGAGCACTAATTCGGTAGAGTGTCAGAGCAGTGCCTCTTTGGAAATTGAGGTCTATGATCTGGCGGCAAACGCTGGCAATAATGAACAAGCCTATTGCGACCTCGACACCGTCTATAATCTCGTTGGTAGCCCTTCGTCCGGAGGCTCCTGGATTGGCTCCAGCATTACTGCTGAGGGCGAGTTCAACCCTAGCTTGGTAGATTTGGCCACTGGTGTAGATACCCTAATCTATCTGGTAGTTGCTGACAATTGTGAAGATAGCGATACATTGATTGTTCAAGTTAGTCCAGTTGAACCCATCGATGCCGGACCAAATATGAGCTTTTGCCAGAATGAAGCAGCAATCGAGCTGGACCCACAAGGAGCCTATCCTAGTGGCACCTGGTCGGGACCAGGCGCAGTTGGCAATCTTTTCGATCCTGCACAGGCCAATGTAGGATCCAATTTGATCGTACTCTCAGTCGGTAGCGGCACCTGTCTGCAAACTGATTATCGTACCATCAATGTCAATCCTGTACCTAGCGTAGATGCAAACGACGAAGATATGTGCCTGAACTGGAATGACCTCCAATTAACTGGATCTTACTCCCCTGATGGAGTCTGGATTGGAGAAAATGTGTCTACATCCGGGTTATTTTCCCCTACTAGTGCAGGAACCTTCAATGTTCAATACATCTATGTTTCCGATAGTCTGTGCCGTGATACCACAGAAGTAGAAATCTATGTTGAAGGAATCGGAGAATTTGGATTCGGCGTAGACAGTATTGCTTGTATCAATCAGTTGCTTGAGTTTAGTGTTGAAGGGGACTCAGGGACAAGCTGCCTTTGGGACTTTGGAGATGGCACACTTTCTGAGGATTGCGATCCTTCTCATACTTATACGGAATTTGGCAATTTCGACATCACGCTCACTATCGAAACAAATCTAGGCTGCACCGAATTTCAAACGCGACCAATCTTTATTACCAATCCACCACTAGCAGGATATACACACGACGCTGACACAAGCGAATTTCAATGCACACCCTTTAGCGTCGAGTTTCTTAACACCAGCAACTCCTTTGGTGCAGAAGCAGAATATACCTGGTCTCTCGGCAATGGAGACTCGATTATTATTCGAAGCGACACCATTTTGGCTCATGTAATGCCTGGAACAGACTACGAAGTAAATGGCATTAATTTGTCCTATACCTACCAAGGAGACTATATCATCTCTGACACAATATTCCTTAGCTCCCTAAGTATTAGCAATCCCTGTGGTGAACAAACAATTCTTGAACCTATCCATGTGGCTCCAAGTCCTCAGGTAGCCTTTGGACCGAGTCTTGACGATATCTGTTCGGGTACACCACTTTGTTTCAACAATGTTTCTGTTGGGAATCCTGAATCATACATTTGGGATTTTGGTGACGGAAGTGGCTTGGTCTTCACTGAAGAGCCAGATACGCTTTGCCACCCATTTTACACCGATAGCCTTGAAACCACATTTACAGTAACCATCAGTGCCACCAATGATTGCGATACTGATACCGGATCTTTCGATATACTTGTGCTGCCAAACGATGTTAACGCCTTCTTTTTTACAGATACCATTGAAGGCTGCGCACCGTTAACCGTCAACTTTGAGGATTACTCCACCGAAGGATACTTTCTCGATTGGGACTTTGGGGATGGGAACACCTCTGATGAGGCAAATCCAACACACACATTCACTGATCCAGGACCTTACGAAATTAGTCTGGTGGCGACAAATGGTTGCGCTTACGATACTGCATATCAAGACATTGATGTCTTGCCACAGCCTATATTGTCCGGAATCGAGGTCACCGACCAATCATGTGAAGGAGCAGCGGTTGGCTTTAGCTCATTTGGAGGAGCAAACATCTCAGCTTATCACTGGGACTTTGGGGATGGAGATAGCTCTAGTCTAGCGGAACCACAGCACCATTACGCTGTTCCAGGCTCTTATGATATTTCGCTTACCGTCTATTCTTCACTGCAAGGATGTCCGGCTACAGAAGGCTCTACTATTGAAATTTTACCCCGCCCCCAATCCGCCTTCACTGTCCAACCACTGGATGGCTGTAGTCCACTCGAAGTTAGTTTCACAAATGAATCTCAAAACGAACAATACTATAATTGGGACTTCGGAAATGGTGAAGGCAGCACTGAGGACAGTCCCACAGTCACCTACACTCCTGTTGATACATTGACTGACATCTTGATCCAATTGATAGTTTCCGATCAAGTCGGCTGCCAGGACACCGCCATCGAGCATATACTTTTGTACCCCCAACCAGTGGCAGATTTTGCTGTTGATCAGGAGATGGCATGTGGAGCCCCTGCTAGCTTTAGTTTCGAGAACCTCAGCACAGGTGCTGATGGTTTCTACTGGGACTTCGGAGAACTCGATTCTATCACTGCAGCTAATCCGACACATGAGTTTACTGATACAGGTACTTATACCGTCACACTCCATGCCCTAAATACCTACCAATGTTGGGATGAAGTAGAAACAACTGTCACAGTGCACCCACTGCCCGAAGCGGCTTTCACAGGAGAAAGTTCTGCTTGTCAGTTTCAAGAAATCACCTTTGCAAATAACTCACAATTTGCCACTTCGTATTTGTGGGACTTTGGGGATGGTTTTTCTTCTGTGGATGAATCACCCCGGCATGCCTACTACAACGCCGGAGAATATTCCGTTTCCCTAATAGCAAATTACCTAGACCTATGCGCCGATACATTTACAAGCACAGCCCCAATCGTGATCTTTCCCGCAATATCAGCAGAAGGTGACCTTATTACCTCAGGCCTCTGCAGTCCTGTTGATGTATTTCTAAGCTCACAGTCCATTGACGCTCTCAACTATGAGTGGATATTAGGTGATGGAACCATCATCAATGGTCCGGATGAAGCCACAGTTTCTCATAGCTATGAAGAACAAGGAGAATACGAGATTAAATTGATTGTCACTTCAGCTAACCAATGTACAGATACGCTGGAACTTGGACCCGTAGCAGTTTTGGATCAACCACAAGCTAACTGGCAGGTAAGCGACACTGAAGGTTGCGAAGACTGGACCTTGGATGTGATTAACAGCTCCGAAAATAGTACTGGAGTTCAGTGGTCTTTTGGACAAAACAATGCAAGCTGTAATGAAGACACCTGCTCCTATACATACACCAGCGCTGGAACCTACACGCTTCAATTGATTGTCGATAACCAGCAGGAGTGCTGGGATACGCTCACATCTATTGATACAGTGCTTGTTCACCCTGCCGTAGTTGCAGACTTCACAATTGATCAAAATCTAAGTTGCGCAGATTCCAGCATTGTATTCTTCAATCTTTCAACATATGGAATGCAGTCTCAGTGGGATTTTGGAGATGGCTTAGGAAGCAGTGAAATCACTAATCCTATCTACGAATACCCAAATGCCGGAGTCTACGATGTTACATTGTCCATCGTCAGTGAATTTGGTTGCGTAGATACTCTACAACAGCTTGCAGGCATCGAAATCTATCCCAATCCGAATCTTGAGTTCTCACTAGTTGCTGATGGAGATTGTGAGCCCCTCGAAGTCCTTTTCGACAACCAAACTACAAGCGCTACAGATTATCATTGGGATCTTGACGGAGATGGGTTCTTTGACTCGTACGAACAATCACCCACTTCAACTTTTGCGGCTGGAAGCTATTCACCGGTGCTAGTTGCCTCCTACGAGAATCTCTGCGCTGATACTTTGCAAATGCAGGGAGCTGCTCTTGAGGTATTCTCAACCCCCACAGCGCTCTTCGACTGGTCGGAGCCCGATTCTCTCAATGCGCCAGCACAGATTCATTTCTTCAACCAATCAACTATGGAGGATTCCTATGAATGGGATTTTGGGGATGGAAATACTTCATTTGAAGAAAATCCTATACACCAATACTATGAAAACCACTTGGGCAATGGCTTCAATGTTACTCTGACGGTTTCGAATGGCATTTGTCCAGATGTCTATAGTATCAATATTTACCCTTCATTCCTTGGCAGACTTTGGATCCCGAATGCTATGCAACCAAACTCTGCAAACGATGAAGTAAGTACATTCAAGCCGAAGGGTATCGGTATTGAAAAATACAAGTTGGAAGTCTTCTCCCAATGGGGAGATAAACTCTTTGAATCCAATGACTTAGAGATAGGATGGGATGGTAGTTTCAACGGCACACCTCAAGCCCAGGGAGTGTACGTATGGAAAATTGAGGCCACTTTTGAAAATGGAAGACCCTGGCCAGGAATCGGCAAAGGTCAAAAAACAGGGCACATTCACCTAATCAGATAACAGTATGAAACAGGTCTTATCATCATTCTTTCTGTGTCTAGTCGTAAGTCTTCATTGCTGTTCCCAAGACTTCACCTATTCGCAATATCTCGTGAATCGAGTACACCTCAATCCCGCTTGTCTTGCTGAGCAAAGCGGATTGCGACTATCTACTTTGTATCGCAATCAGTGGTCTGGCATCAATCCAGCCTACCAGTCAACCTCTACCTCATTAAGTAGTGATCTCGGTTTAAATTGGCCGGCTGTGCCCGCCTTCGGTATGCATATCAACAATGATGTTGAGGGTGAAGGTAATCTTCGTAGTCTGAATATTGGATTCGGAACTGCTGTTCGTATCATGTTGTTCGAAGATAGAGTCAGTCTTTATACCGGCGGAAAGTTTTCTCGTATTACTACTAACATCAATTGGGACGCCTTGACGTTTTCTGATGAGTTACATCCCATCTATGGCATCTACTATGAAAGCACTGCTGTTAGCCCGGCAGAATTACCAGTAGTTGGCCACGGTGTAGATTTTGGGGCAATGCTGGTCTTCAGCCTGATGAAGAGAATTAGCGGTGACATCGGGTTCTCGCTCAATCACATGAAACGAGCTACAGTAGCATTATCTAACGGCCCCAACAGAAGTGATGCAGACCTCTACAAACGACTGACGATCCATGGCGAGTTGTTCATCCCATTTCACCCAAAAGGGCAAAACTTTGTCATTCCTATCAACCTGGAGCCTCACTTTAAGTTTGATCGGTCTGCCAACTTACAGAATCTGGCAATTGGTCTAAACCTTTCCAGCAACTTCGGATTCATTGGAACATATCGTCAACATAGAACATTCTTAGATGAAGCTCACATTGGCGCTTGGGGATTTATGGCAGGAATAAACGGAAAGACTGGCCCCTTCGACTTACAAATAGCCGCCAGTTACGACCTCAATGACGGAGCCGTTCCTCAACACAACACGCAGGGAGTCTTTGAGTTATCACTGGTATTTACCAATCCAGCTCGTTTCTCCTTAAAGAGCAGAGCAGAGTTGGATAGCAAAAAGTGGAGAATGAGCACAAAAGATTGCCCTAAACCCGGCGCAAATCCAAATTCAATGCACAGTAGTCTTCTGCGCCAATCTGGCATGCAATAAGAGCCAAGTAAAACCTTGGCCAAGCGGATCGTCTTCCAACAGCTTTTAGCCCCCCCCAACAAAAAACTCCCACAAATGGAAAAACTTCATCATCCCAAATATCAGCACAGTGATCAGTAAGCGGCGAATCCATACTACTGCATTCTTCTGCTTCAAAGCGAAGCGAGCAGCCAGCCAGGCACCGAATGACTGGCCTATGGCCAACAATATACCCAGCATCCAATCGACTTGTTGATGATAGACAAAAAGGGCCAAAACCGGGATCGTATACAAAGCCACAATACCGATTTTCAAACCATTTGCCATCTTCAGATCATAACCAATGCCCATTACCAAAGCAGAAAGTAGCAAAACTCCAACACCCGCCTGAATAAAACCGCCGTAAAAGCCTACGCAGAAAAACATCAACAGCTTCAGCCAGGTAGGACCCTGATCAATTTTCTCCTTTTGGGCTTGCAGCCATTGCTTGGGATTGAGCAGTGTTTGCAGCAGCAGCAAGGCCATCAAAGTACCCAAAATCGGATGTAGCAAGGCTTCAGAGATCTCTACAGCCAACAGAGTCCCGGTCAATGCACCGATGATCGTCACTGGAATCAGCCATTTCGCGGCTTTAGCGTCCCACAAGCCGTTTTTATAGAAGGTATACCAGCCGGTAAAACTCTGCGAAAGCACACCGATGCGATTTGTGCCATTAGCCACATTCGCCGGCAAACCCATCGATACCAGCACGGTCAGCGTGACCGCAGAGCCGTTTCCAGCTAAGGTATTGATGATGCCAGCCACAGCTCCGGCCAGAATAAGCACAACGGCAGTCAGAAATGTCAATTTAGCTTTTTTTGTGTTTTAACTCAAGCTACTAATCATAGTCACAGGGACGGTCCAACGCAGCCGAGAGGCGAGCGCAGAGACCGAATAGTTATTTAAGGGCCGAAAGGTAAGCAAATGCCAAATGATCAAAGCACGATTTGCACAATAGTCACAATCATCCTTACCTTTGCAGTCCAATTGATGAATTTCTAAAATTTTCGAACATTATGAAGAATTTGCTCTTTATCTGCAGTTTTCTTTTCATGATCTTATGTACAACTGACGCCATGGCTCAACACCCAACCGTAAAAGTCGATGCCGAAGCAATGCAAAAAGGTATTGCCTCCGCTTCTTTCGATCAAGACCAAATGGCCGTGCTTAAGACTTCAAAGGGAGACATTGTTGTCTACCTGTTTGCTACAAAAGTTCCGGGTACGGTTTACAATTTTGTAGAACTGGCAAAGCTCGGTTACTATGATGGCCTGAACTTCCACCGAGTTATTCCAAACTTCATGATCCAGGGTGGATGCCCGATCGGCAAGGGCTCTGGAAACCCAGGCTACAAATTCGCTGATGAATTCGACAAGAGTTTGATGCACTACGGACCTGGAGTGTTGTCTATGGCTAACAGCGGCCCAGACACCAACGGTAGCCAGTTCTTCATCACCCACGTCGCAACTGACTGGCTCAATATGAAGCACAATGTGTTTGGTCAGGTAGTATACGGTCAAAACGTAGTTAATGCTATTGCTGGCGGCGACCTTATCGAGGCAGTGTATGTTGAAGGAAGCAAGAATATTCCAGACGATTACAAGCACTACTTCAAATAATCGATTTGATTAAGTAAGAATGGAAAGGGGCATACGGTGAAAATCACGGTATGCCCTTTTTAGTATGCTTCATATTTGTTGGAGCGAAAGGCTTTCCCGCCGCGCCAACTGCAGTCCCGTGCTCCACTATTATTCGGCACCCTGCTAGCTGCTCGTGCCAGGCCACTGCCGTCTCCTCCTAAGGTCGGAGCCAGCATTGGCCAGGCACTCCCCACGCTATCAGGGCACCTCATACCGTTGCGCCCGGGGCTATTTTGCACTACCTTCCCATCGCGTTTTTTGCTGGACAAAGGACCCACCAAATGTACTTGCCAACGCGAAGGACTGCCGCTGCAAAATAGCCGGGATGGAAGAGGAAATGCAAGTGCCAGAAAGGGGACTGAGCGCCCAGGCAGCAGGGCTGCATTAGCAAGACCTGCTGCCTGGAGCAGCGAAGCCCCTGGCTGGTGATTGCATTGGAACGGACAGCCCGCAGACCGCTTCAACGAACGTGTGTTGTTTCGCTCCTAATCATAAGAAGCTTTTTAAGCCCATCAGAATCATGGTTGGCGTAATTAAACGACTTTCATCCGTTTACCTTTTTCGAAAATTGCGTTCTAGTACTGCATGGCTCCTGGCAAAGAGCTGACAAAATGAACAATTCTTTCCTGCATCGCAAGCAGCGTGTGAGGGCAAGAAGCCTCAAAGGCCTTCTACTTTGTACAATTTGCCGATCCTCAGCTCAAAATCTTGCAATTTGTGAAGTATTGACCTATCATCATTCCAAATGCACGTAATCAACCCCATATACGATATTGCCTTCAAGTACCTTTTGGAGGACACGGAGATAGCCCGAAAATTGATTGCCAAGATCATTGGTGAGGAAATAGAACGGCTGGAGGTGCAACCTCAGGAGGTCACCCACCAGCTTGAAAGGTTTGGGATTCTGATTATGAGACTGGACTTCAAGGCCACCATAAAAACAGCCACTGGAGAATACAAGACTGTGCTGATTGAGTTGCAAAAGGCAAAGATGTATGATGATCTGATGCGTTTTCGCCGTTATGTTGCCGAAAGCTACCGGAAGAAAGTTGCTGTACTTAAAGACAGCGGACAAGTAGAGCAAATGGCTCTTCCCATCACTACGATTTACTTTCTGGGCTTTCCGTTGCCGCATATCAAAACCTCTATTCTGAAGGTCAATCGAGAATATATTGATTTGATCACAGGTAAGAAGCTGCCGGTGAAAACAGAGTTTGTGGAGAAGTTGACGCACAATAGTTTTGTAATTGTAATTCCAGAGCTACCATCGGAAGAACGGACAGAGCTTGAAGGTATACTTCAGGTTTTTAACCAGAGCTACCGCCTGTCTTCAGACGCTCGCTTGCTCGACATCGAGGAGAGCGAGTTTGCGGAACAACCACTGACCATGGAAATCGTAGATCGGCTACGAAGAGGGGCTACTGATGGCAAGTTGCTGCGCGGCATGGAGATTGAGGAGGAAGTGGTGGGAACAATTGAGCATCACATTAGAGAAAAGGAAGCCGTGCAGGAAATTGCTGATCGGGAAATCAAAGCACGAGATCAGAAAATCAAATCGATAGATGAGCAATTGAAGTCTTCGCAGGAAGAAGTCAAATCCAAAGATGAACAGATAAGGGAACAGCAAAGATTGCTTGAAGAATTGCGGCAAAGATTAAAAGATAAAGAGCAGTGATGATGGTTTTCCTATATGCTCGCTAGCAAACACAACTACCTGATCTTTGTGTCACCATGCCTCCTGTACAATTGGCCTCGGGCATGTAGAATAAGGCACT
>JAHDEE010000397.1 GCA_020629005.1 Chitinophagales bacterium
AATACTAAGTGTGGAGATCTTTGGCCTGGTATCCATGTTGCAGGACCGTGCAGTGGTGGAATGGGAGTTGACAATGACGGAACTCCAAATTATGGCAAGCTTGAACTACACACTGCAGTTTTGGCCAATGCTAAGAATGGAGTTTCCTTCTTTGATGAAAGTAGTTTACTCCTCGATTCCGATGGCAATCTCGTTGGTGATCCTGATTTTAGCTGTGCCGAAGGCTATGTCGAAGCTATTGGCGCTAAGTTTCTTAACAACGAGACTGCCATAAACTTTCCTAAAGCTAACAACCTAAATATAGGTCTGGGGGGCACTCCGATTGATCCTTCTATACATGTACCATCGGTATTGGAGAAGAATCACTTTTTGCACAATGAAAATAGTATACTGAGTCAAGCTACACATGTTCGCATAAATAGTACATTTGAAAATCGAGCAGTCGTGATCGGCAATAGATTTGACAACCATGCCGAAGTTTTGATAACCGGGATAAAAATCGTAGACGGGACTGTAATGGTAGGCGGTCCAAATCAAGGAGATCGAAATTACTTTAGCAACTTGTTTTTTGGGATTGATGCAGACGGCGCATCCAGCTTCTTCAAAAATGTCCGAATCCAGGATAATCAATTTACTAATGTAGTAAAAGGCATTACTTTAGAAAGCATGACGAATGTGGTCGTAAGAGACAATGACTTCACAGTGTCGGGTGATGAATCTGATTACGGGGATTTAACCGGGCTCGTGGTGGATGATAATGAGCTGACAGGTGCCACCTATGGGATCTTTTCCAGCCTGAGTAGGGGACACTATGAAAACAATCGATTTGTTGCTGAGCAGACAGCGGTGAACCCCTATGGATTGATCATGGACAATAGCAGCAACAACCAACAAGCCAGTGCATACCCTGGACAAATCCTAGCCAATACCTTTGCTGGTCCCTTCAAAGCAGCAACCCAGTTTCAAGGGCTCAATGAGCAACTGGAACTCAATTGCAATGCCTATCACAAGTCAGAAGTCGACTGGCTCCTGACGACGGATGCAGAACTTGCTCCGCAAGGAGCTTGCGATCAGTTTCAGCCAGTATTTACTGACTTATTCAGTAACAAATGGCAGAATGATGGAGGCGTACATATCCTGAATGAAAATCCTGATGCAAGTGTTGTGCTGGCAGTAGATAGCGAATCTTTGCCCAGCACTACTGTGGGCTCAGTACAACTGGACGAGGATTGCAACGAGCAGATGAATTCGCAGTGTTCTTCCTTTTATGATGGACTGTCCGATGTTTTTGGGTCAGTGGTCGATTCAGGTAATCCTGATGAATCTGGTCATACCCCAATTTTTGGCGATTGCTATGAAGCTCTACAAGTGACGATCGCTCAAAGTGTCAGTGAAGTTCCTAATAAGTATATCGACAGTAATATCAAACGATTGGAAGCAGAGCGAGCGTTTACCATTGCGATGGATTTGCGGGCCTGTCTTGATCGGGAATGGGCAAACAAAGACTTAGTTAATGCGGAAATTGAGTTAGGTAGAAAAGATGAGGCAATAGATCGTTTGCAGCTGATCCCGCAGGAAACAGAAGAGCAGCAAGCTTTTCACTATATCTCTAATGCACGAATACAGGGCATTTCTGATGGTGGAGTTGGCAAACAAGGCGGCTTCAAATCAGAACTCGAGAATTGGATGGCTTACTCAGCAAATCCGAGAGTCAAGGCGATGGCAAGGGCTGCACTGTCTGTACATTTTGATAAACAATTTGTAAGGAATCCACATGCTTCTCAAGTTGCTTTTCAGCCAATGCAGGATCGAACCAACTGTATTGGCATTAGTCCGAACCCCTCTCATTTTGGCTTTACAATCAATTTTGATACCGAGAAGGTTCATCAGTATGAAATACAACTAAGGGATCATCACGGAAAGCTGATCGACTTGGTGCAGGTTGATGGAACAATGCCCACCTGCTTTATTCCTACCATTCACTTGCCTTCGGGTGCTTACTTCGTGACTGTGGTTAGTGCCGAGACCACTTGTTCTAAACAACTAATTGTGATCAATGATTAGAATTTTGATGTTTCTCCTTATACTGAATTCTTGCTCAGTATTCTGTCAACAAGTGCAGTACTTTCAAACCATCTATCCGCAGGATACGGTGATTTTGAAAGCACATGCATTAGAGATTCTGTCAGATGGCTATCTTTTGTATGGAAACTACGCTGTTGCAGATAATGTGTTGTCTCATTGTGTTTGGAAGATTTCAAATGCGGGAGAAACGGAGTATTTGAACCCTTATCGAGTGGGCCCTGGTTTATCAGCAATTCTCGGACCGGGTCAATTGATTAAGAAAGATGATCAAAGCCTGTATGTATGCTTCGGTCAGGACTCGATCCGAGAAGATGGCACTACGGTGATCATGTCTCAGATTCATGAGATCGACCCATACGGCAACACCCTGCAAAGTTTCTGCTTCGGAGATACCAGTCGGTACCTAAACGCACCTAAGGCACTACACCAGCTAGACGACGAAAGTCTTCTCGTCCTGGGCTACCAAAGCACAGATGATAACCAAAGCCGAGAGTGGGTATTACGACGGATTACTAAAGATGGGGAGCTACTTTGGCGAAAGGTCTATGCTCTGGATGGTGGAGATGGTGTGCCTTTTACAATAACTCCTGTTGGTGATTCAGAATTCTTGATCACAGGATTTGGCGAAAAGCCTTTGTATGATTATCAGTCTTATGTCATAAAGGTGGATAGTGCTGGTGATTTGCAATGGCAGCGGGACTTCGGAACAAATGGAATTGAGTCTTCAGGATACCTTAAAGAACTAGATGATGGTAATTTGATTTTGGCATATGGATCAGTAGTCGAAATGAAGATTCGAAAACTGAATCCTCTGGGACAGACTTTATCCACTACCAACTATGACTGTGGATACTACAACGGAGGGACTTCACCAATCGTAGAGGTTGCTGCGAATAGATATGTCACAGTGTTTCGTTGCCAAACTACAGTTAGCTCGCACAATTACGGTTTGTTGGCATGTCTCGATGACAATGCAGACATTGTTTGGACAAAGCCCTTGAGTTCAGATCCTGAAGGGGATGTGTATGTCCGTGAGCTGGAAGGCACAGAGGATGGAGGTTTTATCTTAGCAGGTTTTCGACAATATCCTACTCCGCAATATACTTGGGTGGCAAAGTTTGATTCGCTAGGCAATACCTGCTGGCAGGCTGATTGTGATAGTCTGGGTGGTTATCCTGTTTCAAGCAATGGCCCTCGGGCAGATCGTATCGTATCCATGTCTCCCAACCCAGCCACAAACCATGTCGCCATCAGCGGCCTCACCTCCGATCAGCTATATCCGGTTGTATGTAAGGTTTATGACCTTCAGGGGCATTTGGTATTGGAGGCCTCTGTCTCGGCATTGAGGCGGGATTTTGATTTAGATATTTCTGCCTTATCCAGCGGATTGTATGTTTGTGAGTTGTCTTCTGGAGGGCGGGTTTTGTTTGGTGAGCGCTTGGTGGTGGATAGATGACGGGAACTTGTATCAAGGATTTCAGATCA
>JAHDEE010000100.1 GCA_020629005.1 Chitinophagales bacterium
CCTCCTGAGATTTCCACAGTCGCCGTGAAAGTAGATAGATCCTCAGAACAAGTACCAGGATTCTCCACTAAGGTAATTTCTGGAATTTCATTTATTTCTATTGAAGTAGCTTCTCCTACACATCCATTTATGTCAACTGACATTTGCGCATAATAGGTGCCAGCGCCGGTGATTGGCAAGCTAGCACCAGTGCCTAGTGGACTAGCAGGAGGAACGTCTCCATACCAGTTTATTGTAAGACCAGGTCCTGGATCAATTGCAGTCAAATCGGCAGGAGCAATTCCAAAGCAGAAATCCTCTCCTGAGATAGACGGTGTTGCCACATCCGGGCAAGGACAATCCGGCTCGACCATTGTGTAAGTCGCTGTACAACCTGCATCATCAGTTACCGTAAAGGTCGGAGTACCCGAAATACCTTCGATCAAAAAGCCGGCTGCGTTGTCAGTTACTATGAACCCTTGGTCAGCAGCATCAATACTATAGCCTGTTCCAGTACCACCAGATACATCTAGCTGTACAGAGTAACTCTGCAAGTCTTCAGAACAATCGCTGCTGCTCTCCGTAATTGTAATCTCTGGAATTTCACTGATTTCTACGCTTGAAGGTTGACTTGTACATCCGTTCACATCATCCGAAACTGTGGCATAGAAGGTTCCTGCATTTGCAGGCGTGAAGCTGAGTCCAGTACCTTCTTCAACAGTCAGAGCTAAATCAGAGTACCAGGTTACTGTAAATCCAACTCCCGGATCCTCTGCCATAAGGGGAAGAATTGGCTGCCCGAAACAGAAATCAGCTCCACTCAATATAGGGCTTGCGACTTCAGGACAGGGACAATCCACTGGTACTACGATCAATTCTCCAGTACAACCTGAAGCATCCTCCACGGATATAGTTGGTGTCTGATCTGCAGCAATTCCAGAAATTGTATAGTCTGAACCAGAAACCAAAACTGCAGCTGGATCAGAAGTAATGGTATAATTTCCATCTCCACCACTTACAGTGAAGCTAATATCATAGGTTAATAAATCTATTGAGCAACTTCCATCCGTCTGCTGCAAAGTTAGCTCTGGCAACTCTTCTATAGTTACTTCCACAGTGGCGCCAGAACACATATTTTCTAGATCTTGTAACAAGGCATAATACGTTCCAGCGGTAGCCGGTGTATAAGTCAGTCCCGTACCTAGCAATGGAGTCGAAGCATCAGCGCTGTCATACCAAACCACTTGATAGTCGGTTCCGGGGTCTTCTGCCGTGAGTGTTGACACCGATGCTGCAAAACAAAAGTCAGCACCGGAAATCACCGGTTCAGGAACCTCTGGACAAGGGCAATCAACCGGTGTTATGGTGATTGTTGCAGAACATCCGAAATCATCTTGTACAGTCAAGGTCGGACTTTCACCTTCAGGAACATTAGTAAAGGAAACAGTTGTTCCCGTTATGGTCGGATTATAACCAGGGGAGATCAAGGTATAACCTGTCCCTGTGCCTCCTGAAACCTCGACGTCAACATCAAAGGCAATAAGGTCCGTTGTACAGACACCTGTGCCTTCAACCAAAGTCAGAATTGGAATTTCCGCTACTACTTGCTCAGCAGCCTCGCCAACACAACCGTTTACTACATCTTCTACTTGTGCATAATAAGTTCCTGCACCGGTGATTGCCTGTGTCAAGCCGGTCCCCAAAGGACTAGCCGGTGGCACATCAGCATACCAGTTCACAACGAAGCCAGCACCTGGGTCGGTCGCTGTCAAATCAGTTGGCCCTACATCCGCACAATAATCGCTGCCAGTTATCTCTGCGGCAGGTACAAATGGACAAGGACAGTCAGGAGCGGGAATCTCAATTGAGTTCTCACAGCCAAAATCATCAATTACTGTTAGCGTCGGAGACTGATCTATAGCAATTCCGGTAATCGTTACAACTGTTCCGGAAACTTCAGGAGTATATCCTGTCATTGTTGCACCATATCCGCTTCCTGTTCCCCCACTTACTGTCACTTCCACATCGTAGGTAAGTAAATCGTCAGAGCAATCACCTGGGGCAGGAGCTAGGCTAAGAACATCATATTCTGTTATGGTCACATCCGCAGTAGGTCCCACACAACCATTGACATCTTCTTCAATCTGAGCATAGAAAGTTCCTGCAGCCGTAGGAGTAAAGGACAACCCATCTCCAAGAAGTGTAGTAAGCGAATTGTCATCATACCAATGTACAGTAAATCCAACACCAGGGTCATCAGCCGTCAATGTAGGAATTGCGGCTCCATCACAATAGTCGGACCCTGATAGCACAGGAGTAGCTACATCAGGACATGGACAATCCACGGCGGTCACTGTGAGTGTGCCTTCACAGGAGGCATCGTCGGTTACAGTAATGGTAGGTGTGGTATCAGCAGGAATTCCCTCAATTGTAAAGTTTGTTCCACTGCCAGTCACCGTTAAACCGCCCGCATCAACTGTAAATCCGCTATTTGTTCCACCGCTCACACTAATATTAACACTGTAAGTGGTCAGATCTTCAGAACATTCTCCTCCTTCCTGCGTCACGACAATTCCTGGCAGTTCAGCGATCGTAACAGAAGCCAATGTACTTTCACATTCGGTCAATGTTTCCTGTATCAATGCATAATAGGTACCTCCTGAAGTTGGAGTCAAAGACAATCCAGTACCAAGTGAAGGCTCCGTGCCTGCAGCATTGTCATACCAGATCACTTCGTAGCCAGTTCCTGGGTCTTCCGCCATCAAATCCTCCGGGTCAATACCGGCACAGAAGAAAGTTCCCGAAAGTACTGGTGGGTCTACGTTTTCACAAGGACAATCAGTCGCGGTTATGGTAAATGTAGCAGAGCAACCAAAATCATCGGTTACCGTAATACTCGGAGCAGTATTTTCTGGTATAGCCTCAATCGTAAAGGATGGGCCTGTACCTGCAACAGTCAGCGTGCCAGCATCTACAGTATATCCAGTACCGCTGCCGCCACTAACATTGATGACCGCGCTGAAAGAAGTAAGATCCGGATCACAAACTCCTGGCTCTTCCGTGATTTGTATCAACGGGACTGCAGCGATTTCTACCGAAGTCAATGTACCTTCACAGCTATTCTCTGTCTCTTCGATTGCCGCCCAGTAAGTACCTTCGTCAGATGGAGTATAAGAAAGACCTGTAGAAAGGAATCCACTCGCATCGGAATTTGCATACCAATTGACTATGAAACCAGCTCCCGGATCTTCGGCAGTAAGCGTAGAAACTGCCTCTCCATCACAGTAGTCATCTCCACTCAGTACAGGCTCTCCCAGATCAGGACAAGGACAGTCCAAAGCTGGAATGTCAAAGACAGCAATACAACCGAAATCGTCTTCGACCGTGATGCTAAGTCCAGTGCTTGCCGGGATGCCTGTGATTGTATAAGGGCTAGCAGTTCCGCTAACTGAATTTGATCCGGCATCAATCGTATAATTTGTACCTGAACCACCAGTCACAGTGATCTCTGTATCAAAGGTAGTTAGATCAGCACTACAAGTTTGAGTTCCAAGGCTAACATCGATTAATGGAATCTCGCTGATTGTAATATCGGCTACATCACCAACACAACCATTCACTTCCTCTTCGACCTCTGCATAGTAGGTTCCAGCGTCTGCAGGAGTATAACTTAACGAATTTGCCTGTACCAGACTTCCTGTATCAAAAGAGTACCAATTCACAATGTACCCTGCTCCAGGATCAGTTGCTGTCAATGTAGAAGCAGGAGTGCCCTCACAGTAATCAGTACCGCTTACTGATGGTGTTGGAACATCAGGACAAGGACAATCGACTGGTGTAATCTCAAAACTTCCTGAACAGCTGAAACTATCTGTAAAGGTGATCGTCGGTGCAACATCAGTTAAAGGAATATCAGAAACTGTGTAGCCACTACCTGATCCAGTCACAGTGTAGCTACCTGCATCAAGCGAATATCCAGTTCCGGTTCCACCACTAATAGTTATCTGCACTTCATAAGTCAACAGGTCCTCAGCACAAGTACCACTTCCCTGGGCAGCAGTCAATTGAGGTATTTCAGCGATTTCAATAGAAACTCGATCACTAACACAAGCGTTTTCTTCATCGACGATTTCGGCGTAGAAAGTTCCGTCACTTGAAGGCGTATATGACAATCCAGTTGAGACACTAGTGCCGCCCGTTGCAGCAGTATACCAGTTTACAGTAAATCCAGTTCCAGGATCATCAGCAGTCAAAGTAGTGACCGGATCTCCTTCACAATAATCTCCTCCTGAGAGTACAGGCTCAACTACATCCGGACAAGGACAATCCTCGGCAGGAATATCAACCGTAGTGGTACAGCCAAAGTCATCTTCAATAGAGACCGTAACAGCTGTTCCGGCAGGAATGTCCGAGACACTGTAATTGCCGCCACTTCCAGTGACAGTTCCCGTAGGTGCAGTCACTGTGTAATTGGTGCTATTGCCACCGCTGATGCTTACATCAGCACTAAAGTTAATTAGGTCAAGATCACATGCAGAGCCAGACACGGAAGCACTAATTGCAGGAATCTCTGTAATAGCTACCGAGGCCATCTCGCCTACACAATCATTCACCGTTTCTTCGATTTGTGCCCAATACGTCCCTTCATCTGTGGGCGTATAGCTTGTTCCAGTTTGAAGAATGGTAGTTGAAGTCTCCGATGCATACCAGTTTACAACATATCCAGTTCCAGGATCTGCGGCAGTCAGAGTAGATACAGCTTCTCCTTCACAATAATCGGTTCCTGTCAGATCTGGTGTTGCTACATCAGGACAAGGGCAGTCAGGCGCTGCGACAGCAATAGAAGCAGTACAGTCATTTCCATCCGTAATTGTAATAGTAGGTTCGTCATCAACATCCACCGCTGGAATAGTAAAAGTGCCACCAGATGAACTGACCGTATAGCCCATATCCGAGTTTACCACAAAGTTTCCATCTCCTCCACTAATGTCAAATTCAACTGCATAGCTCAGCAAATCCGCAGAGCAGTCTGTCTGTCCCTGACTGGCGACTATTTCAGGAAACTCTGTGAGCACTACTTCAATATATGGCATATCTCCGCAGACGTCAGCAGTAGTACTGAATTGTACCCAATAGGACCCTGGGCTTGATGGAGTGTAGCTGTCTCCAGCACCAAGTGTTGAGCCGCCTGTAGCGGAAGCGTACCATCTTGCTGAGTATTCGGACCCGTGTGGCTCAACCGACAAGGCCGGAATTGTGGTACCTTCACAGTAATCAGCATCAATTCCTACAGGAACCTCTGCTTCAGGTTGTATTGTAATATCAAAAGTAGCTGTCTCTGGGCAAGCACCCAATACGGTATGCGTAATTGTATACGGCCCACCAGGTGTAGAAGCAGCAAGGTCTATCTCTCCTGTCGCTGCCGTAATAGCAACTCCCGCAACAGCCGTCCAAAAGCCAGCAGGATCTTCTGCAGTAGGAGTCGGATTAGGATCTGTTTGGCAGTAGGTGTCATTATAGGTAAAGCCTGCCTGTCCCGCCTCAGAAATAACAATAGTTGAAGTAGCCAAATTTCCACATTCATCCTGTAGATCATAGGTTATTTCAATGTCATTGCCTCCTGATTCAGTCAAACCAACTTCAAGATCAAACCATCCGCTAAAGTTGGTTCCCCCAACAATTCCAAAACCAGACCATTGACCTCCCGGTACGCTGGCCTGTAGCGTAAAGAACCCATCTTCATCCGGGCAAAACGGACCAATCTGAGTTATTGTTGGCTGCTCATCTTCATCTACTTCTATGTCAATGTCATCAGAAGTATTTCCAGCACAACCCTGTATTTCATAAGTTATTGTGTAAGGACTAGATCCAGACGCCAATGCTGCTGCCGGATCAAAATTACCCGAAGCATCGACTCCCGGGCCTGACCAGGTTCCACCGCTTTCTGAAGCAGTCAATGTCACACTAGCATCGGTCTCACAAAAAGGACCTGCAGGATCCACAGTGACACTTGGAGCCGGTTGAGAAACAGTGATATCTATCTCGTCACTTGCCTCCCGTCCACAGCCATCTGTCACTACAAACACGTAGGTAACGTCACTTGTAGGAGCGGGGTCAACTGTGTAGTCGGCTTCCGTGCTCAGCACTGTACCGTCGGTTTCCTGCCATTCGTACTCAAGTGGTGCAAAAGGACTGGGAGCACTGCTACCGCTCAAATTTAAAACATCGCCAACACAATAGTCCTGATCCGGACCAGCATCGGCAACGAAGGGAATAGGCGGATCAACAATATCCAGCTCCGCAACCAAAGGCGTGGGATCACAGAGACACACAATGTTAGTAAGAGACACTGTCACAGTTTCAATGCCCTCAGCAAGCGCATCTATCTCGGGAGAAATTTCCCAGGTAACAGAGGTTTGCCCGGCCGGAATTGTAACAGAAGTCGGAATCGTCTGACCTGCATTATAGTCAACACCAAAGGTGGCATTTCCGCCAACTGAAATGTCAATAGTTACAGCAGAAGAAACATCATCCGGATCGTCGCGCACGAACTCAAAATAGGCATCTCCACAACCCTCATAAGTGTCCAGTCCGTCTGAGCCGATAGCGGAGACAGAAACTGCTTCTGAGGAAACGAAACTGCGAGCTGCAAGAAATACCGCAGCGTCATAAGCTGCATCACCGACATCCTCCAATGCGAGTTTGATATGATAAGTTTCACACTCCTGCAAGGTAGCCGTGGCTTCCAATACTGTTGTAAAACCATCAAACTCTACAGGCATTGTGCCGGGCCAGTTGTCGACAAAATAGCTTGAGTTGGAATTTTCGTTTACATTGTCAATTGTTACCGGGGTAGTTGTACCCGGAATTAATGCTATGTTTTCTGCTCCATTAGAATATGGACCCGAAATACCGGGCCCGCTAATAAAGAAGCCAAAGGGGTCATTATAACCATCTTCGACAAACTCAGGATATTCCTCAGAAGCCCACACATAGCTAAAGGTAACCGAAGTAGAATTCGCCACGAAATCAAATTCGATGATAGATGCATCATATGATTCACCAGTACCGGATAGGCCGGCTATGGCATCAAGATCAGCATCTCCCGAAGTAAAAAAAGTTGTCGTCTGACCAGGTAGGCTGTTTGGGCCTTCCACATCAACGACTTCTCCAGAGGAAATTACGATTCCATCGGAAATCCCTATAGAGTTTGTTCCATTGGTAAAGTATCCTATACTTGAGGCATCCCCGGTAAATTGAACATTGCTTACATCCAGGCAGTTTCCTACCACGAATATATCCTGCACCAACTGTTCAACAGTATAGGTATCAGGGTCTGCTTCAATTTGGGCATACATCCCCGCCGGCATTAGCATCGCTAACGCGCACAGCAAGCACACGTAAAAGGTACTGTAATTTAGTGAGAGCATCTTGTCAATAATTTTAGAGAAAGAATCTTTATCTGGTGGGATTAGGATTCCATCCTGCCGAAGAGAAGAGACGGCAGCCTAGATACATTCACATAATCAAAAAGCAACCCACAGCAGCTCTGGTATTGCCTTTCGAAGGGAAAAAAATTGCAAAAAATGATTTTGCGGAAAAAAGTGTAAGTTTTAAATCGGGGGACAAAAAATGGCAACATTCTTACACAAGTATGCTCAAATTTGGGTGCTCAAAGGGAGCAAAAATGCTGCATGAGCTCAAACGACAAATTCTCAATTTAGGCCCAGCTGCACAGTAATGTATTCAGAGCTACGGCTTTTTGGCCAGTATGGAAATGTAAAAGTGTTGCCAAGTTCAAACTGCAGGCCATTTATCTTCTGTGTTCAAAAGTTGTCGACCCATTTCTTCGCAATTGGAACTGCAGTATCGTCTTCTTAATATTGTAGCTCAAGAACCCGCTTTGTGCCTATTCAGCCAAAGTTACATGACAACCAAAACCAATATGAGCTTTTTTCCTAAAAAAAGTATGGATAATGATACAATACTTACGGAAAACGAGAATTTATTAATAAATTGAGCGGCATAAAGACAGTGCAAAACTGTTAAACACAGCATTTTGCGAAATACCAAGAGGTACTATGGAAGGGTAGACTGTTCGGGCGTCAACTAATGGTAACATTGCTTGGCGCTCGACGTCTGCTTCCAATTCTTTCCCTCCCCCTACCTTAAGCTCCTCAGATTCCTACTTAGTCCGCCCCAGATGATGATCAAACTGTGGTAATTCGTAAATTTACAGCACAGTTAAGCTCACAAGGACCGAATGAATCATCCCAATACCGTTGTCGAACTACACAATGTTAGCATCTTTCAGAAAGAAAAGCTGATTCTCAAGAAAGTAAACCTGCAAATACAAAAAGGAGAATTTGTGTATCTAGTCGGGAAAACTGGTACAGGCAAGTCGAGCCTGCTTAAGACCTTGTACGGAGCAATCCCTTTAAAAGATGGTATTGGACTGGTAGCAGATTTTGACCTCAAGAAGGTGGATTGGAAAGTGATTCCTTTTCTGAGACGAAAGCTTGGAATTGTTTTCCAGGACTTTCAATTGCTTATGGACCGCTCCATAGAAGACAATCTATTATTTGCGCTCGATGTTACGGGTTGGACCAACAAGCAGGAAATGCAGCAAAGAATCGACATTGTGCTTACAAATGTCGGTATGCAAAAGAAACGCAAATCAATGCCTTATCAACTTTCAGGAGGCGAACAGCAGAGAGTAGTCATTGCCAGAGCGCTGTTGAATAACCCTGTCTTGATCCTTGCGGATGAACCGACCGGGAACCTAGATCCTGAAACTTCAGAAGACATCATCAGCCTACTTAATATGATCAGCCAAAAGACCGAGACCGCCGTCTTTATTGGAACCCATGACTATTACACCATCACCAAATTTCCAGGAAGAATTATAAAGTGCGCAAACGGTTCGATTCAAGAGGTTGAAGAATTGTTTAGCTGACCTTATACCTAATTCACAGACTAAATCACATAGAATGCCAAAAGGAATATTTCAAGTCCCATCCCCCAAAAACTGCCCAGTAAAATCCTACGCACCAGGTAGCCCGGAGAAAACAGCGCTTAAAGCAGCCTTGAAGGCCGCCAAGAATAAGGAAGTAGATATTCCAATGGTGATCAACGGGAAAAACGTAAGGACGGGAAATCTCAAATCACTACATCCCCCACACGAAATCAAGCATACGCTTGGTCACTATCATCATGGTGATGGAAAACATGTGGAAGCTGCTATTCAAGCGGCACTCAAGGCAAAGGAAGGCTGGGAAGCAATGCCCTGGGAACATCGGGCCGCTATCTTTCTAAAAGCAGCCGAACTGATCGATGGGCCCTACAGAGCGAAGCTCAATGCCGCTACCATGCTGGGACAATCTAAAACGGCTTATCAAGCCGAAATTGATTCCGCATGTGAATTAATAGACTTCCTTCGTTTTAATGTGCACTATATGACGCAGATGTATGCTATTCAGCCCGCGTCTACTTCAGCTATCTGGAACCGAACGGAATACAGAGCACTGGAAGGTTTTGTACTGGCAATCACTCCATTCAACTTCACCGCCATAGCAGGAAATCTACCTGCATGCCCTGCCATGATGGGCAATACCATCGTTTGGAAACCAAGCAATACCCAAATTTATTCTGCAGCAGTGATCATGGAGATTTTCAAAGAAGCAGGCCTGCCTCCAGGAGTAATTAACATGGTCTTTGCCGATGGACCAGCGACCGGCAAAGTTGCATTTGCCCACCCCGACCTTGCAGGACTGCACTTTACTGGCTCCACTAAGACTTTCCAATTCATGTGGAAAACCATAGGGGAAAACATCTCAAAGTATCGTTCCTATCCGAGAATCGTGGGGGAAACAGGTGGAAAAGACTATGTATTGGCTCATTCTTCTGCCGACCCGGATCAGGTAGTCACTGCTCTTGTTAGAGGAGCATTTGAATACCAGGGGCAAAAGTGCTCTGCTGCTTCGCGCGCGTATATTCCTTCAAATCTATGGAAGTCCATCAAGAAAAAAATGCTGAAGGAATTGGAGAGCATCAAGATGGGAACTGTTGAGGATTTTCGAAACTTCGTCTCTGCCGTGATCGACGAAAAGTCATACGACAATATCACCGCCTATATCAGCAAAGCCAAGCGTGATAAGAGTGCTACGATTATCGCTGGAGGAAACTACAGCAAAAAGGAAGGTTACTTCATCGAGCCGACTGTAATTGAAGTAAAGGATCCAATGTACCGAACAATGTGCGAAGAGATCTTTGGTCCTGTGCTGAGCATTTATGTTTACGATAGCAAGAAGTTTGACCAGACCTGCGATATTCTTGGAAATACTTCACCTTATGCGCTTACTGGTGCCATATTCGCAAAAGACAGAACTGTGATCGCCCAGGCCACGGAAAAGCTAAGACATACTGCAGGAAACTTTTACATCAACGATAAGCCGACAGGTGCGGTCGTAAATCAGCAGCCTTTTGGCGGTGGCCGTGGCTCAGGTACCAATGATAAGGCAGGTTCTATGTGGAATTTAATCCGATGGACTAGTCCAAGGTCAATAAAGGAAAACCTCGTTCCACCAACCGATTACCGATACGAGTTTTTGAATGAAGAATAGAGAAGCAATACGCTTCAGCAAACAAGACGACTATATTATGATCTCTCGTTTTACCTTTCTACTGCTAGCCGCCTGCTTACTCTGCACGGATGCCTTGATGGCCCAAAACAAAAAGGACCTGATGAAAGAGGCTAATAGCCTTTTCGAAGCAGGAAAGTACAGATCTGCTGTGCCCTTATACAGGCAGATTTTGATGAGAGACAACAAACTCGATGCCAAGCTGGGATTGGCTCATTGCCATCGAATGCTCAAAGACTACGAAGAAGCAGAATATTGGTATGAACTCGTCATACCTCATCGTCCTAACGATCCTAAGCTAAAGCTGTTCCTGGCTCAAATGGAACAATCCAATGAAAAGTATGACGAGGCAAAAAAGCACTTCCTGGATTATGCTAAAGTCGATCCTGAAGCTCGGATTTTCGCTGAGGCTTGTGATCGGGTAGAGGAGTACAACGAAGGTGCGGAACGCTACCAGGTACAGATTGTGCCTTTTAGCACTGCAGGTACTGACTTTGGTCCTATGTTTAGTCCTAAGGGTCTCATCTTTTGCAGCGAAAAGAAAGCTCCCAAGCCCGACGGACTGCAGAATACAAGTCCCCAAGATAAATTTACTGATCTCTATTCTACTGAGAAAGTACCCGGAAATGCTTACTCAAAACCACAAAGGCTTAAAGGAAAGGTGAACTCCCTTTTGCATGATGGCCCTGCCAGCTTTAGCAATGATGGTTCTCAGCTCCTGTTTACACGCAACTCTGCCATCAAGTCCAAAGACAAAACTGTAAACCGACTGGAGATTTTCTTCTCTGATCTAAAGGGCGAAACCAGCTGGAGCAAACCAAGACCCTTTGTTTACAATGATGCTAAGCACAATGTAGGCCATCCCATGCTATCACCGGACAATACGCTGCTCTTCTTCGTCTCTGACATGGAAGGCGGGTATGGGGGAACCGACCTCTACTTTTGCGAACGTATCGACACATTTTGGTCGGAACCTCTGAATCTGGGCCCTAAAGTCAATACTTCCGGAGATGAGTTATTCCCATTCTTTCACCCTGATGGCACTTTGTATTATGCTTCCGACGGACTTCCCGGTCTGGGCGGACTCGACCTTTTCGCCACCAAATTGACTGATGGTGGAAGCTGGCAAGAGCCAAAGAATGTAGGAGCACCGCTCAATTCACCAAGAGACGATTTCTCTTTTATCATCAATGAAGAAAACAGTGCCGGCTACTTTGCTTCCAATCGAAAAGGAGGCATCGGCGATGATGATATTTACTACTTCAAGCTACGCGATTATAAGATCAGCAGAAGCAAGTCAGGTTATCCGTTTAAGAAACGTGTGAAGAAAGACAAGCTTCCAGAGCAGAAAAAACTGAGTAAAAAGGAACAGCAGGAACTGGCCATGGCTGGCAAGCCTGTAAAGCCCGGTGCAAAAAGCAAAACAAAGAAACCCAAAGCAAAATCAAAGGATAAAAATTCCGCAAAGAAGCCCGGAAACACCCAGACTAAGACCAACAGTAAAAAGCCCAAGGCGAATAAGAACAAGAGTACAAACGCTAAGAAAAATAAGCGCAACAAGGCCAAAGACAAGAAGCCAGCGCCGAAGGAACCAATTATCCTTCAACCTGAGATCAGCAACAAATCCACCCAAGAGCAGCCTGAAAAGAAGCCTTCGGAGCCGATCAGTACGCCTTCGAATAACGCAGAAAGTAAGAGCAGTAGCAACAACAAAACGACAGAGAAAGCAAGCCCGAAAGGTAGCAACATAACCTACAAAATCCACGTAGGCCCCTACCCTGCCGAAGACATCAATAAGTCGGAGGTCGAGCGCTTCAAAGATCTGGGTGGCGAAATTGAATACAGCGCCGACCCCATCAAGGGAACCAGTATCATCGTGGGAACCTTCGAAGCCATTTCGATTTCAGAGTATGCACAAACTTTCATCAAAGGACGCGGATATAAGAAGGCCAAAGTGGTCGTCTATATCGGCGGCGTTCCTACTGATATCAAACTCAAAACACTGAAGAAGCAGGGCTTGAAATAGTCGTTGCAAGTCTCCAATCACACTACAAACTTAGAACCGCTACGCGAAGGACTAGCCGCGCAAAATAGCCCTGGGCGAAGTGGTATGAGGTGCTTAGCCAGCGTGGTGACTGCCGGCGCATGCTAGCTCGACTTTAGGAGAGATAGCAGGCGCCGAGCAGGAACAGCTGGATAAGTGCCGAATAATAGCGGAGCACAGGCACAGCGCCTACGCGACGGTAATCAGCTACGCTCCAAATCTTGAATAATTCAAATTCCATCAGACGGAACTGCTGTTTTGCCTGACCCAAATGATGAAAATGCACATTAATTCATACCGAACTGAGGGCGATATGCGGGTAGATGAATGCTTAATTATCAGGAGCGAAACCTGCTAAGGCCGCGTAGAGGTCTTGCCTGCTATCCGCTACAATGAGTCAGCCGCCTGCTTGTTCCTGCAAGCTCATTGTTGTCTCTCCGCAGGCTCCGAGCCACCACTGAGCAGCAGTCACCACAGCAGTCAGCAGCCTCATTTTCACTCCTATCAGGGCTATTTTGCACCGCCAGCCCACCGCGCCAGCAAGGGGATTAAATCAGGATACCCGCGATGGCAGCCGTCATAAGTGCGGCCACCGTACCTCCCAGGAGGGCTTTGAGACCAAACTCGCTTAGGGTGGTACGCTGATTGGGGGCCAATGATCCGATGCCACCAATCTGTATACCGATAGAGCCAAAATTGGCGAATCCACAAAGCGCATAAGTGGAGATGATGACTGATTTTTCGCTTATCTGGGCAGCGTCCTTCATCTCGCCTAGATGTGCATATGCGATGAACTCGTTGAGTACTGTTTTTTCTCCGATCAGCTGACCTACGGACACAATATCCTGCATCGGTATCCCGATCAGCCAGGCAATTGGAGCACATAGATAGCCCAGGAGGAATTCCAGTTTCAGGCCAGCATAACGGCCACTTGTTGCCTCGACAATCCACTCGTTCAATCCGGAAATGTCGCCAATTCTCATTGCGAAGTGATTGAGCATTTCGATCACAGCAAGGAATACCAATACCATCGCTGCTACATTAACTGCTAACTTTAGGCCCTCGGTTGTTCCATTACTCAAAGCCTCCAATACATTGGTTCCTATCTTTTCTTTCGGAATTTCGATGCTGCGGCTGATTGTGGATTGATCTTCTACTGGAAACAGGATTTTGGCGGCTACAATTGCAGCTGGTGCTGACATGATCGAAGCAGTCAAGAGGTGGGTTCCGAACTCCATTTGTTTGACCGGATCATCACCTCCGAGTATTTGCATATAGGCAAGAAACACCGAACCTGCAATTGTGGCCATTCCTCCTGTCATCAAGCACAGAATCTCTGAGCGGGTCATTTTGCTCAAGTACGGTTTAACGACAAGGGGGGCCTCCGTTTGTCCCAGGAAAACATTTGCCGCAGCAGCCAGGCTTTCTGCCCCTGATAGCCGCATGGTCTTATTCATGAACCAGGCAAATACGTAAACGATTCGCTGTAATATGCCGAGGTAATAGAGCAATGAACTCAAAGCGGAAAACACCAATATGGCGGGCAATACCTGAAAGGCAAAGACGAAGCCTACTTTATCAGGAAAGACATTATTGCCAAAGACAAATTCTGCCCCTTTTCTTGTCCAGTCAAGAATCAGCACGAAGGAACCGGAGACCCAGTTAAGCGCCGCTCTGACGATGGGGACTTTGAGTACTAAGAATGCGAAAATGATCTGCATCGCCATTCCGATTCCGACGAGTCTCCAGTCAACTTTCTTTCTGTTGATGCTAAAAATGTAGCATAAGCCCAATAGAAGGGTTAGCCCTAGCACTGCCCTAATGATATCCATTTGCACTAATATTTGTCATGCACCGATCTGCTGCATTCCAAAATAGACAATTTTGGTAATAAACACGCTGGCAATGAGCTGAATGTAGCTTTGCTGTTAGCTGCTTGTCAATTAATGGGCGACAGCTATGTGCCTTGTGGCCTGACAGGGGGAGGCAAATTTGCAGGGGAACGCTGTAATACAGCTTGGGAGGAGGGTATTTGAGCGTTAGATGTTATCGAGACGCAATCTCATCACGAATCTTTGCGGCTTTTTCGTAGTCTTCCTTTTCGATGGCCTCTTTTAGCAGACTTTCCAGCTGTTCAGTAGAGGCTTTGCCCCAAGACTCTGCTCCTACCTGAGCAGATCGTTTGTCTTTTCCACCGCCTTTTGATTTTCCCTTTGAATCCTCACCTTCGGTGCTTCCTTCCAGTACGATGCCGGCAGTATCGAGGATACTTTCATAGGTGTAGATGGGGCAGGAGAAACGCACTGCCAGCGCAATAGCGTCCGATGTGCGAGAGTCAATTTCGAGAATTTCCCCGTCTTTCAGGCAAACCAGACGAGAGTAGAAGACCCCTTCAGATAGTTCGCTAATGACGACTTCTTGCAGTTCAATGCCAAATTCTTCGCACATGTTTTTCAAAAGATCATGCGTAAGCGGTCTTCCTGATGGCACATTTTCTATGGCCACTGCTATGGCCTGCGCTTCAAAACCACCAATCATAATCGGCAGTCTTCGATTGGCTCCAACTTCGCCCAAAACGATGGCATATGAAGTGGCTTGCATCTTACTTTGGGTAAGACCTACTATCTGCAGCTTGATCTTGTTCATAATGATAGCTTAAGTCGGCACATTAACAAGTTATCTCTTTCTTTGCGGTCAAACAAATATGACAACATGAATAACGCAGAATGCCTGGAAACATTCTGCGTTACTTTTCAGTCCAAATTTTCGGCCAATTTAGTTTTGTCCTGCCTTAAAAGTCTTTACAGACTCAATTAGTCTCGGCACAACCTCGAATGCGTCCCCAACAATACCATAATCAGCAGCCTTAAAGAAAGGCGCTTCCGGATCTTTGTTGATCACTACGATGGTTTTGCTGGAGTTGACTCCTGCCAGGTGTTGGATGGCTCCAGAGATACCGATAGCAATGTAAAGATTCGGACGAATTGCTACACCTGTCTGACCAACATGCTCGTGATGCGGTCTCCATCCTACATCGGCAACTGGTCTGGAGCAAGCAGTGGCAGCACCTATTAGCTGCGCCAATTCCTCGACCATTCCCCAGTTTTCCGGGCCTTTTAGTCCTCTTCCCGCTGAGACGACCAGGTCAGCCTCTGGTAGTGGTACAGAACCTTCCACTGTTTTCACTTCCTTCACGGTGATTCTTGGTGCAGGAAGGCTAACAGAGATTGCTTCTACTGTAGCATCAGCTCCACCTTCCTCTACAGGGAAGGTGTTTGGCATCACGGAAAGCACCTTTTTAGCGGCTTTGAGTTCGTACTCCGCTACAGCCTTTCCAGAAAATACGTTTTTCTTTACTTTGAAGCCTCCATCCACGGTCGGTACACTGTTAACACCAGAGACACAGCTGGCGCCCAGACGCACCGCCACTCGGCCAGCAAGCGACTTACCATAGCTATTGTGGGCCATCACAACCACATCGGCACCTGCCTGATTAGCAGCTTCTGCAATTGCAGCAGCATAGCACTGGCTGTCAAACTTTGCCAGGCTGGCATCCGCTATGTTAAGCACTTTGGCCGCTCCTGCTTTTCCAAGGGCTTCTGCTCCTTCAACCGGACCACAGGTCAGCGCGACCAGGTCTGTGCCTATTGCATCTGCTACCTTCTTTCCGTAAGTAACTGCTTCAAAAGCAGACTTTTTCAATTTGCCCGATGGGCTTTCTGCAAATACTAATACTGACATTACCTAAAGTACTTTTGCTTCGTTATGTAATAGCTGGACTAGTTCGTCCATGTTTTCCGGATCTACCATCTTCACTTCAGACTTTGCAGGCGGAAGCGTATAAGAAGAGATAACCGAAGTGGCTTCAACCGCTGTAGGCTCTACCACATTTAGCGGCTTACGCTTCGACATCATGATGCCCTTCATATTAGGGATACGCTGCTCTGCCATTCCTTTGGCCGCACTAACGACAAACGGAGTTTGTACAGAAACAACCTCCTCTCCTCCTTCAATATCTCTTGAGATGGTTGCCTCATTGCCTGCCAAATCAAGGTGGCTTGCATACGAAACGAATGGCATGTCTAGCATTTCAGCCAACATAGCCGGCACTTCAGATCCATTGTAATCGATCGTCTCTTTCCCAGCAAAGATGACATCAAAGGCGTTGTCTTTGGCATGTGCTGCAATCTGCGAGGCTACAAAGAATGCATCTGTATCTTCGGCATTGATTCTTACAGCATCGTCGGCGCCGATTGCCAGGGCCTTTCTAATAATGGCATCGTTGGCTGCGGAACCTACATTGATTACAGTCACAGAGCCGCCATTGCTCTCCTTCAACTCAATTGCTCGTACAAGTGCGTACCACTCATCATATGGATTCAATATGTACTGCACTCTCTCAGTGTCAAACCTTGTATTGCCATCTACAAAGCCGATCTTTGTAGTGGTATCAGGGGTTTTACTGATGCAAACCAGAAACTTCATAATATTTCGTTAGAATTTGTTATTCAGGCAAAATTGAGTGCAAAAATACGAAACTAAACCCACAGAATCAAGAATGAATACGGAACGACTAGAACAACTGAAAGCGTTTAGGACAGATCGTCCTGATGATCCTTTCTTTAGCTATGCGATTGCTTTGGAGTATGTTAAATATGGGAAAGATCCTGAAGCGAAAAATGAATTTGAGCAATTGCTGAGTAATTTTCCGTCCTATGTGCCTACTTACTACCATTTTGGACAATTACTGGAACGCGTAAAGAACGAGGAATTAGCTCGCAACATCTATCAGCAGGGCATGAAAGTAGCCGAAGAGGCAGGTGATCTGCATACCCTAGGTGAGATTCGAGGCGCCTTTGAAATGTTGGACCTTTAGCAGTGATGTCGTAGGTGCAACAATTAGCAGCAGCTGGAAACGCCGGTTTTCCACATCGACTGAGGCTTATCCACAGATGACCTATATTTATCCACAAGTTGGCATGATTGTGGATAAAGTGTGTACAATGATGGATTTGGATATGTAAAAACGGGCTAATCAAGTATCTCATTTTGTGGATATATTTTGTTCGAACAAGGCAGTTATAATCCGAGAAATATGAGCTAAATTTGGAAGCACAGGGAGACAATTCTTACCCACCATGTCTAGCAAAATTTTGTCTTCCTAACAACCAGGATTTACCCCATACTCGAAAACTACCCAATGCCGAACTTAGGACGGATAACTGACATTAAGGCTGCCAGAAGAAGACAAGGCGCTTTTTCCTCATATGATACTGACAAAGTACCACCGCAGGCAAGAGAGTTGGAGGAGGTAGTACTTGGAGGCCTGATGTTAGACCGAGATGCGATGGCCGAAATCGTAGATGTTCTAAAACCAGATAGCTTCTATCTGGAGGCGCATTCAGAGATTTATCAGTCTATGTTAGATCTCTTCGGAAAATCACAACCCATTGATATTCTTACTGTTACAGAACAACTTCGCAAAAATGGGAAGTTAGATATGGTGGGGGGCCCTTTCTATATCTCGCAGTTAACTAGTCGAGTAGGGTCGACAGCTAACATTGAACATCACGCACGTATAGTTGCGGAAAAATTCATATTGAGAGAATTGATTCGAACTTCTAATGAGGTCATCAAATCTGCCTATGAGGATACAACAGATGTGTTCGATCTGCTGGATCATACGGAGCAAAACCTCTATGAGATTACGGAGCTCAATATTCGAAGGAGCTATTTTCAGATGAACAACCTTGTGGGAGAGGCCATCAAGCAAATTGAAGAACTGCAAAAAAATGAGGGAGAGGTAGTGGGAATTCCATCTGGCTTTCCCGCCCTTGACAGGATTACAAACGGCTGGCAGAAGTCCGATTTGATCATTCTGGCCGCTCGTCCTGCGATGGGGAAAACTGCCCTAACATTGACCTTAGCTCGAAATGCAGCTGTACAACACAATGTTCCGGTGGCATTTTTCTCTCTGGAGATGTCTAACATTCAGTTGACGAACAGACTTATTGCGGCGGAAGCGGAGCTTCCTGCAGAGAAGTTGAAAAAGGGAGACTTGCAACCCTATGAATGGCAGCAACTTACGACCAAAGTGGAAAAGCTTAGTTCGGCACCGATATTCATTGATGATACACCAGCACTCAACATTTTTGAGCTGAGAGCTAAATGCCGAAGGATGAAAATGAAACACGGAATACAGATGGTTTTCGTGGATTATCTTCAGTTGATGACTGGTTCAGGAGGAAAAGGTGGCAACAGAGAGCAGGAGATAAGTTCGATATCCAGGGCATTGAAGAATATTGCTAAGGAACTGGACATGCCGGTAATCGCGCTTTCGCAGCTTTCGAGAGCAGTTGAAACCAGGGGTGGAAGCAAGCGCCCAATGCTGTCTGATTTGAGAGAATCGGGAGCCATCGAGCAAGACGCGGATATGGTGCTGTTTCTGTATCGCCCCGAATACTACAAGATAGATCAGGACGAAGATGGAAATCCAACGGCGGGAATTGGGGAGATCATCATTGCCAAGCATAGAAACGGTGCCATCGATACCGTTCGCACCAGATGGATATCCAAGTTTGCAAAGTTCACCAGTCTCGACTCCTTTGATCAAGGATTTGAAGAAGCAAGCTTTGATCACATGACCCTATCATCGAGAATGAATGAAGATAATCCGGGTTATGGGAAGGATGCAAAGGGAGGTTTGGAAAACAACGATCCGGGAATGGACGATATCCCATTCTGATCTGCAAGAAAGCAATGATTCTTATTGAACAATTTCCAGAAAACATTTAAAATGTAAAAAGGGGCCAGCACAAATTGTGCTGGCCCCTTTTTTAGTTCATTGTATCGGAAAAGGACGCTTTACAGCCCTTCCACTTCAAAAATTCCGTCCGTCAGGGTAATCTTGGCTATATCAGCCAGAATACCTGCCCCATCGTCGTAGGAGTCGGGATCCTCAGATGTAATTATGTTCGCAACCTGCCCGTGGATGTTGCCATATCCAGCACCGTAGTACATGGTAATTGGAAACGAAACCACCTCTGGCGAATCAGGCAAAGAGTTTGACCACAAGTTAGCTTTGATATAATAAACACCATCAGCTAAATTTTGCAAATCAAGAAACTCCGGACAAGAGCCCGTTGCAGCTTGATAGATACCTTGATCTTCACCTGCCTCGCTAAACACAAGGAAGTCTAGATCCACGTATTCACAGAAATAGCGAGCTGTATCATTGATCACCACAGAATCTTCCCAAACATAAGCCGTTGCCAGGAATGGGTAGTCGTCAAGTGTGATTTCCACTTCCTGTGGAGTATAGGTGTTATTTGGTGTAGAAGAAGCTCCTGCACCAATAGTCAACTTAATCGTTTCATCAGGTTCAAAATCAAGATCGCGATACAGGCTGATCGTACCAGTAGCTTCCGTAGAGTAAGCTCCCATGATTACCTGATCTTCATAATCAAAATCTTCGCCTTCGGTAGCAGTACTCGAAGGATCAAGTACTACATTATAAACAATATCAGCAACCTGAGGCTCATCAAGCGTGATCGTGTAAGTTATAATAGAATCTGATTCCACCAGGTAGCTCGGATAGTCGATACTTATAGTAGCGTTAGGGCTGGTTGGTGTAACAGTTGAATAACCAGTATAGTCTTCCTTGTCACAAGAGGCAATGCCGAGACAAAAAAGCAGTACACAGGCTAAAATTGAAATATTTTTCATTCTTTACAATTTTTCAATTAATGATTTAATGTGAACTGCTAATCGACTTGCTTTTCAAGTACTTCATAAAATTCACGGAAGCCAGACCCAACAATCTCATATCCGTAGCTCAAAGTGATAAGATGCTTACCATTTTCTCTGAACTCCATGAAATTTGTATCCGTACATGGTACATTGACCATCGCATTTGGATGAGTCTCGCAGCCGATCGGAGTATCACCAGGACCTCTCAAAAGCTCCCCTTCCCATTCTGTTAAGATGGTGATAGCACTTTCATCCGGAGACTCCAGATAGAGATACATTGGATCTCCAGGAAATACATCAGCCAGCCAGGGGCCCCAGCCTTCATGCTTCAGCACTGTAGGAGAAATTGACTTAACTACTCGATCCTGACCAGTCCAGTCTGCAGCACCAGACTGCACTCCAATTCTCCAATAGTCACTTGCTATTACAGTGTAGACACCCGCAAAAGGAGACGAAACACCAACTTCAGTCTTTGGTGCATTCCAGTGAGCATTTCCTTCGCTGGTCTTGGCCTTGTAACTGATGATAAATTTGTCACCCACTACAAGATCCGCATCATCCTCCGGTACACCCGGAACACCATCTGCAAGCTCATCATAGGTAAAATCTATTGCTATCAAGCTCGCAGAAGACTGATTCTCTACCGCTACCGTTTTCATTGGCTGCCTATCGGTTATACCATCAGCATTCTGAAACTGCTTATAAAGCTCTACTTCTGTAGTCTTCACTTCTCCCTGGTAGACCAGCAAGTCTAGTGTATACGTTGGTCTTTCCCCCTTTACATGGCTCAGCAACGGTGTCCTGATATCCAACAAGCCACCGGTGACCACATTGGAGGTAACCAGATCATCTTGCTCATCATCGCAGGATACCGCAAATCCCAACAAGAGTAGCAAAGATGCTATATAGAATATATTTTTCATGTTATTACTTTAATAATGTTAGGAATTCATCAAGGCATCCACCAAACCTTGGTGGTCAATTCATCCGGTCCTTGAGCAGCCACTGCGGCCGCGTATGCTGCAGGATTAACGGATTGCTCAATGGGTGGATAAGTGTATCGAGAAGGTATCTCATCGATGGCGCCTTCAATAGCAGGGCTCAACTCTGGAAATCCAGTTCTTCGCAGCTCTGTCCAGGTTTCGAAGCCTTGCCCAAACAATGCCAACCATGACTGTTCGCCAATTTGTCTCAATGTGCCGTTATAAGCTACTGATGACTGGTTCATATAATCAGCAAGACTAGTACTTAGATCATACACCACATCGGTATCCAAGTCTTGTCTTTCAGTTGCAAAAGAAGCTGCAATTCCATTGTTGTAATTAGTCTCCGCATC
>JAHDEE010000398.1 GCA_020629005.1 Chitinophagales bacterium
TTTTTGCGACGGCGGAGTGCAGGTGCAAAATAGCCCCGATCGAAGCGTAAATGAGCTGCTCAGATGCCGTGGCGAAAGCCGGCTAATGCTGGCTCGCCCTCAAGGCGAGACGGCAGTAGCCGAGCTGTAGCAGGCATGTGAGTAGCTCATTGCAGCGGAGAGCGGGACTGCAGTTAACGCGACCGCTCTTTGCTTCGCTCCTAAATTTGCGCCTCAGCTTCTAGTTGTTTGTTCAAACACTCAATGCGCATTGGCTTGTTTGGGTTTTGCTATTTCACAATTATTTTTGCCGCCCGGCTATTGCCCGCCTGCGTAATTTTGACAAAATAAACCCCGGATGGAACTGCCCCGAGAGAGAATGGAAGCTGCTGAAATCCGGATTCAACCTGCTGACGATCGCTCGAAATTTCACGTCCTGATAGATCGAGTAGGTCTATTTGCAAGTAGCCTGCGTTTTCAAGAGTGATGCCTATGTTGAGCCAATCGGTGGCTGGTATCGGATGCAGACTCAAAGCGCCAAGATTATCGCTTTTGGATTCGATATAAATGGTACTTGAGAAGTCAAAGTCGCCATTTTGATCGACCATTCTCAGTCTGTAATAGCTGCCTTGCCTTGTCTCCGTGTGCAGGTATTCATAGCTTCCACCTTCTGGATAAGCTGCATCAAATCGTTGAATGGTCTTGAAGCTAAGGCCGTCGTCGGACTGCTCCAGCAGATAATGATCTTGATCGATTTCAGAGGCCGAAGTCCACAGAAGCTTGTGGCCCCGATCGGTACTTTGCCCCTTGAAATCTAGTAATTCCACTGGCAAAATGGTGCACAGATACACCTGTATATCAATGGAGTCTCGCTTAGTGCAGCCGTTTTTAGAAACTTCAACCCACAACCAGCCAAAATCGTCTTTGGTGACCAGGTAGCTATTTTCTGTTGAGCCATCAGTCCAGAGGTAATTGGCATCCGGATCTGGATTTGCAGGATCTCCAACATGGATCAGGAAGTCTTGATCTTCTTGTTCGCAGATAAGCAGAATGTCAGTGTCGAGGCCCGGAAGCTGCACCAATGAAACGTCAACAGCATCTGAGACTTCGCAGCCGTTTTCAAAGCTGACCGTTACCTCATACAAGCCTTCCTTGTCTACGGTAATATCGGGAGTGGTGGTGCCATCGTTCCAGAGATAGCTTTCGGCACCTTCCAGAGTTGCATCAAGACTTTCGGTGCCATCGTCACAAATCAGCAGATCGGGGCCTAGATCCAGCTCCGGTGCAACATTGATGGTGATTTCGGCAGATTGCTCAACAGTACAGCCTTCTATGTTTGCTATCACGGTATATGTACCGGATTCTTCTGCCAGGAATTCGGAATCAGTGCTTTCGTCTTGCCATTCCAGCTCGGCTCCTTCTGTGGCATTTGCGGTAATCAAAACGGGGTCTCCAGCACATGAACTCGGATCATCTTCATATTCG
The DNA here is from genome assembly GCA_020629005.1 of Chitinophagales bacterium. Lineage (GTDB taxonomy): Bacteria > Bacteroidota > Bacteroidia > Chitinophagales > UBA2359 > JAHDDV01. Next base: position 1,465 of record JAHDEE010000398.1, read on the forward strand.
AGTTCCAAAGTCAATTCATATATTTCTACCGTAGTAGTTGCCTCAATGGAGCAGCCTTCTTGCGAGCTAATCATCAGCACAAATTCCTGAGAGCCGGTGACAAGAGCAGTTGTCGAAGCACTGTTGGCATCTTCTACAAGGTCAGCTGGACTCCATTCGTAACTGAGGCCTTCTACTGGTTCTGGTCCGTTGAGTTCTACTGCAACCTCTTCTCCATCGGTGCAGACTTCCGGCGCCTCGAGATCTGGGATTTCCGGAGTTTGGTAGACAAATACTTCCACATTGCCCTGAGTCTGGCAATCTTCCTCTGTCGTGACCGTGAGTGTAAATGTTGTACTTTCTTCTACAGTTGCCAGCGGATTAACTGCATTTGCATCGTCTAGCAGTTCGGCTGGCTCCCATTGATAGGTCCAACCATCTTCTGGTTCCAGATCAGAAATCTGAAGATCGCTGGTTTCGGTTGAGCAAGTCTCGTAAGCGTTGATCAAGCCCAGCGGCTCGAGATCTACAAAATCTACTGTAATGGATGCCGTGTCCGAGCAGCCTTCGTCATTGATTGCAGTCACAGTATAAGTTCCCGACTCTGTAACGGTCGGAGTGGCAGATGTTGGGTCATCTACTCCTGTTGTAGGAGTCCAGCTGATATTGTCAGCTCCCAGTATGATGGCATCAATGGTGTATTCACCATCAGTACAAAGTTCTACAGAGGGCGGTAAAACCGCGGATACAATCGAGCATTCAGCTACGTTAAACTGGAAGTCGCGACTTACGGTATTGATCAACTCTCCGTCACGGTATTCAGACACACATACAGCTATTACATATTGCCCAAGTTCAGTGGGCACACCTGTGATCAGTCCTGTGTCGCTGTCTATTGCAATAGCGGGATCTGAAGGTAGCGGATATTGTGCGTCAAAACCACTGACATAGGTTACTTCCGGATAAGGGGGAGACCAATCGCCGGGAGGTATACATCCTGCACCTGGCTGGACACATTCCAGGCTTCCTCCAATTACAGGTGTACAAAGTTCATATACCAGCGAATCGCCGTCGAGGTCTGTTGCGGAGTGGTCGAAGAAGATATCGTTATTGGTGCAAATCACAACAGGTGGAAAGTCGTTGAATACTGCTGAGCTGTTGCACGGATCTATTTCTGGGATGGTTGTATAGTAGGTTGAACCAGTCTCATCGGGAAGCACCAGGTTTTGAATGGTCGAGTTTCTGGAATATCGCAGATAAGCCAGGGTAATCGGGAAAGCGGTACCTGGCGGCACTGTCCAGTTGTATTCATATGAAGTGGCTTCCACACAGATATCTGTGGGAAGTATCTCCACACAGATGTCGGAGTTTATCGGTAGTTGCTCTATCGGACTATTGAAGGCGACGAGAGGACCAATTAGATTATTGTTGCCATCGTAGACATGCAGATAGGCAGGATTGTCGAAGGCGGCGCCTGTACCGGCACAGTCACGATAGACGTCCACTTGTATCTGATATTGGTTGTTTCCGAGACATTCGTAGGTAACTTCACCTCCTACAATGTGCAAGGCGGATAAGGGTTGATAAAGAAAAAACATCAGGGTAGCACCTAAGCCAAGCGCCCGTTGCACTTTTGAGTAGTCGATTTTCATGTTATTCAGATTGTTGATATAGCTAGTTATTTCCGGGCTAAGGAGTTGAAATTTAAGCAAATATTCTCAGAAAGAGGCCGGGAGAGCGGCGCAATGTATTTTGAAAGTGGAGAAGTGTGATCTCTGGACTAAACAAGGCAAGAAATTGCTGCTGGTGCCTTTGGCTAAAAGATTGAAGGTAGATTAGCAGCCAAAACTGGTTAAAACAACAAAATTAGAAAAACAATGTCTGATCTACTGCAGGGCACTGAGCTGATATATATGTCTTTGGCGAGTCTGATGTCCCTGGGATTGCTCGCTACAAAGATTTATGCTGGATTTATTTCTTTCCAAGTTTCCAGAGCGGCTGCATACATGATGCTTTCCGGAAGCTTCCTGGCAGTATTCCTTTTTCTTGCGAGAATGATGATCACAGTTGGCATGCCGGCA
>JAHDEE010000101.1:0-4732 GCA_020629005.1 Chitinophagales bacterium
TGACAGAAATAGAAGCCCTTAAAGGTGTTGCGGACTTCGTTTGCGTAGCACTAGACACTTAGCAAAGGCCGGCTTAAGAAAGCTGCTGCCTTATCCAGAATCTCCGAAGGAAGAAATTCCAAGCAATTCACTAATTTGCCGGCCTAGAGAGGTAACAAAAGTGCAAACCCTGCATATATGGATGAAAGGCAGTTAAGTCAAGCGGAAATTCTTGAATCAATCCGTGAAGGAGGTCACAAAGGATTTCAATATCTGAAGAACAAAATGAGTGCAAAGATCCGGCAGCATGTGCGAAAAAACTCTGGAAGCAGCGTTGATGCTGATGATTTGTTCCAGGACGCCGCGATTAGCTTGTATCTAAACATCAAAGAAGGCAAATTTCAACCTCAAAATGAAAGTTCACTCGAAGCATACTTCATGCGCATTTGCGTTTTTCAATGGAAATCCAAACTCCGAAAGACAAAGCGACTTGGCGAAGTGGAGTTAAAAGAGTTTGATAAGTCAGACGACAGCGGAGAAAATGATGATCTAATGCTTTACGATCAGAAAATGGACTTGATGCTGGCACACTTTAATCAAATGGGAAGTCCTTGCAAGGAAGTCCTTGAAAAATTCTACTTCCACAAGTTAAGCCTTGATGAAATTGCTTCGGAATTTGAGTGGACTTATGGGTACGCAAGAAAAGTCAACTACAAGTGCAAGAAGCGACTGCAAAAAAAGATTGAGTCTGATGACTCTTACAAAGAACTGTTTTAAACCCTTTAGCATGAGATGGCCAAGCACAGAAAACGAACAAAGAACACTTCTCAAGTCTCTCTATTTTCAACAATTGAGTCAAGAAGAAAGCTCCGAGCTTAAGGCGCTGATTGCCTCAAACGAGGACGTTTCAATCATGTATGATGCCCTTCGACTGGAAACGGTAGACAACTACTTAGCGGACATGTTATCCGGCGAAGAGCTGAGCCTGTTTCAGGGCTTGCTGAAAAGCGATCCTGAAGTGAGAGAAGATGTTGCTTTCAGCAAAATGCTAAATACTACTCTTGGCAATCCTGAAATTGAACAGGTAAAGGCCACCCTTGAATCCCTGGAGGCAGCACCACAAGAGCATGAGAAGAAACTGGGTGGTCAAGTCCCACAGAATGAAGCTAAAGTGGAACTTAAAGCGGTAAGAACAGTAGGCAACAGTGGAACGCAAGCACAACCCAAAGTAGTAAAAGCAAGCTTTTGGCAACAAAATAAGCGTTGGCTCTCGATTGCTGCGATGCTAGTCTTGTTAGCGCTTCCGATCGCTTATTTCTTAACCGGACCATCTGGAAGCTCTGCAGCTTTTGCCGACCAGTTTGAAACACATCATGTCAAACAAATTCAGACCATGATCGATCGGGCCGAAGGCAACATGGGTTTTGCTGGTAATCGATTTACTGAGGAAATAGGATCGGTGCGAAAGTTGATGGATAAGGCTGAGTGGGAACAAGCTGCTGCCCGTGCAGAACGGCTGCTAAAAAAGTATCCAGATCAACGGGAACTACTGCTTCTGACTACTATCGCACAATTGGAACTAGGAAATGGAAAGACAGCCATGAACAACATTCGAAAGTATGAGCAAGGGAAAGCACTAGATCCTGCTGTGATGTATTATAAAGCATGGGCCTTTAGTAGCATGAACAAGCAGGCAGAAGCAGAAACGCTGCTACAAAACCTTGCTAAAGGAAAGAGCAAATTCGCTGAAAATGCGAGGAAAATGATCCAGAATAAGTAACCAAATTAGGCAAACAAAAGTTACGAACTATAAGCAAACATATACCCTACGACTGTGAATACACTTTACCCAAGAATGATTTTCCTGATAGCAGCGACTCTATTATGCTATTCGATAGAAGCCAGAGAACTGCCTAAGAGCAGCTACAAATATCAAAATGCCTACACAGTTTTCAAGCAACTGAAAAGAGCCATCGGACATAGCCAAAAAGGCGAGCCTGTTTTCAAAATGATAGACACTCAATATTGCGTGGCCCGCATGAATTTCCATGAGGGCGTAATAGAACTGGAGGAAAGAGCCTATGATGTTTGCAGTGGTTTTGGCGCCGATTCGCTAAATGCCCTGGCAGTATTGTTGGGACATGAACTCACACATTACTACCTGGACCACGATTGGCATAATAGCATGGGTAGCTCCTTTGCCAGTGAAGAGATGGGACATGAGATGCATCAAAATGGCATTGAGGTGAAGAGCATGGAGCACATGGAATCCGAGGCCGATGAGTTTGGCGGAATATACGGCTATCTGGCAGGTTTCAACACCTTGGGAATCGGACCGGAATTGCTGGACAATATCTACGCCAGCTACGGTTTAGAGGAGGAGATGGAAGGCTATCCCAGTCTAAATCAAAGAAAGAGAATAGCCCACGATGCGCAGCTGAAACTCCAGGATTTGATTCCCGTATTTGATGCTGCGAATTACCTGACAGCGATGGGCTTGCATGAACAAGCAGCTCGATGCTACAAACAGATACTGAAGGAATTTCCCGGAAGGTCAATAATGAACAATGCTGCGGTTGCATTAGCCAGCGAATCGCTGTCCTATTTCGACCGAGCGGAAGTTGCTTATGATTTCCCATTCGAGTTGGATGCCACAACAAGATTATCAACGGGCTTGAAAGGAACAGCGGCAAATGTCTCTGTTCGTAATCGCTTGTTAAAAGAAGCAGCAGAGTTGTTGAGTTCTGCTATAGCTACTGACCCAGGTTACGTAACCGCCCAACTGAATCTTGCAATGGTGTATGAGCTGATGGAAGAAAGCAAATTAGCAGGCGAGCTATTGGGATCAGCTTCTAAGCAGCTGGCAGCGAGACCCAATGCAGACCAGGAAGCTTTGTTATTAATCGCCAGAGCAATCATTGCTGATCGTGGTGGAGACAGAGCACAGGCGAAACAATTGCTTGAACAATCACTGGCTATAAAGCCCTTAGCTTGCGGTCGCAATAATGAGCGAGTCCTAAAAGATATTGCCATCCGACCTACGGAACGAAGTATGGGATTTGCTCAGGTATCGGAATCGATCAAAGGACAAAAGATTGCCGACATCTACCGCTTGTTTCAGGATAGCCAGGACCATAAGACACAATATCTTGGCGACGAGGTGAAGCTGCACAGCAAAGAGGTACAGTGTAGCAATGTGGTTTGGCTCGAGGCGGATGATCATTTGATCATGTTACAGACAGGGGCTCATTACGATGGGAGCAGTGCGAGAGAGATCGCAATTGGTAGCAAGACAAGAGCCGTGCAGAGAGCATACGGAATGCCGAGTAGCCAGTTAAATGCCAGAACGGGTGCCTATCTGGTTTATGAAAAAGAGAAAATAGCCTTCTTCGTTGCCAGAAATGAAGTTCAGTCCTGGATGATCTGGGATCGATACTGAGAATTTGCCGGATGCTATAAATAGACAAGTCCGACTGGCAAAGTCGCAACCATACCATAAAGAAAGTGTTCAAAAGTATTCTGATGATGTTGCAACAAAAGATCTTAATATGGTCCCTAATATGGACAACCTTGCTGGTTGTTCCGCAAATGCTGGAGGCTCAATGCAATGTGAATGAGGACGGCTTTATTGTAGTTGAAAATCCAGAGGATTCCGGAGTCGGCACCTTGCGGGATGCCATCATTTGCAGCAACGATACACCGGGACCTGATACGATCGTGTTCGACATTCCACAAAACAATCCAATATCCATTGAATTATTGACTTCGCTGCCATCGATCAGCGATGCGGGTACCGTTATCGACGGCAGTAGTCAAACTGGTTTTGTCAATCCCGTCATAGTCCTAGATGGGCAACAATTGAGCGACGGTCAGCATGTACTTAGCATTGTAGCAGGAGCAGATGATTGTTCTATTTTCGGATTGGTTTGCAGGACTGCACCAGTGGGTCTTCGGGTGAGCAATATTAATGGCTTACAGATTGGAGATGAAGTGAGACCAAATGTATTCGTTGAGAACCAAACTGGCATATTAATCGATCAATGTCAGGATGTCAAGATACACAGTAACTGGATCGGAATTGATCCAGAAATTGCGGTTAATGCGAGCGGAACAGGTCTCCAGATTACGGATTCGCAGCAAATTGAAGTGGGTGGGCCGAGTCTTGGAAATCGCTTTGGAAACAGTGCTTTAAATATTAGCTTCACTGATTGCGATAACTCAGCAGTACTCGGAAATGAAATCGGTCTGGGGTTTTGTTGTCTTGAATATGATAATACTGGATTGCAACTTGTAGCTTCTGACTCCAATACGATTGGATCATGCGAGCAAGGCACTGGCAATTCTTTTGGCAATCTGACAAGGGGTATTTATTTCCGTGACGAAATGGGTTTCGAAAGCAATAGTGACAATGAAATTTTTGGAAACTATATCGGAACCGATAGCGAAGGCCAGGATTTCGGATGTGATGTTGGTATCGAGATCAGTGGCAGCAACTCGGCAAGCATTGGCTCTCTGGCTTCGGAAAGCTGCGGCAACAACATCTCTTTCAATCGGCAAGCTGTGCTGCTCACTAGTCAAGCCTGTGAGGCAGTAAGTGTCCAAAACAATGAGTACAACTGTAATCAAGAGGTTTTGGTACTGCAAGACGGAGCCAATGGCGAGCTGGCAGCCCCTTCGATCAATTACTATCTCTCCACCGAAATATGGGGATTAAGTGCTCCGAATGCGCAAATTGATATTTACGAAACCGATG
>JAHDEE010000101.1:4832-21686 GCA_020629005.1 Chitinophagales bacterium
TTGTATCAGAAAGTTCGACATTGGATTTCAGCACTTTGCCTGTCGGTAATTATCGATTATTTGGTGTACAAGCGCCGGTCGACGGAGGTGTCGACGCAGACTACTTGTTGAACAGCACCTTACTGGACACCCAGAATGCTCAGATCAATGATGATCTATGTCTTGACTCTACTGAGAACTCGGTAGAAGTTGAAGTGTCTCCAGTAGTATTGAACTGTCCTACCGTAGTGCAAACAACAGTGCCACCTTTAGCATCTTATTGTGAAGGTGAGGAACTTATCATCACGATCGAAGTCGACAACTATGAAGATGCCGAGATTGTCTGGCAGGATGAATCGGGTGTAATCCTTTCCGATGATTTTACCCTATTGATTAGCGAGCTTAACAGCAATTCCGGTTGTACAGAAATCCAAACAATTACCTGTACTTTGACTTGCGCAGGAATTGTACAATTTACTGAGGATTTTACATTCACATTACATGTTGCTTCTTTTGCATCAATTGAAGTAAATGACTGCTCTGTGAATATAGCCCCACGCTGCCAAAGTGACGAACTCTATTGGTATGCAGGAGAAGTGGAAAATATTGTTGCTGATGGTAGCAATCCCCAATTTTTTCTTCCGGAAGGTTTTGCAGGCAATTTGACAATCAGCCTATGGGGAGATACTTATGTTGGCTGCGATGCAACGCTGGAGTTTGTGGAAGAAGTGCAAGTGAATTGTCCCGAGACACCAGCTGATAACTGTTTTACAAATGCAGCGGACAACATTGTTGTCCTAAATACTAATGACAGTGGTTTAGGTTCTTTTAGGGAAGCAATCGTGTGTGCCAATGCTACAGAGGGAGCTGACACAATTATCTTTGCGATTCCGGGTGATGGACCATATGTGGTAGGGCTGCAAAGTGCTTTGCCTGAGATCGTAGATGATGGCACCGTGATAGATGGTAGCACTCAAACCAATACGGCTTCAGCCGATATCATACTGGATGGCTCTCAACTTGCTTCCCAAGACAATGGACTGGTGTTTAGCGGAGTTACCAATTGCGGCGTTTATGGCTTGCAGTTACGCAATTTTGACGTGGGTCTTGAATTGCTTACTTGTTCTTTTTTTGAGCTGGGTGCTGTAGAAAAACCAAATGTGGTGTATGCCTGCGAGACCGCCGTGTCCATCAACTTGTGTGATGGTTTTGAAGCATACAATAATTACATAGGCCTTGAGCCAACCGGCACGGAAGAAGTGTCTGGCAACACCACGGGAATATCGGCTATCAACAGTACGCAGTTGTCAATCGGTGCTGCAGGCTTGGCTAATTTTATCGGAAACTCCGAGACAGGAATTGATTTTACAAGTGTTGTCAATAGTAGTATCCTGGCAAATGAGATAGGTGTTTCGCCAGCTTTCGCCACCGTCTCCAATCAAGTGAGAGCCATTGTACTGGATTCCAGCGACATGGTGGATATCGGTGATTGCAATCCTGGCAATGGCAACATCATTGGTCGCTATGATAATGGAATTCATCTTATCAATAACTGCTTAGGCAACCGCATTTTGCAAAACTATATCGGTACTGATCCAGAAGGAATCTCGCTACCTTGTATCGTTGGCATATTCTTATCGGACGGCCCTACCAATACGGTGATCGGACAGAATGACGAAGGAGCTTGCGGCAACTATATCGAAAACACAGGAAACGGCATCATAATCCAAGATGAAAATACCTTAGGCAACAGTGTTAATGGTAATAGCTTTGCCTGCAATGGGCTAAGCCTATTTCTTACCAATGCTGCCAATGGATCCATCAGCACTCCATTGATCACCAAGTTTAGCAGTTCAAAGATTACGGGAATTGCACCAGCCAATTCTTTGGTGGATATATATGCGGGTTTTGAATGCACAATTTGTGAGCCACAGGAGTTACTTACTTCAACACTTGCTGATGGCGCGGGCAACTGGGAGATTGTGGCACCTTATGAATTTTTGGTGGATACAGATATGCGAATCATCGCTAATGCTACATTAGAGCAATCGAGTACTCGATTTTCTGATTGCATAATCTACTGCAGTCCGGATGCCGGTACTCTGACAAATTCTGATAATATAATCTTTGTCAACCTGCAAGAAGGAGAAGAGCTTCAGAATGACTTTGGATCACCAGTTCTCTGGTCATTTAATTATGCGCAGTCAAGCCCGCCGCCAACGGGAGAATTTGCCGACTATGTGTTTGTCTTAGACGAGCAAAATACGATCGTTGCCATAGACTTGTTGCCTACGGGTACCTGGTCTGATGTCAGCGCTGGCACATACCTTATTGGAGGCTTGTCGGTGCCAGCTGGAGAGGAGCCGAACCTTGCTTCCTTAGAGGGCGCAAATCTGGATGAATTGATAGCTCAATTGTCAGGTGGAGAACTGTGCTTTTCCATAACTGAGAACTATATACCCCTGCAAGTGGATAGCTGTCCGCCAAGCAATGATTCTTTCTTCATTATACCACAAACCGATAATCTATTGTGTCCTGGTGATACGATTGTCCTCGAAGTTGAAGCGCCAGCAGAAGGTATACAGGTGCAGTGGATAAAAGATGGTGAAATGCTCGCTGAGAATAGCACCACCCTAACTGTTTCGGATATTGGTCTTTATGAGGCTTATTTCTTTGATGAGCTTGGCTGCATTACCAGTACTTCGGAAGACCTCTATGTATCTGCATTTGACGAGAATTACTCCCCCTATGTTTTTTCGGAAACCATTTGTGACGAAGGGCCAATTACAATAAGCATGCTGTCGCAATTGTTAGAGGATGAAGAAGTGTTCGCTGCGGATGTCCGCTGGTTTGCTGATCCGGCGGCCAGCTTTGAAGTTAGTGACGAATACTTGTTTGAAACTTCGTCGGTAGATTCCTATGTGTTGCAAGTGTATGCTTTCCTTAGCTGTGACAAAACATCACCAGAATTAGAGATGGTTGCCGACATCACGCTTTATATCGATTGCTTTGTGACTGCGGCTGCTACGGCTTCAGAAGTCGACTCTGTCAATGTATTTCCAAATCCATCAGCGGATGCTGTATTCTTCGTGGCAGGTCATACGAACATCGCAAGCTGGCATGTCACCGATTTGAGTGGTCGCGAAATCAAAGTGGGGCCGGTTTCTGCTGTGCTTGAGCTCGGGTATGTGCCGGCGGGAATGTATCTGCTGGAGATTCGATCAAGGGATGATCGGATTCAACGATTGAAGCTGTTTGTTTATTAAGATGTGGGTTTTGGGTTTTACCGTCGGTCGTTGAAGACGGACCACGAAGAATGAGGTTTATGATACATATACTGCTCATTATCAGCTCCGTAGTCCGCCAATAACGGGCCTTTCGACTCCGCTCAAGGACCGTCATTGGCTACTGCATTAGTATGAGCAAAGTCCTTTTTCTGGCAGGCGAAATAGTTTTTACTTACTCTGGCTCAGCGACCGTCGTGGGCTCCGTCAATGGTTCTTACTCACTCTGGAGCGTTGCCGAAGGGAACGTTAAGGTCTCCGAATTGGGGTTTATGGGCCGTTTTGCGCGGTGGGTGGAAGGTGCAAAATAGCCCTGATAGCAGAGGAAATGAAGGTGCACTGAGCGCGCTGGCTGTGCCAGTGGCCGGGGCTCCCTTAAGGAGACCCGGACAGTGGATACAGACAGCAGCGAAGGGTGCCTGAATTGGAACGGATAGCAGGACTACAGTTAGCGCGGCGGCCATCGGATTCGCTCCAAATTATTTTGATGAAAATTTTGGATGAGCCAACTCACCGGGCAAATTGACTTTTAAAAAAAAGAGGGCCATACAATGTGTATTGTACGGCCCTTAGAATTTGCAATTGAATAGCTGCTAGAACATATAGTTTAGGCTAAAACGAATGTTTGCAGGATTTATGTTGAGTCCGAACTCGTTGAGAGAACCATCGACATCTTTTACGGATGTGTTTTCGTAGCGAAGGGCTCCCCAGAGGGCGTTGACTACCCAGCGATCGGAAAAGGCATAATCGATACCAGGACCTGCGTAGAAGCCAAGCGAGGTCGTATTGGATTTGCTTGCTTCATCGCCTCCTAAAAAGGTTTTCGCGGTACCGAGATCAACATTGACCCCAAACTCGCCGTAGATTCCGGTTGCCTCATTAGCTGCTTTACGGTATCTCGCAAATGGGTTGATTCTGAAGCTGCTGACCTTGGAATAGTTATCATCGTCTCCATCGCGATCACCTACGACTCCCAGTGCCATACCGACGATGAGATTGTCGCTGGCCATGTAGCCGATGTACGGAAGTACGGCATACCTACTGAGTTTGTCATCACCTTCGCTGTACTTCTGGTTCTGAAAGTTTAAGGTTCCTCCGGTAAAGAACTGATACTGCGCGGTCGCATCAGTGGTGACAAGTACTGCCATAAACAGGCTTGCCAAGATTGATAGCATCTTTTTCATAAAATAGGTTTGGATTAATTAAGTATACAAATAAACGCCACTTTTATTTATAATCCAAGAAACCAAAGATGTCAGGGCAGTCTTATGGCAAGTACCGCTAGTTTAGTTTGACTACCTGATCCTCAGCGAGACCGCTCAATACCTGGATTTTTAGGCCATCGGAGATGCCTGTTTCGATCTGGGTGCGTTCATATTCGCCTTTGGCTTTTCGCAGCATCACGAAGGTGCTGTCTCCGGATAACTCCAGAGCTGCTTCTGAAATGACGAGTACATTTTCTTTTTTGTCTACCTCAATATCTGCATTGGCGCTGTAGCCGGCGCGAATGAAGTCGCCTTTTTCAAGTTTTACCCGGGCCTCGATGTCAAACTTGATACTGCCTTCCGTCATCATACCTTTTGGGGAAATGTAATAGAGTTCGGCCTTGTATTTCTTGTCTGGTAGTGCTCCGATTGTGAGTTCGATCTCCATACCTTCGGAGATTTTGCCGGCTTCACTTTCGTCAATTTTGCCGGCAAAAATCATGCTTTGCATATCTGCCACCAGTGCGAGCGTAGAACCAGCATTGAAAGTATTGCTTTCGATAACGGAAGCTCCTTCTTTGAGCGGAATTGCCAGTACAGTGCCATCAACAGTTGATACGATGACATTGCTGGCACCGCCTGATTTTTTCGCAGCGCCCTTTTTTAGGAGGGTCAGATTATTGCGCGCTGATTGCAGCTGGCTTCTCTGCAAATCGAGATCGGCTCGATAAGTGTCGAGCGTGCGATCAGCGCCCGTAGTAGTGGTTTGCAGCGTTGCTCGTTTTAGATCAACATCCGCGCTAAACTGGTTGTATGCCTGCTCTGAAATTATACCATCATCGAAGAGTGCCTTTTGTCTTGCCAGTTCTTTTTCAGATTCGCGAAGAGCGATAGCCGCCTGTTGTACGTCCTGACCACTATTGCTTACCTGCGTTTGACGTTCTAGTTCTCGCTCTGCCCGTTTTACGGCCAGTTCCGCATTGCGCACCTGTGTTTCGGCATTGTTGATTGTGAGGGCATCCGGGACAAGTTTGATCTTTGCGATCTCCTGGCCTACTTTGACAGTTTCTCCGGCTTTGACATAGATAGATTCAATGACCCCTGAAACTCTTGGAATAATTGCTACTTCCTTTTCCGGAATTATTGATCCCGTGGCAACGGTCTTTTTTCTGATATCGGAGCGTTGCACCTTTTCCAGCTTTATAGCTTTCTCATCAGTTTTGCCACGTGAAGAGAAATACCAACCGAGGAAACCGATGCTGCAAATGAGAAACAGAAGAAATGCAATTAGTGCCAGTTTTTTCATATTGTGGGTTTTGGGAAGCTGATTTTCTTTTTGCTGTGTGTACTTGTATTTTGCTTATTCATCTGCCAGCGCTTCGACTGGATTGATTTGTGCGGCCCGATAAGCCGGAAGTGCCCCTGCCAAAGCTCCAAAGCCGATCATAAGAAACATTGCAATAAAAACCAACTTGAAGTTGACTTCAGGATTGCTGAAGAAAATACTTTCGACTTCTAACTTGGTAATGAGGTAATCAAAAAATGCTAAGGTTGCTACACCGAGTACCATGCCTATGTAGGTACTGATTGTGGTGATGATGATTGACTCGATGAGTATCATTCTCATGATTGAACCTGAGGTGGCGCCGATTGATTTTCTAATGCCAATTTCCCGGGTTCGCTCGCGGACGACGATTAACATTATATTGACAATGCCGGCGATGCCGGCGATAATGAAGCCGAGACCTACAAAGAGAATAAAACCATCAATGGCTGCGAAAAGGCCTGTGAATTTTTGCACCTGATTGCTAAGGTTGAATGAGTTGATACCTAGCATGTCTTTGGGATGTATTTCGTGCCGATCTCTAAGGAGCCTCTTGATGGCTGCCTCTACCACATTGGAGTTTACACCAGCAAAGCATGAGATGGTGAAATAGTGGACCCGATCGATCAGATTGAAAACTACCTGGCCGGTGCTTAGCGGAACGATGACAGCCATGTCATCTTCGCGGCCTTGATCTCCGGTTTGCATACTAGCTTGAACCCCCACGACACGGAAGAATACCCCGCGGACCTGTATGTATTCGCCTATGACTTTTGAAGCTCCCTTGAATAGTATGTCTTTTGCACCAGTTCCAATGACGCAGACTTTTCTTCTTTCTCGCAGGTCTAGTCCATTGATGTATCTGCCTTGTTCCATTTCGATTGGCAGTATGAATTTGAGATCAGGAGTTTCCCCTCTGACTTCAAAGCTGCCGTAATTTTGCCCGGCTGCAACTCTGGTAGTTCCCAATTGCAGTCGTGGTGACATATATTGTACTTCACTGAAGTTCTGTCTTATTGCCTCTGCATCCTGCGTAGTAAGGCTGGCAATGCGTCCTGTGGGAAGTCCTTTGTGCGCGATGGTAGTTCTTTGGGCCCATACAAACATGGTATTGGTCGCAAACTTGCCGAAGACGTCCATTGTGCCGTTGGAAAGGCCACGTCCCATTCCAAAGAGAAATATGAGACTGAATATACCAATGATGAGCACGATTGCCGTAAGTGCGGTGCGCAGCTTATGCATCCAAATTGTCGTGGCTATTTCTCTAAGTAACTCCATATTGTACTGGGCTGAAATCAGGCGCTCATTGCTTCAACGGGACTTATATTGGCCGCTTTCCAGGCTGGTATTAGCCCACCAAGGGCGCCTGCTACTACCAGTAGCACCAGTGAGGCCGCGGCCATTTGCCAGCTAATTTCGGGATTTCTAAAAAACTGCATTTCCATTTCGAGTGCAGCAAGTGCTGTATTGGCAGCCCACATCAGTGCAACTCCTACCACCAATCCAAGATAACCGGAAGTTAGGGTAATGAAGATAGATTCCTGCATGATAGAGCCAATGATGTGCTTCGGCTTTGCTCCAAGTGCTTTTTTGACACCAATCTCTTTGGTTCTTTCCTTCACGGTAATGAGCATGATATTGCTTACTGCAATGACTCCTGCAAGTAGAGTCAGCACACCTGTAAATCCGATGATGAGTTTGATGCCGAAAAACATGGTTTGAAAACGCTGCCAGTTTTCTAAACCATTTCTGATTCCGATGGCTCGCTCGTCTTTGGGATCAAACTTAAATTTTCGAGCAAAATCTGCCCGTATTTTATCTTCGAGAAGCAGTGTATTAGCCACAGACATTTCAGGATCGACGGTGAGCAGAAGCTGACTCATTCTCTGGCCTCCATTATTGGCAATTTGCGCTGTTTCAATTGGTAGATAGACCATTTGCATTTCCCGATCACCTCCTATGTCTTCGAAGACACCTACGACCTGATACAATCCCCCCTTTATGTCGATCCATTCTCCGAGCGCTTTTTCAGGACTTGGGAAAAACTCTTCAGACACCAACTTACCGATTACCGCTACCTTTCTCAATTCTTCATTATCGCGATCAGAGATAAAGCGACCATGAGTCATGATCGTCTTTTCGATCTCCAGGTGTCCGGAGTGAACCCCACGAACGCTGAAAGCCTGCGCTTTTTCCTTGTATTTTATGTTGAATGCACCACGGATATTGAATCTTCCACTACTTTCCACAATTCCCTCAAAGCCACTGATCCTGTCGTGATCACTGTTTTCCAGATGAATCTCTCTTCCAACCGGGAGCCCTTGGTATGGCATGGATGTAGCGTCTGGCCATATCCAAAAAGCATTGATGGCATCGTCTTTAAACATGTACTCTACACCATTCTGCAGGCCATTCCCTCCACCCATGAGGAAGACCATCATAAAGATGGCCCAGGCAACGCTGGTACCAGTAATTATGGTACGTAGCTTATTCATCCAGAGGACGCTTAATATTTCTTGCCAGCGGTCAAAATCAAACATGCTTGCTATCTAGGATGTGAATGCGGATTCGTCTTCGCCATTGTGGATCACACCATCCTTTAGTTTGATCGCACGATCGCATAGACGAGAAATGTCATGCTCGTGAGTTACGATAATTACGGTTATTCCCTGTTCGTTTACTTTCTTGAACAGATTCATGACCTCATAGGAGGTTTTACTGTCCAAGGCTCCGGTAGGTTCATCAGCGAGCACTACTTTTGGTTTGCTGATCAGCGCTCTGGCAATGGCCACGCGCTGCTTCTGCCCTCCTGATAGCTGATTCGGCATATGGTGATACCAGTCTTTCAGTCCAACCATTTCCAAATAGTCCAGGGCAATTGCGTTTCGTTCCCTTCTACTGACATTTTGATAATATAGGGGTAAGGCAACATTTTCCTGAGCGGTCTTGAAAGAAAGTAGATTAAATGATTGGAAGACAAATCCAAGGAAACGATTTCGATATTCTGCCGCCGCAGAATCTGAGAGATTTTTGATCAACTTATCGTCCAGGTAATAGTCCCCGGAATCATACTGGTCCAGTATGCCGAGTATGTTAAGCAGGGTAGATTTTCCTGAACCAGAAGACCCCATAATGGAAACCAGTTCCCCTTTGCCGATCTCGAGATCTACATCCTTCAGGACATGCAGACTTCCCTGGCCGGTTTTGTAGCTTTTATTGATCTTGGTTAATGATATCATTATGGAAGTAGATCGCCTGAGGTTCGAATGGTGAAGATATAAAAGAACAAAACATTTGCCGAAGAAAGGTTCGGCAAACCTGTTACAGCTGTGATGTTTGCGGCGCAAATTATACCAATTTGTGAATTTTTAACAATAGCCGGGATTATTGTAAATAAAATCAGCCACCTCACAGAATGAGATGGCTGAATGTCAAATTAGTTCTGAGGATCCTAAGGGGACGGCCTCATGGCTTATTTACTTGTTAGATCTTTGCCACCGATCTGGAATACTTCCTCCGTTAGGTTATCCGCAGTCCCGTGAAGCGCCTTGGTGCCATTGACCTTATATTGCCATCCTTTGCTCAAAGACTGTTCGTAGCTGGCGAACAACTGCTTATACAGTTCGTACGTGCTGGAATTCGTGACCTTACCATTTACCTCAATGTTTTGCTCACCTACAGCTATCTGAAACTTTGCTGGATTATAGATCAGATTGTCGCTTAGTAAGGCAGCATAAAGTGCAGCCTGGAAGGCATTCCACATTTCCTTTTCGGCGAGTACAGAATCGGCCATTACAGCATCACGAAGAGCTATATTCTGCTGCTGAACTGCTTCGATTTGCAGCCTCGTAACCTTCAAAGCATTGGAAGCGGCTTTTAGTCCTTCGGCTGCTTTTCCAGATACTTGAGGCAGAATCTGCTCAATGCTCTTTTCCTGGTTTTGGGCTAAACTTTCAAGATCGGAAATCAGGATCAGATCGATCTGGTTCAGATAGTCTGCTACTGCCTGGGATTCCGTTTTTACCGCACGAATCCGCTGTAGTTGATCTTCCTCAGTCATCGCTAGTAGCATCCAATTATCATAGCTGGACGAAACACTTTCGATTTTATCAGTCCAGTAATTGATGTACCGTGAGAGAGACTGCTCGCTCCAGTCAGAAACTGCTTGTTGGTAGTTATGGCTTGTTACAGCAACTTCTGTTAGGGCACCTCTCTTTATTTTCTTCTTCACTTGTCTTTTAGACAGCGGGAAGTCTTCCAGCTCCGGCAATTGAGATTGTGTACTTAGAGTTGGGAGGCTTGGTCCATTTTCCAGAGACTGCGCCTGGATCGAAAAAATACTGAGAACGGTGATGATAAGAACGGCAATTTGATTTTTCATAGCTTTCAATTTATGGGTAAGGGTAATTATAGATTTAAAAACTTGCGGATCAATTTTCGCTCGCATAGCGATCCTGTTGAGCCGGGTTAGGGGCCCTCTAAATAAAGCGAGTATAGTTATGGGTTAAAGGCTTTAAGAAAGCAGATATTTGAGTGGGGATCTAAATCTACATTCCCGTTTGTTTGATCCTGTAACGATTGTGATTTTAGAAAAGTTACAGGCTGCTGCAAAAATTTTAAAAATTCCCAATAGCGGCCATAGCTTCGTTTTCACATGGGTTGTCTATTTTGTTTTTGAGAGAATCTCTTTCCTTTCGCTTACAGTACAAGTATATAGCCTTCTGCAGCCTCAAAGAAGAAAAATAGGATGAGCGGCGAAAATCGATGATCGGTGGTGCCAAACCGGTTTCCGAAGACGAATCGCCCAGCAACAGAGAATTTCAGTAAACAAAACGGAAGAATTTTAGAAACGGGGGTCACAAGAGCAATGTCAGGCTATATCTCAATGAATTGGTATTAGACCAGCCCTGAGATGCCCCAGAATGGAAGCGGCTAAATTGACCATGAACAAGCCATGAACTGCTCCATTTCTGGGGTTTCCCCCGCTTTTTCCTGCATTTTGACTGGGTCTCGTTTCAAAGATGGTATTTGTATTGCAATGTTTTATGGTTCATGTATTTAGACTTATTTTGTGCCACAGGAAATGTCCCCTAACTGCTCCTTAAATGAGAATTCTATCTTTCATCATAGGCTTGTTGACTGTCGGTGCATCTATTTTGTATGCCAATGGAGATCCTATAGGCAAGAAGGGGAGAACACTTGTAGTTTTGGTGGGAATTTCAGACTACAAATATGTAGATGACCTGCGATTCGCACATAGGGATGCACTTGCATTCAAGAGTTTCTTGCAGAGCAGTGCCGGCGGCAAGGTTCCTGAAATGAATATAGTGGAGTTAATTAACGAGCATGCCACTGCTGGACAATTCGCTGCTGGGTTAGACTGGCTCTATGATGAAGTTGGTGAAGATGATCGAGTGATCATCTATTTTAGCGGTCATGGAGATGTAGAGCAAAAGTTCCTTACTCCTGATGCCTATCTGCTCACTTATGAGAGTCCACGCTTTGGTTATCATGGATCGGCTCAGGAAGTATCGATCATCGACAAGTATATAGAGTATCTGGTAGTGTCAAAACAAGCTGATGTAACGCTGATAGCGGATGCCTGCAGAGCCGGAAACCTGGCAGGGGCGACAGAGGATGGTCAAACCCAAACCACACTGGCATTGCAAAGACAAAAGGGAGATGAAATCCGTATCCTCTCTTGTTATCCTGAGCAGTTTTCTGTTGAAGGCACTGAATGGGGCGATGGGCGTGGTGCATTTTCCTATTTTCTCGTCAATGGTCTGACAGGGTTGGCAGACCGCAACAAGGATGGAAGGATCAAATTACTAGAATTAGAGAGCTTTCTAAAAGATGTTGTCCCTAAGGCGGTGGCTCCAAAAGACCAGGTTCCGATGATCATCAGCGATAACCCTGGCCAAACAATAGCACTGGTAGACTCGCTTGCACTTTCGGCTTTAATGAAGAAGATTAATTCCTCCGACTCCGAAAGCAAAGGGGAAAGGCGAGATAAGGGACTGAAGGTGCATCCGTTGGACAGCGGCGAACAAGAAATTTTCAATCGTTTCCTTATTCTACTTGAAGAGCCACAAGGTACAGTGGGATCTAATGATGAACCTGTATTGCACACGGCTTTTGAATATTACATGGAACAGGTGGAAAAGCAGCAGAGTACTGCCTTGATTAATCTGATGAAACGAAAGTTAGTTGGAGCATTGCTGGATCCGCCAAATTCACTTTTGAGCGACTACAAGATGGGCCTATCCACTATGATGGTAGGCAGCAAAGAAGTCTCGATATCAAACGTACGTTCAGCCGCAGATTATCTTAACAAAGCCAGCCAGGTAATTGATCCCTCTAGTTTCAACTACAACAGGACAAAATCTAATCAGCTCTTCTTTGAGGGCCTGGAGATGCGACTTACTGGCGATCTAAAAAAAGATGCTTCGCTTTACTCAAAAGCCAGTCAAAAATTTGATCAGTCTATTAGTTTCCAAACAGATAATGCAGCTGCTTTGAACGAGCTAGGCATCAGCCAAAGCCGAATGGGAGACAATATTGGCGCAGCCAAGTCCTTCAAGGCGGCAATCAACCGCGCTCCCAAATGGTTGCCTCCCCATATGAATCTCGCTTTCACCTACGAACTATTGAAGCGCAGCCCTGAGGCGCTGCTGAAGTATCAGGATGTGATTCGGGTTGCAGACAGCCCGCTGTACGATAGCAATAGTCTTACCGAAGCCTCTTTACAGACTGTGAGGGAGATGTATGAACATGCCCAGGATCGCATCGCTCAACTCAGTTTGGAAAATCAGGATTCGCAAAAGCAGGAAGACAAGCAGGAACCCAAACAAGAACCTGATGTGAAGCCAAATCCCCCTAAGGCTAATGATATGGAACCAAAGAAGCGTTCCTCGAATAGCCCTCAGACAAAACCAGGGCAAAAAAAGAAGTCAGGTAGTAAAGGCATGAGCTACAAGGAATGGAAACAATTCCGGGAACGGGCTTCTGCGTTTAACCTGGCTGGTCCTGAGGCAGCACTGGTTTCTCTGGTAGCCCCTGGTGCTGGAGACTATATGGTTCGAAACAAAGTAAGGCCATACTATCTGTTGACGCTTGCAGATTGGGGATTAATTGCAGGTGGAATTTACTATAAGAGAAAATCGAACAAAATTTATAACGAGCAGTACCTCACCGCGGCATCAGAGGAAGAAGCTGCGCCCTTCTACGATGAGGCGAACAAGCACCACCATCGATATCTTGTAATGATTGGAAGTGCAATTGTGCTTACTGCAACCGATGTTGCCCTTGTAAGCATGCGGGGGCGCAAAAATCTAAGAAAGAGAAAAGGCCGATCAGTCGGTCAAAAATTTGAGTTGTACCCTGGTTTTGATTTTTCTCCCTATACGATGGCTGAGCCCAGCTATGCCCTTCAGTTTCGATGGACCTTCTAATCCCTTGACTATGAACAATAAATTGGTACAGACAGTATTGCTAGTCACAGCGTTGATCCTGATGGCAGCATGTGAGAAATGGGATTTGGATACGGTGGAGTTCGATAATGGGCCAACAACAAATTCGGAGGACTATTCTGGTAGCTGTGGATCTACACCAGGCCAGCTGACGGTCACCTTCCCTCTCACTTTTGATTTGAACCATGTAGTGCGTTTTCATATTGAAAATCAGCTTAGTGGAGAGATCATTGAGTTTGGCAGTCCTGATGTCAATGTAAATGCCGAAGGCGTTTATAGTCTTTCCAGAGCCTTAGCTCCGGGATGCCAGCCTTACCTGCATTGGGCGAGCCTTGATACCCTCGGAATCGGTGAGGAGGAAAGGTACATATACTCAGATACATGCACTGTTGCTCCTGACTCAGAAGCAGGTTGGCAGCAGCTAACTGATTTGCCAACAGGTGGATTAGCTAATGCTATTTCAGGATCTGTGTATAGCGAGAATCATGGATACATTCTCACTGTCGGAACTGGTCGTGAAGAAACCCTGTCTGGAGAGCTGGTATATACTAATCGCATGTGGTCTTACAATGTGGCTGAAGACAACTGGCAAACATTACCTAATTTTCCTGGTCAGGCAAGAGAATCAGGTATTGCGGCTAGCACTGGTCTAGACGTTATCGTCGGGATGGGAGTGACTGCAACAAATTTTCACAATGACTTCTATCGTCTGAGCTATTCTCCTCAAAATGATCAATGGGATTGGACCTCAATTGATTCCTATCCCGGATCGGGCGTTAGCAATCCCGTTGCTTTTACACTGAACGGAAGAATCTATGTAGGCTTGGGTTATGATGGAGAAGCCAACAGCATTCGGTTTAGGAGTTGGAACGGTGTCGCCTGGCTCGTAGAACCAGACTTTCCTGGCCCTGGGAGGTCGGCCGCGTTTGCCTTCGTATTAGACGGCTCGGCATATGTCGGAGGTGGGGCGCTTGGGGAACAAGATTTCTATAGTTTTTCCGAGGAGTACGGTTGGGAAACTTTGGGCGCACTTCCCTTCTCTAACACTGCCGGCCTTTCACCGATTGTGATCGAAGGCAAAGCTTATGTATTAAACGGCTTCTCTCCTAATAACACAGTATGGGTATATGATTCTGCATCAGACAGTTGGACTCAAGACTCTTCGCCATACTCCACTCGATACAGTAGTACTGCAGCCTCCGTCGGATGCAGCGGTCTTGTTATTGGTGGCCTAAATACTAATGTCTTGTTTCAAGACACATGGATGTTCACACCATAATTCAATTCCACAAATCGCCAAGAACTAAAATATTATGTGCAAATCCGTATGAAATAGGCGTTGGCACATTGTTTTCCATAACATTACTTCATTTCTCTATTAGGATATAATTACACATATCCAATAAGCCGCAATAATGTCTCATGCCTGCGAGAATATGCGCTATTCTTAGTTCTTCGGGCACAGTCTTTGTGCTATTTTTGCGATTGTACTTAAAAAAATGGCGTTTAACATTACTTCTCGGCGCGATTTCTTTAGTTTTGAATGAACAAAAACATTTTTTTATAAATAGAAGACATGGCAAAACGAAAAAGCAGTAAAGATTCAACTGTTAGTCCCACAGTTGATCGCAGACCTCCCAAGGTTACCGTTCCTATTCTTATTTCAATCATTGAAGATAGATTAGCAGCAAAAAAGATCGCACTTAAAGAAAATGCAGACGGTAAGATTGCCGGAGCAAAACTAAGAGCTGAAAGTGCGATCAACCGGGCTAAAAGTTCAATGGGCAAAAGAATAGACCGAGCAAGATCTCTCGGCGAAAGAGCTGAGCTCAAAGATGAACTCAAAGGACGTATTGAAGAACAAAAGGCAAAGCTAAAGGCCGTCACCAAGGCCATCAATGAGAAGAAAGCATTAAACTGGGAAAAGGCTCAGGCAAGTGCCAAAAAGAAAATCAAAGATTTGAATGCCAAACAAGCTGAACGGAAAAAGGCAGCAAAGTTGAAGGCAGCAAAATTGGAGAAACGACAAGCCAGAAAAGGCACTAAGAAGAACGCAGCGAGCAGTAAACCGAAAGGAGCAAGCAAGGCAGTTGCAAAAAAAGCAACGCCTAAGAAAGCCACAGCTAAAAAAGCGGCTTCCAAAAAAGCAGCTCCTAAAAAGTCTACGGAAAAAAAAGTAGCAAGTAAGAAGGCTGCTGCTAAGAAAGCCTCTGCAAAGAAGCCTGCTGCACGTAAGGCCAGTACCAAGAAGGCCAGCACAAAGAAGGCATCTAAGCCCGCTCCTAAGCAAGCTACCAAAAACAGCAGTAAGAAGGTAGCAAAGAAGAAGGCTGCCCCTAAGAAGGCAAGCAAGGCCGGTGCCAAGAAAGCTTCCAGGAAGAAAAAATAACCTTCCACCGTGAGTATTCACGATTAAGACCGTCTTCATAATACAAGACGGTCTTTTTTTATGCGCAATACTGAAAAGATGGTCATTCGCTGATCGAAAATGAAACGGCTGAGAGGTATACTCTTCGATGCCGATGCTCGATCAGCAAACAAAAAAAGTTGCACTTCTATTGTAGGTGTGATTCCCCGGAAGGGACAAAACAAAAAAATGTTTCCTCTATTTCTTAACCGACTAAACAAGCTTTGATGACAACCCGAACAACACCCTAACCAATCATTTGCAGCAGAGCCGAAGCCTGTTGCTCTTTCACAGAATTTCCTAACCGAACCAACAGCTATTGTTGCCATGGCGAAGCCTTGCCCCGACCTAAAGCAGATCTGAAAGGCCAAACCTTAGTCAACACCCGGTAAAAGAGGTCCAGCACCTCCCTGGGAATAGTATGTCCGGTTCAAATCCAACCTCAGAACAGCACTCTGTGGCTGAATGGGGAAGGTACACCCGATAATCATATTTCATCATTAATCTACATGACAAATTTAAAACAAATGAAACAACTAATTAAAAAAATGTCCGTACTAATGCTAGCCATCGCCGGACTACTAAGCACCTCATGCCAGGATGAAATCATACACCTGGATGAGCCGATGACGAACAACTCAATACAAGCACCTTCAACCAACAGCAGTGCAAAAGCAGGTTGTCCAGACATCGTGCTGGATTTCAAAAGTGCAAACAACCCTGCGCAAGAAGGTGCCCGAACGCTGCAAATGATCCTTCCCCACTTCGATGTCAATGTGCCCTTTGGCAAGATTCAAAAGTCAGTAAATGACTGTGGCGACATTGAACTAATGGATAAGATTGCTTGCAGTTTCAATGATCTCAACGAAGGGTACAAACTAGCGGTCAGTCAAACAAACGCAGACTGGGAAGTAATCAAGGAACAGGTATGCGCTGGCTATCCTGTTGTTGCAAAGGCGCATCTTGATCTGGATCCAAGCTCAGATGTAACAGGAATCGTAATAATCACAGGCTGGGATGATGGACACATCATGTGCTCTGTAGTCACCGACCCTAATGGAGACCAAAAAGCCTTCCCTGTGGATGAATTTTCGCAATCCTTTGAAGCGCTTGGTTCCGTTGCCTTGATCTACAGCTAGTGCTGCGTAAACAAAGTTCGTGACACCTTTTAGGAGCTTATCTTTTT
>JAHDEE010000399.1 GCA_020629005.1 Chitinophagales bacterium
GAAAGCCATTTCGAGCGATTCGACAATTGTATTGTCGAATTTTGCTATGATAAGTAAGCGTGTTTCCCATCTGGAGAGTGGGTGATGCGAAGCAGGAATTGCAGCCTGTTTCTGCTTCGCGGCACTGGGAGCCGAAAACTTAAAACCAGCAGCTAACAACTATTGCCCGGCGCGGTGGTGCGAGGTGCAGAATAGCCCTGATAGGAGAGGAAATGAAGGTGCGCTGAGCTGACTGACTGCGCCGCTGGCAGTGGCTCGACGATAGGAGAGACGCTGGCAGCGGATGCAGGAAGCAGCGAAGAGTGCCTTCATTGAAGCGGATAGCAGGTAGACCGTTTCCGCGTGTGAGAATCGCTTCGCTCCAAAAATCATCACTATTAGTGTGAAGCTTTTTTGTGAAATATTGCCCCTTGGGCCTGGGACGTGGCTGTTCCTGCCTTTTGTGATCACTAATGTACGGGAAAGGCTTTGCCCGGGTGCGACCTATTTTTCAAAAGTCCGTTGTTGCCCCAGCTTTTTTGACTTGCAAGGTCATACAATATTTGAGCAAAACGTATGTGCACGGATTGGGTGGCGGGTAAAATATGAGTTACCTTGGTCTGTAAAAAGAACCTACAATGGAGTTTGTTCCCAGATTCGAAGGGTATCGAAAAAAGGTTGAAGAGAGTTTTGCAAGGCAAGGGTTTATGACATTGATCAATGCAAAATTGGTCGATGTGAATCCTGGATTTTGTGAAATTCACATCCCCTATGATCGGAGTTTGACACAGCAACATGGTTTTTTCCATGCTGGCATCATCGGTACAGTGGCTGACACTGCGGCGGGCTATGCAAGCTTTTCTCTTATGGAAGAACAGTCTACGGTATTGACTGTGGAGTATAAACTAAACCTGGTGGCCCCCGGCGATGGCGAACTGCTGATTGGTCGCTCGAATGTAATCAAAAACGGTAGGACGCTGAAGATTTGCAGGTCGGATGTGTTTGTTGTGAAGAATGGTGAAGAGAAGTTGTGCGCCGCAGCACAATTGACGGTGATGGAATTGAGGAAGAGGTCGGATGGGTAAGGGAAGGCGCCGCATCCAAGGCCCTATACCACAGCATTGCCAACGACACGAACCTGCTTGCCGTAAGCTCCCCTTCGCACCCCTTCCATCTGTAAACTTAGGATCCGGTTTCGATTATTGTTAGATAGATGCGATCTTTGAAGTTGGCTTTTCTGTATCTTTGCAGCGCCAATAACAGAGCGCCAAATGTCGAATGTAGGTAGTAGAGGCTCTTAACAAATGTTGAACCCCATGAATACAATAATTATCAGAGACGAGACGGCTTCTGGCGAGGTCTTGAATGAAATTGCACTCAAGTTTGAGCAACAGTACATTACGGTGGAAGAATTGATTGCCAAGAGAATTGAGCAGGAAGTGCAGCGCTATGAAAAGGCCCTTTCAAGCTATAGTCTGAAAGGGCTGGTGTCGCCCAGCAATCTGGAACAACGGTTGAGTAGAAAACAGCCTGTGCGCATTGATGTGGAGCAGCAGGTGTATATCGCCCTGGATGCTTTCAAGAAAAATGGCTTCTTCATCTTGATCGATGATGAACAGGCGGATGAGCTTGATCAGCAGTTTTTGGTCGATGAATCGACTGATGTTAGTTTTGTGAAGTTGACACCTTTGGTGGGTGGGTAGAGGCAGCAGACCAAGTTCGTTCTCCAAAAGAATTGAGTAATGCTGGGGGATGGAGACAGTGAGTTACAAGGAAACCAAAAACCAAAAACTAGCGACCAGCCACCGCCCCCTATCTAAACGGTATATTAACGTCTGTCAAGGAATGAAGGAAATTGACAAGGTCCTGTTTTTGTTGGTCGGAAAAGTTTAGGGGCTCTTGTAGCAGTGTGTCAGCATTGATTGGGTTTTGCACAAATTCTGCGGGATCACTGTAATAGTCTACCACTTCTTCCAGGGTCTGGAACATGCCGTTGTGCATGTAAGGAGCAGTCAATCCTACGTTTCTGAGGCCAGGAACTTTGAATCTGCCAAGGTCGGATGAGTCTTGGGTGATTGCGAATCGGCCGACATCTGCAAGTTCGAGCCCATCGTACAGTCCGATGTTTCTGAACTCATCTCCAGTGAAGTCGGGACCGAAATGGCATTCGAAACATTTAAATTCGTCGGCAATAAAGATCGCATGTCCTCTACGTTGAGAGGCCGTTAGTGCGAGACTGTCGATGCCATTTATCCAGACATCGTGTGGGGCGGAGCCGTCGCTTTCGAGGCTTCTTTGAAACTCCGCTAATGCGTCCAGAATATTGAGGCTGTCGGGCGGATTCCCGTAAACCTGACGAAACATGAAATTATATCGTTTGTCTTCCTGTATTCTTTGCACTGCCGCTGCAAATGGCAAATCCATTTCTATATGGCTTTGAATAGGCACCAGCGCCTGCTGCTCGAGACTCGGCGCTCTGCCATCGTAGAAGAAGTAGGGACGCACCAGCATATTCATAATAGATGGGGCATTCCTTTCTCCAAGGCTATCCCCTACCCCAAGTGAAAATGCACGGTTGTCAGCATAAGCATATTCGGGCTTATGGCAACTTGCGCAGGATAGGCTTTGGTCCCTGGAAAGTATTGGGTCAAAGAAGAGCCTCTGACCGAGATCCACCGCGCTAAGTGTCTCGACCTCCTGAAGGCTGCCAAAGGCAAGGATGAATACGAGTATTGGAAGGAGAAATTTCAAATTAGCCTTTTCTTTTGGCAAAAGTAAAAACTATAATTCGATAGGGAGAAAGTTGAGGGGGTAAATTGATTTTTTGGTTTTGGGTTTTAAGATTGGGATTTGGGATCCATAATCCAAAATCCACGACCGAGAGGCGGTGCAGAATAGCCCTGGGCGAAGTGGTAGGCGGAGTCGTTCTGACTAGAACGCCTCTAAAGATAAGCCACTCACATGAGAAAAAAAGGGGAGCAAGGCGAAATCAGCTACTGCTCTCATTCTCAACATTTATTTGATTTTTTGGAGCGAAGCAAACTCGGTCGTAGAGCCGGCTCGCCTGCTCTCCACTGCTATTCGCAGCTTATCAGCCTGTTCATGCTCCGCGCCTGCTGTCTCGCCGGCAGGCTCTGAGCCAGCACGCGCGGGCATTCACCACGGCTGCTAAGCTACTCATATCCGTTTCGATCAGGGCTATTTTGCACAGTGGCTCCATCGCGGAGTAAAGGGTAAAGAGTAGAGAGTAGAGAGTAGAGAGTAGAGAGTAGAGAGTAGACCCTTCATAATAATCACAAAACTTCATGGACCAAAGGATCTACAACCACCACCTGTCCTGTTAAGCTCTGCACATGAATGTCCTTGACAATTAGATGATCACCTGAGCTAAGTTGATTAATTATTGACCTTTGCTGTTCGTTAATTTCGTTTCCTTTAGCTTTTGCTACTTGCGCATGTCCATCTACAATACCCAGAATGGAAAAGCTTTGTACTTTGAAGTTCACTTCTAATCCTGAATTCGTTGCAT
>JAHDEE010000400.1 GCA_020629005.1 Chitinophagales bacterium
AAAAAGATAAGCTCCTCAAAGGTGTTACGAACTTTGTTTACGCAGCACTAGTGGTTGTCGCTGAGCTCGTATAAACTAAGACTTCAACTAGAACTTCACAAAGTAACCTACACTTAGGCCCAGGTATTTATTATAGAACGTTTCCGCACCGGCCAATGGACTAACGTAATTTCCTTGTTCATCTATAATGTGGTAGTCCTCTGCTTTGCTTCCACGCAGCTCATTTAGTGCCATGTTAAACTTCGGTCCAATCAATAGGTAATTGTCGATTCCCACGTCTAGCAGCAGAAACAGGGCCACATCGAGATTGATAGATTTTTCGGGCCATTCATAACCAGCAGTATGTGCCTTGTTCCAATCCGCTTCGATTACCCCATATCGTGTATTGAACCATTCTTCGTTGGCATTTAACGGAGTTTCAATAAAATCGAGGACTTGGCCGGCGTATTTTTCATAGGTATTGGAAGTCTTAAAAGCACCTGAAACGCGTGCCCTGCTCAATGCCCAAACGTGATAGCTGATTCCAGGCTTGAACAAGATTCCAAGCCTTCCTGAGCCGAAGTGACCTTTTAGGCTCAGATGCAGTGGAACCTGGAAACCATGCAAGTGCAGCCTTTCTTCTCCTGACATCACCTCCACCTTTCTTTCGGCTACATCAAACAGATCACCGTCTTCATAAAAGTATACATCGTTCACATCGGCTTGCTGCAAGATTCTTGCTCCGTTCCTTAGGTATTGGATACCTGCAGAAATCCCGAGCCAATTGGTGAAGTAATAGTCAAGGTGCAAGTTGGCATGAAATCCAATGAGTCGTTCCGAAGCTGGCGAATAGGCGCTGGGGTCATCGGGCCACTGCATCGAAATCTCTGCCAGACCTGCTCCTGCATCAAAGCCACCATGCAATCCACGACGCTGCACCTTCAGATTCTTGAAGGGTTGGGGCACCTGCAATTCGCTGGTTTTCTTTTCAGGAAACAAGACCCGCTGTAGCAGCATATTGGTACCCGGATATTGTCGCTTATCGATCGTCAAGATTTTTAGATTGGAGAAGTTCTCATCAAGACCGAGAATCATGTAGTAGCGCTCTTCGGCGAAGTGAATATCCTTTGCTGCGTCGAGTACCTGCGTAGATTTGACAAAACCCAGTTCAATCCTGTAAGCGTATGGAGCTTGCTGATCCAATTCTGCCAGCTCGCCCAGAATGATATCCGAGATATTGAGTACCGTGTAGCCTTGATTATACCATTTCTGGGCTTCCTTCAGATACTTATCAATGTGTTTGATCTGTCTGAAGGAATTCGAAGGAACAACATCGACGAAAACCTGAGCATTCTCGTCAAAGAGATTCCTGAGCTGCTGCACGTAACCGGTACTTAGAGTGGTGTAATCTTGTGTAAGCTGAGATCGCAATTCAAACTCATTGAGCAGCTTGTTGACCTCCATTCTCATCGATTCCCTTTGGGCAATACTCTCCTGTCCCGATAAGGCATGCGGCCATAGCAGGAGTGCTGCCAGCAGCAGGATTCCTATAGTAAGAAAGCGGTTCATAGGTCTTAGAAGAACATTAATTTTTCTTCAAAGCAATTGCCCTGTTCCGAGCATACTCTCAGCCAATAAAGTCCTCTTTTGAGATCTGCTAGTTGGAGCGTAATTAAATTTTCTGCTTTTAATTCGGTTTTGTATTGCAATTGCCCGTCCATCGAAAATAGCTCGATAACACAATCTTGCTGATTCCACGCATCGCCAAAGCCGAGGTGAAAGGTTCCGCCATGAGCAGGATTGGGAAACAGGCTCGGCTCTGAAGCTTCCTCAGGTCCCTTGTCAAATACCACTCCAACCTGCGTGCAATCCTGATAAATGCCTGCATAAGTAACCAGGACGCGATAATCTTCCAGTTCGACAGGGTCACCTGCACCGATGTCCGGAACATAGAACGCCATGTCGTTATTGCCGCTAAGCGTGGTATCAAGGGCCGCTACGTGATACCAGTGGTAAGATTGAATCTCGGCATCCGGCTCTTCAGGAATACAGATAAGTACTGCAGGACCATCCTCAATGGTGTTGGTTCCTTCTTTCAGGACAATTTGAACCTCCGGACAACATTGTACGCGAGCTTCGATAGTTAGCACAGTGGTATCTAAACAGTTGAGCACACCCGGCTGGTAGATTATTGTGTAATAATGCAGATCTCCTGATACTCCGGTTTGTACCGGATCTCCTGCCACCAGAATATGCTCTTCACAATCCATAACCTCCACACTTGTCATGCAGTTGTCTTCGACTACTTCCACGTATTCCAAAAAGTTAAAGTCTGAGGGATAAACAGTCAGCAAGACTGTCTGATTAAGCATGACATTGCCACCACAAGAACCAACAAGGTTGTATTCAAGTTCAACGGGATTACAGCCCTCCTCGATGCCGCTCAAATCTGGTACAAACTGAGCGTCATTGTGTGCTTCTCCTTCAGAATCTACCCACTGTACATCAATGGGAGGACCTATGAGTTGGAAGAAGGCTTGGTCTCCAAAGCAAATGTGCTGGTCTTCCACAAGCTCATAGTCGTCGACGCTCGGCGTTATGCCTGCAGCATAATTGACTGACAGCTTGATCGTGTCGGGACCGCATGCAGGCCTTTGATCATTATCGTCCAAATAAACGATCTCGTAGAGGTGTGCACCGGACTCCTGGCAGCTTTGTACTGTTTGACTCGATAGCCCTACCACATGCAAATTGTCTTCACAAAAGTCATTGATTTGGATCGATGTAACTTGTTCGCCCGCGCCATCGATGCTCAGCACAAATGCCTCTTCAATCTCTGAGGGATGTATGGTGATTTTTCCGACCTTGGTATAGGTTTCTACCGTGCCGCATCTTCCTACGTAGTTGAACTGGATTTCCCTAGGCGTACAATCGAATGGAAATCCTTCAAAATCACTGTACACGAAGGTGAAAGCCGAGTTAGCATACAAAATGGTGTCCAAAGGAATATCCGAATTAACCGTTGTAATCTCCACCTCAAAATTTGCGGCTTCCGGGGCAGGAAGATCAAAGAAAGCGCGAAGAATGATATCCTCATCAGAGCAGACTACAACATCATCAATGTTTACTGACACTTCACCTGGTTCATAGGGACAGTCGCAAATGAACGGAAATTCCACAGTTGCAGTTGCACAATCATTGAGCGGCGACAGATCCGTGTTGCGGAGGGTGAAAGGAATGTGGCCAATACCGTATTCACCGATAAAGCTATTGCCTTGTACAAGCTCGCCCTGTGGGTCCTCATAACTGAGACTGAAATTATCGCAATCAGGGAGATTTACCTCCAGGCTGCAAGCTGCATCCTGCGGACCAGATTCACTGAGAATTCCATTTAAGTCGGGATATCTTATGGCCGTAAGAAAGGGATCATCTATGAGCAAGGAATCACCTTCACAAAATACTGCCAACGTATAATCTTCGGTGAAGATACCGCAGGGATCGGGAAGCGCTCCCGGAAGGAAGCTGAGGC
>JAHDEE010000401.1 GCA_020629005.1 Chitinophagales bacterium
GTAATACCTCCTCAAGGAAACTCGGATGAACCAGCTGGGAACAGGTTTGCAGCTCTCACGGGTAGCTGTTTTACAATTTTGAGTGATCCAAAGCATTTCGTGCAACAGGGTCTTGTAGCTGAGATTCCATATCACTATGATGGAAATGATGACGATCTTAGAGTTGTTCCCTGTCTTGGAGATGATTCCAGTATCCAATTGGCATTGAGTACGCCTGAAGACGGCTTTGATTGCGGTTTTCCAGATGAGTTGGAACCAGAAACCAGCAGCGATCATGCGGATGATGGAGACCTGGAAAACGATGACAATGATGATGTGATTTATGATTTAGTAGGTGACTTCGATGGTAAGGATGAATTGCTAAGGAACTTGAGATCACTTTTTGATGAAGGAGCGAGACAAGAACTCATAGATGATCTGGAGATGTCTTTGGAAGATCAGACAACATATGCAAAGTTGAAGGATTCCAGCCCTTATTTGTCTCAAAAGGTTTTGGAGGAGGTAATTTTGGGAAGTGCATTAAACGAGATGCTACAAGGTGAAATATTATTGAGAAATGCTCCGCTCTCAGATCCTTTGATGTGGTTAGTTCATGATCATCTTGATGCAAGCCTTTATGAGATATTGTATTTTATAAGCATGAATATGGGTTCGCCTCCGAGAGAAGCCCTGATGTTGCAATTGTCAAGGGCTGGAGTAGAACGGTCTCAGGTAAGAAATAAGTTGGTTGCCAAGCAATTGAAGCAGTCCGGACTTGTAGAAGTAAGGCAAACATTAGCAGCTAAGGAAGATCCCAAAGATTTGGAGTTACTGACCAGTATTCTCTTAAGAAGAAGAGATCTTTTTGGAGCTGAACAAGTAATGGCGAGTATCCCGATGGACAATTCGATGGATGAGGCATATTCTCTACTTCAGGAAAAAAATAGAGCAAGTCTCGCAGAAGACCTGTGCATACGGGAGATTTTTACACCTGCCGAAGTTGACATGATTCGCGAACTGGCAATTGCTGACGATCATCGAGCTGGAAACGCCCAAGCCATGCTGTATTTGCTCGAGGAAGAGGTCGCAATTCCTGATCAAGTCAATCGCTCAACACTAATAGGGAAGAAAGGAAAAGAGCTGCCTTTCCCTTCAATCAAGGAAAACGAAATCTCAGTTTTCCCCAATCCCGCAATTGGCCCAGTAAAGCTGTTAGTGTCGCAGTTTGTATATGCCGAGGATTTATTACAAATTGTGGATATGAGCGGACAAGTGAGAGATGAGATAGTGATCGGATATAATCACGGCAGATTGCTTGAATACGATTGCAGTAAGTTATCTAGTGGCCTCTATCACTTGGTACACAGGCGTGGAAATCAAAAGCTAGCCAATGGGGTTCTTATGGTGCAAGCACAGTAGAAATCAGATAAAACTTCTCTTGGCAGGGCTATTAGTCATGGTTTTGCCGGGAGAGTACTCTATTTATGGACAAGAGTTCTCTTTGTATATAGATACAGGGTCATACTACGATGACGAAGGTTGGGGTATGAAAATCGTTGACGATCATATTGTGATTATCTCGTCAACAATTTGTGAAGACCCAACTTTGGCATCTTGTGCCGGGCTCGTAGTTACTGATCTGGATGGAAGTTTAATTGCTGTAGCTCAGCATCAGTTTGATCTGGGACCACTTGGTCCATCTTACGGCTTTGGTGCTCCTATATTGGCCTTGGACTCCACAATCATTTATGGAATGCAGCATTTTGAAGACAATCGCGAACTGGCTATGTTATTTGAGACAAGCATTTTGGGCGAAGAAGTTCGTTTTGCAGAAATAGATTTTGAATACCTGACCATACTAAGAGACTTCATTGCCACCGAAGATGGATATATCGTTGTAGGGTATGCAAGTAATGAAGACAATGATGAAGGGGGAGCAGTTTGGTTTCAGTTGAATGAGGAATTGGAAGTTGTTGATTACAAGTGGCGGACAGAAAATTATGGAGAGTTCAAAACAATCGCTGCTGGTTTTGAGGAGTCCTACATAGTTGGTGGTTCATGGTGGCCCAGTCCTATGGCTGATGGGATTCCACTACCCTGGACTCCTCAGCAGGGTTATATCGCTGTTTTCAATGCTGAGGGAGAGGTTTTGTGGGAGCGTATTCTGGGAGATGAGGAACAGTCAGATGGAACTATCAAAGCATTTGCACTTCCAAACGAGGAGGCCTACATCGGCTTTGGTCACAAAGACGCTCTTGATCTAGAAAACAGGAGAGAGCCCTACATCTATAAATTTGATTCAGAAGGAAATGAGCTCTGGTATCGGGAGTTTCCGCTCCCGAATCCTTACAGTTCAAACGCTGATCGACCCTACTATGATGTTTATGATATGGTACCCACAAGTGATGGAGGAATAGTGGGCGTGGGAAGATACACCGACCCACCTTACTTCAGAGAGCGTTTCCCTTTGATAGGTGGACCAGAATATGGCGGCTGGATTTTTAAGCTAGACTCCGAAGGGCAGATGCTGTGGGAGCATATCTATTACGATACCGAAGAACAGCACAAAGGCCGAATGAGGTTTACTGGCCTCGATGTTTTTGACAGCAATATTTATGCTGCTGGAGGATCAAGCGATCTTCTAGCCGATAGTTTACCTGTGCGATATAGCAACGCAGACATCTGGCTCCTAAAAGTAGACGAAAACGGCTGCTACCAAGGGGACTGCCATCGCTATATCGATCTAAACAATTTGGATACAACACCGATCTCTGTAGAGCAGCAAAGCGCAAAGACAAAACCGCTGGTTTATCCTACAATTCTTACTAGCGGGGATCATTTGCAGGTATCCTCAAATCTAGTTTTGGAGAATCCTATTATTCGTATTTGGGATCAGATGGGGAGGATGGTTATGGAGCAGTCGATTGCGGCGGGGTTTGTAGCTGATGTTTCTATTCCTGCTGTGGCTCCTGGGGTGTATATTTATCATTTGTATGATGAGGAAGAGCTACTTGACAAGGGCAAGCTGTTTATGGTTGGGTCGGAGTGAAGACGCAAAACGCAAAATGTCTGAATTTGGATTTGTGGGATTTAAGGATGATAGGATAAGGTGGTGCTAATCCAGGCTGGTCGGCGGAAAGGCTGTAGCCTTTCCCTACACCGATGTCTTCATCGATGGGAACAATGGGTAGAACAAATGGAGCGACAAGCCGGCATCTCATTAACCACAACATCGATTTTTATTGATCAGAGTTTTAGTGCTGGAACTGGTCGGGCGGAAGGAACAGCAATGGATTTGGTCCTATTTGGTTCCGACATTCTTAGATGTCGCCGAGCTTGGAAACAAAACCAGACTAAGCACTAAACACTAAAAAGACTAGCACGCTAGACAGACTATGCAATATAGCCGTGGGCGCAGCGGAACGAAGTGCAAGGTGCAAGGTGCAAAGATCAAGGAGCAAGGTTCAAGGTTCAAGGTGCAAGGTGCAAGGTTGTCTTGCCCTGAATTTGGTTGACCTTTTTGGTTA
>JAHDEE010000402.1 GCA_020629005.1 Chitinophagales bacterium
CTGAGCTACCCGCCGTTTAAAAGTCGCTTTCCAAAATGGTTTAAGTCCTTGCAGCATTTCATATCTATCTTGGTACAAAGAGCCGCTTGCCATTGCTTCATGATGTGCGTAGCCTGACAACCGAATGCCACGCTTTGAAATAGATTCTACGTGCAATTCGACATGCTGTGACTCATGTTCCAAAGTCTCCGTCACCGATACGATTTGCGTGCCCCAATCATCAAAATTGTCTGGTCTATATTTATGCCCTAGGGAAATTGTAAATTCCAGACTACCTCCTTCTCCACTCAACGCAGCTTCTTGGATTTCAACGCTTAAATCCCCGACAGGAACAGTGGATTTATTGCCTTCCTTATCGACAAACTTTGTCACAGTTTCGCCGCTAGCGCCTAAAGTCCGCGGGCTCGTTGCCCTGATAACCACATTTATATGCCCTAGCTCTCCACCAGCTTGGTATAAGTCATGAAACTCCTTGCCTTGCTCAGTTGCTAACCACAAATTGTATCCATCTTTGACAAGTTTATTACCGGCAAAATAGTGTGTAATCGTATCTCCTCTGGGGTCGATAAATTTGGAAGGATTATTCGCTGTGTAATCATAAGGGCTTAGTTCGAAATACTTCTCTGCTCGAGGATCCACACTCCACCACCTAGCCACCGCAGGATCATACCATCTAGCCCCGTAATCCAGCCACTTTAGCCCATCAGCTTCGTAGAATTCCTTTCCGTTGTATTGGTAGCGGTTTGGGTCTTCTTGAAAGTCGACGCTCAGGCCGCCCATTTTCATGCCGAAGGGGTAGTAGTGGTTATCTTGTAAGATACGGACTTTGCCTTGACTTTCCTCGCGATGAAAGCTAAAAAGTAAACGTCTCGATAACTGGGGAACAATCAGCAGTACGAAGCACTGCAGAAACGTTTGGCGATAGATGTATGTCGCCAGGCGCGATGGTCAAAACTTGCTGAGCACAAGCTACTTGCGCGAATAAACTGCGAAGCAGTTTTGACCGACCAAACAGGTGAACAGGATGTGGAAAGTCGTGGCATGGGAACTGCAAGACAGCATGGTCCGAAGCTCAATCAAACTGTGTGATCGGGGCAAACTACTACGCAGTTTTAGCGCGGGAGTTTTGACGTGAATTGCTGGGCTTGTCTGACTGCTGGCGACATAGATATGTCGCCGAACGGTGCGAAAGTCATCGATGCTAGCTAATTCGTTTTGAGTCTTGAGTTTTGCGTCTTGAGTCTCTCAGCTAACAAACAATCAGCTTCTCCGAAAACAAGACTTGCTTGCCCAAAGCCAGCTCGCAAAAGTAGACCCCAGCAGGCAATTGCGAAACATCAAATTCATGCCCTGACAGCCCCCAAAGCGCCCGTTCCTGAAGCAAGGCACCAGCCACATCGTAGATGCGAAAGTGTGCACCCATTGGCAAATCCCCGGGATAACCAGAAAGCCTGATGCTGCTGCTGGCTGGATTGGGATAGACCGAAAACCGGCCATCATCGACAGCTCCAGATGCTGTACTGGTAACTAGACTATCACA
Source organism: Chitinophagales bacterium (assembly GCA_020629005.1). Classification (GTDB taxonomy): domain Bacteria; phylum Bacteroidota; class Bacteroidia; order Chitinophagales; family UBA2359; genus JAHDDV01. The sequence continues at coordinate 1,541 of JAHDEE010000402.1, forward strand.
ATTGGCCTGCCAGCAGGTGTTGCCCAGGGAGTCGAATTTGGCAACCCAGGCGTACTTTAGACCTGGGGAGTTGCGAAAACCGCAGATGATAAAGCCGCCATCATCTGTGGCTTCTAATTCTCGGACGTATACATCACTACTTGGCGACGGAGTGACCTCCTGTGCCCACAAAATCTCGGCATCTTTATTCAGACAGTAAATCACTGGTTGGCCTGTCTCGCCAAGTGAAGATCTGCAAAACCCGACAAAAATGATTCTGTTCTCAGACAGTGGAATTATGGGGCTTTGGGCACCTCCATCATAGTATCCACAATCATCGACAACTTCTGAGATAGTCTCTCCATCGCTATCCAGTAGATAGACTTGCTTTTGACTAGCTCCGAAAGCAGAATGACAAAAGACAATGGAACCATCTTCGAGTCCTAGTGCAATTCCTGATCCATCAGAATCTTCTCCCCCAAAGGCTCTTCTCCATATTTCTTCCCCATTTTCGTCTACCTTCACCAAACATGATTGGTAATTAAAGCCAGGATCATAGGCTGATCCGGCCAGTAGATACTCATCAGGCCCATAATTGTAAATGCCAAAAGGCACAGCATCCCCAAAATCAAGTAGGTAGTTCTTTTTCCACATCTCTTGACCCATATCAGATATCCTTCGAAGTATCCATTGGCGGCCTGTGCCACCTATGTGACTTTCATATCCTAGTAAAAAAAAACTCCCATCCTGTAAGAACTTAATTGCCGTTGGAGCGTTGATCGGCTTTTCAGAATCTCCAAAGGTCCAATTATTAACAACATTACCCAACTGATCCAACATGTACACCTGTATCTGACTAGCAGAGTCACCATTCTGCAAGATTGAGTCCTTTGAACTAGCAATCATAAAGGACGTTTCAGAAAGCTTATTAAACTGTCCGGCGACAAGCATGCCATACATACCGTTGCTTTCTGCTACAACGTGTTGAAATTTAGTTTGGCCTTGATGATCGACTTTCCATAACATGATCCCCAAGGGATTGTTTGTGCCATAATAATTTCCAGCGATCAAGTACCCATCACTCAATTGTTCCAATGCTATGGCTGAAACATTATTTTCCTCCACTTGTAAGGTGTTCTGAAAGTATTGAATGTCTTGGCTCATGAGCCAAGAAGAAGTCAATAGAGCAAGCAGAATTGATGTGCATTTCCTAATCATGAGTAACTATTACTTTAACACTGCAAGTGGATGAGATGTCAGATACCGTTGCCATGTACAGACCGGAGGGATACTTGGCTGTCTCAACAAATAGATTAGGCAGTCCTTTGTCCAAGACTTGATAAAACAGCAGCTCACCCAGATAGTTTGTCAAACGAAGCTCCATTTTACTGTCACTAGTTTGCCTGCGGACGAAATCTATAACAAATCCTTCACTGGCAGGATTTGGACTTATTACAATGCAGCGATCATGCATTTCAAGATCAAGCTTACCGGTACCCGCCCAAATAGGATCTTTAGAGTAAACTTCATCAAAATGTACTGTAAGAAAAGACTGAGCTTGGGCCCGGGCAGTTGGGCTTTGTGTGCTTTGTAACCAAGTTAGAAGTTGCTCCTGCAAACCTGCCTGCTTCCCAACTCCTCCGGCTGAAATGCCCTCAATTCGCGCATTAGCCATAAGATGGAACGCCTGTTGCGCTTCTGTCTCAGACGGTACTAAGGACAACCGCGCTATGGCTTCAGTTGGACGTTTGAGGTCAATGTGTGCATTCACCAGCTCCTTGTTTGTCCATTCTTTATCGATACAATCTCTCAAGTTAAGTGCTGACTCGTAATAGTGCTCTCTCTCTAAGCCTTTGATATGATACTGCAAAATCTTGTTCGGAACATCCCGTATTTGCCCATAGCTTTGACTTGCGACAATTTCCTGACAATCGGAGATTAATGGGCCATGCGGCGAGGTATCAGGGTCATCATCATTAGCG
>JAHDEE010000403.1 GCA_020629005.1 Chitinophagales bacterium
CGTTGTGAATACCCTCCAAAATGAGAGCAGGTACAACGCTGAAGATCTTACACAGACCGGCAATATGTTGTGAACACCCTCCAGAATGAGAGCAGGTACAACTGACTTCACATAATATTCAGGATATCAGTGTCTTATGATCGTTTGTTGTTTCGAAAATTGAGAGACATTGACGCCAGCAAAGTGTCATTTTAGCACATCCAATTCCTCGAATTTTCTGATTCCAGTCTTCAAAATCTCTTCAATATCCATTGGTCCTGAATAGCCGATTAAGGCCAAATCAGGGGTGCGATTGTGCAGTACCGCATTTCGGTATTCGCGTAGCATCTGCTGATCGCTGTCCGCACAAAAGGTACTCAAAAGCAGCTTGTGTTCCGCATAGGGTTTGTCCTGCTTCAAGTATTGTTTTGCCCTTTCATCTCCAAGCTCTTTTAGCAACTTTTGCTCAAAACCCAAAATACGCTCAATCAGCATCAGACGAAATTCCTCATACTTGGCCAGTTCCAATTCCAATTGATCTGCATCAACTATCTGCTGCTCGGCTGGCAGGTAGGACAGCAGACCTTTCACCCTATTGTCCTTTAGTAGATGTCGCAAATGTCCGTAATTCTTGATCTTTCGCTGGCTGGACACAATGGTCCTGCCATGAATGCACAAGCGTACTGCTACAGACTTTTCCAATATGCCCTTGCCTTCTGGATTGTCAAAGGGCTCGTACTCTTTTAGTTGCAGACTGTCTTGTCCTATCTCAAACTTGGTGGTAGCTGCCAGCTCTTTGATCATCAGCAGGCTCACCCTGTCTTTATAGAGCTGAAAGCGCAGGCGCTTGTCAAAGTTTACTTTGGGTCTTGCTTCATCCAGATCTTTGACCCTGTCGTAATTGATCAAATCTTTAGCATCTCGGTAAAACCATTGTTGATCACCCTCGCAGAAGTTCTCCAACAACTTGATCACTCTTTGTCCTTCCAGTTGCCGGCCGGATTGCTTTAGATGATCTATGATCAGCTCATTAAAAATACCGCGTTTTAGGGTCACCGCCTTTTTTTGTTTGTCCTTGTGCCCGTAGCTCTTTTCAATCTTCAAAAGGCTATTGGCTAGTTCTGTAATATTGACTGCTGGCTTTACGGAGAACATGTGCAGATCACGCTTGGCCCATTTGCGATCCAGGCGCTTTTGCTTGAGCAATTTATCCAGCTGTTGCTCCAGCCATTGTTCTTTAGCCCTCAGGTAGATAAGGTACCAATCCACCAGCACTTGAGAAACACTGCCCTTTTGCTTTTCCATATGCTGAATCACCTGATCCACAAAAGGATGCCGGCCGGTGCTAGCGATGCCAAGTTCGCGAAGCATTGCTGGCATGCTGGATACAATGTGGACATTGGTAGCAATTTTCTCCTGCAGTTTGAGAAACTCGGTATTGTTGAGTTTGACCATTGCATCTTTTCTATCTTCTTTCTTCACCACTTTTGCACGCATGTACTTCACTAGATCCCGTGCGAGCCGGTCGGCCATTTGGCCGGGAAGAAGCACCCGAGGCTCAAGATCAGGATCGTTTTTGCTCGCTTCTAATGCATCTTCTATCGCCTCAATTGCAGAAGCAGTTTTCTTGAGCTGTCTCTTTAGCTGAGACTTCATCTGTTTACGCTCCGTTGGTTGCTCAATGCGCATCAGATAGTCTCTGACTTTATCAGGAATAGAAGAAATGCCTAGCCCGTATTTTTTCAATTCTTCTCTCAGCCACTCTTGTCTTTTTTTGTAAGAGCGCGATTGAGACTCATAAAGGTCCTGAGGTTTGCGCTTGTCTCTTCCTGGGCAACGTGCCACCTTTCCTTGTTTAAGCGCTTCGAAAAAGGCTCGTTTGTTCTGGCAAAATTCTTCAAGCTTTCTTCGTATAAAGTTGGGGTCCTCCTTTGTCAGAATCGCCAGCAACACGAGCGCTGGAATATCATTGCCACTGACATAACAGCTCGCTTCAATAGAATCAATCTTTTCGATATCGTGATCCACTAGCCCTGCCTTGGGAAAAAATAGTCCAATCTTGTTGCCTGTGAAGTGATACTTGAAGCCCATATGATGCAGCGGATGTAGATATTCAGTAGCCTGCCGATCCTCTGGTGCTTTGCTGTCGTCGGTTTTCAAATAGTCTTTAAAGTGCTCCGTTTTTGGGGGCAATTCAGACAGTTTGCCAAAGCTCAGAATCTGCTTAACGAGAACGCGTTTTTCCGCTTCCCCAAGGATGGTTTTGGGGTAGGCTTCTTTGGCTCTCTTGGTGCCCAACTTGAGGTGGAAACCGATACTCTTAAAGGCAGGCAACGTCTCCAGAAAGCGCAAAGCAAAATAATTGAAACGATCCTGATGCCTTCGCATAACAGTCAGATTTGTCAAACCATCTTCGTCTTCCACCTGATTTAGAAAGTGGGGCCGAGCATCTTCTTTAAGGTGGTCATAGAATTCTTTTGGGCATCTAGCCAGCTCATTGATCATATCCAGCAGTAGGGCTTGATTATCGTCTACACTTTCCACTTTGGTCTGCGGCATTTTGCAGCAGTATAGCATGAAGATCATGCGGTTTGCCATATAGCGCTGCTCATGTGTCCCTTTCAGACCGTAAGTCCAGTCCAATATGTGGTTCATGGTCTTGCGTGTGCTAAAGCAGGAAAGCAGCAGTAATAGTCCATATTTTGTCAATTGATCATCAGCATCCACCATTTTGATACCGCGCAATTCCCGAACAATCTCATCGCTGATACGATCCTTTAATCTAAAGCGCAGGGTTTTGATGGCATGATCATGCAGCTGATGTATGATCTCCGCAATACTCACTGGCCCTGCACTGTCTGGATCTTCAGCCTGAACAGAGAAAGGAGCATTACCTACGTAAAACCCATGCGAGTAGTAATGTCTCATTTCTTTCAGCTTCCATAGAAATGCACTCAGTTGCCTCCCAATTTTGGTATAATCCTGATTCCATTCCACAGAGGCAAAAGGCAGCCAGCGGTCCAGCTTGCGAAGCATGCGCTTCTTAAGTAGTTGCTGTTTACATCGCTTGGTCTTCAAGCTATGGATCACGGGGCTGTTGCTCCAGATATCATCTGCGCTTACTTCTCCTTTGAGCTCCTCCTGCGCTGCGATATCGCTGAGTATTTTCCAGGCATTATGCTGCGCCTGATTGAAGGCAGCAGCAAAGAAGTACTTGTCTTCTTTTTTTCTAAGGTCATAGCTTCGACCGACTCCTATAGGTTTCTCTTTTATCATGATGGCTTTGGTTTAATACTAAAGAGTATGGATATACAAATTTATCACGTTTTCCCGTCATTTATTGTAGTTAGGCCGGCCATTGCGGACGACTTACAGCAAGCAACGTTTGCTCTATGAGACCATTACCCCTGCAGCCTGTCGAGCTGAAGTTTGAGATACTTTTGAATTTGGAGCAAGAATTAAGGAGCAAAGAGCAAAGAGAAAGGAGCCAGAAACATCGTAGAGACGCATCGCATGCG
>JAHDEE010000404.1 GCA_020629005.1 Chitinophagales bacterium
CAGACTGAGTAATAATTATTAGCAATCATATGAGTGTTGCCTACTGAAATTGTTATCTTGTTGAGAAGCAAGCTAGAAGTAGAAATGGGAATAATTCAAAGAAATATTCGACATCAAATAGAGTTTTCCTCCTTGGATAGCATGGTTGCCCAAGATAGTGTGGCACGCGTAATCGATGCATTGATCGATCAGGTTGACATCAAGAAATTGGACTTTAAAATTAAGGGCACGAGCAAAGTGGGTCGTAAAGCCTACGATGTTGCAGACCTCTTGAAGTTGTATTTGTATGGATACATAAAGGGGGTTCGCAGCTCTCACAAACTGGCAAAACAATGTGGGGTAAATTTGGAAATCAAGTGGTTGATAAACGACTGTCGCCCTTGTCAACGTACAGTATCCGACTTTCGTCGTGACAATGCAACAAGTCTAAAAAAGCTATTCTATTGGTTCAACTCTGTATTGGTTGATCTGGGACTGTTTACTGATCGAGTCTATGCAGTCGATAGCGCCTTCATTTCGGGTCAGAACTCGAAGAAGAATAACTTCAGCGAAGACAAAATTAAAAAGAACAAAGCGAGGCTAGAAAAACAGATTCAGGAGTTCATTGACGGTTATGCCTCGCTGGATTGTGATACTGCTGCTGAGGATGCCGCTAGGTTTAAACGCCTTGAGGAGCGTTTAGCCTTGTATATAGACATGGAACAATATCTCGATATGACTGGGCAAAGTCAAGTGTCACTTACAGATCCCGATGCTCGAAAGCTGACAAAATCTGGTAGTTCTGAAGTTGGGTACAACTTACAAATCGTGGGTGATAGTCAACACAAGATGATCGTTTCTTTGGAAGTAACCAATGAGGTTGATACTCATGCTTTACATGATGCAGCGACCAATATTCAGGAGGTAACCGGACAAGAAGAAATAGTGATCCTGGCAGATAAGGGCTATGAAACAGGATCGGAGTTAAAGAAGTGTGCTGAGGACAATATCAAGACCTATGTAGCAACTAAAGCTCCTAGAAAAGAAAAAGAAGAAACTATCGTCAAAAGGCACTTTCGCTATAACGAAGACTTGGATGTATATGTTTGCCCAGCAGGTAACCTACTCAGGTCGAATGGAAACGAAAACACGAAGCAGCAGGAAAACAGAAGTCCATATCAATACAAGGTATATAAAGCCTCATTTTCTGATTGCCAAAACTGCCCACTTCGAGATTCCTGTCTCTCGGAATCCTCAATTAAAAGTCGGCGTGGCCGAAGAATCGAACGGACAGAATACGATGAATTCATAGAAGCCAATAGGGAAAGAGTAACTGAAAACAGAACATTACTAAAGCAAAGACAAGCCATAGTTGAGCATCCTTTTGGAACCATAAAAAGAGGATGGGGATACAACCATACTCTTCTAAAAACCAAAGAACTGGTTCAAGGAGAATACTCACTTATAGGTCTGGCCTACAATCTGCGGCGAGCTATGTCCATTTTCGAAATTCCTGGAATTTTGGAGCAATTAAAGGCCAAAATGGCCCTTTTGGCCAACTTTTATACCTCACAGCTCTATATCTGCGCCCTGTTGGATTTGCAAAATTTCATACTAGGACGACACAGGTAGTACCTCAACAAGTCGCAAATTAGTTTTTGCTCAGTCTGACGAGCTGCCAGGGATGGCCTGTGAGCATGCTGTATGGAGGTCCGACGAAGGATGTGACACGGACAGCAGCATAAGCTGAACGGCCAGCCACAAGATCAGGACTAGTATAGAGCCGACTATAGTTGCGGCAGCTCAACATACCTCCACTCAAAGCACTTTCAATTCCACAAATAATATATTAACTTCATTGACATTCAAACTCTGCCTGCACATAAAATTGATGATCAATGAAAGCCCCTGCCACATTTCTGCTATCAGTATTGTCAGCCATGATCTTGATCGCTGGCACATCTAGTGCTACTGCACAGTGTCCCACAGTAAGCAATCCAGCTTCGGGATCCTATAGTTTCTGCGGCAGTGATGCTGGCATGGATCTAGCGACTGTAGAATCACTCATCTCTGTTGAACCCGCTTTGCCTCCCCTGCAAAATGACGGAATAGTTTTTTACACTGAAGCTGGAAACCCTCCAGGCAATCCCTATACTCCAGGCAGTTTGCAAACGGATTTGGACAATGGTTGCGATCCCCTTGTACAAACAATCTTTGCATACTATCTCTGTGATCTCTATGGTGATGATTCATCCATTGAATATGTGGCTGCAGGCAGTTTTGAAATAGCGGTTTATCCGGATCTGACCAGCATGGCAATAACCATTGATGATGATGGCACTTGTAGCCCAAGTATTACCTTCTTTGAATGTCAAGGATCGGCAGGATATACCGTAACTAATGACTATGATAACAACGGAGCCGAACCTGATTTCTCCGCGGAAACTTCAATGGGATCCCTACTCTTTACTGTTGCTAACGTAAATGCTCCTGCGATATGCAATGTTCAAGCACAAGTTACCTACAATTGTATAGAATGCCCTATAACTATTGAGCCAACCGAAGTGATAGATATTTGTTCTGGCGACAATGTCGTTTTACCCAACGAAATCATTTCTGCATCAATCTATGACCCTTTTGGAACAGCTCTTGGTGCTCCCGATCCTATAGTGGCTTGGTACGAAGATGCAGTGCTCCAGGTGCCCTTTCTTGGTGGCGAACTGATTCACAGTGGGATCGATAGCTGTGCGATTGAACAGGTAACGCTCTATGCCTCGATCACTTGTACAATCGACAATTCAATCATCCCTGCCGGAAGTCTCTTAATCATGATTTACCCAGATCTTCAGAATCCAATCATTACTTTGGATGATGATGTTTGTAATTACTCTCTGCACTTGGCTTGCCCAGAGAACGATCTGGTAATATCAAACGACTTCACTATGAATCTTGTGCCAGGGGACGGAGCTGGAAATGCCGGCGTAGAAATCGGGAATCAAGCGGGTTGTTATGATCACTTTAGTGTGCCCTATGAAGCTTGTGAAGGTGGCACAGTTTCGGCCCAATCTCTGGCTAAAGAACCTCCTAAGCTCCGCTTTATTTCTAGCCAGCAAAACTTGATTTTGCATACACTGCAATCGGGACAAGCATATCAAATTAGTATTTTTGATCTAGCAGGAAGGCACTCATTTAGCCAAACATTTTATGCGGAATCAGACACATGGCAATTGCCCCTACCTGATTTCGCCCCTGGCGTGTACTGTGTTCAATTGCAAGGAGAATCTGTACAGACCGCGGGACTTAGGGTTTTAGGATATTAGAAAAAGCTCTGTCCTAACCTTTGCCAGATCTATGGCCTCATCCGGAGCGCATACATACTGGACAATCGAGCGATTTTTAGCGCGCTAAATCGCCGGTGAAAAATAGCCGGGATAGCAATGAAAATGGCGGTGCTATACAGCGACTGAGTCGCTGTGCTGGAGCTGGCTCGACGATAGGAGAGACAGATACAGTG
>JAHDEE010000102.1 GCA_020629005.1 Chitinophagales bacterium
AGAAAAAGGGAATATTGCCATGGATACAACAGTATTGGTAGAACGACATCTTGAGGAAGGAAAGGTACTATTGGAGCATCTTTTGAAGCGGAAATGGAAGATTTCTGCGGCGTTTTGGTACCGGGAAGAGGATGCAGACAAATGGAAGTTATACCTGTCTATCCCAATTTCTAAGAGCAGGGGACCTCGAGAAGTTTATACGCGCCTCACCCAGGTAATCAGGGACTTGACAGAAGAACTCTCACTAAAGACCTTCGATATTACGGTGATAAGCAACTATAGTGATACGGTGAAGTCTGTTATTGCTGGGGTGAAAAATGTAAAAGGCGATGAGTATCTTGAGTCTGTCCATCTTTCAGGAGATTCCAGGTTTTTTGGTCAAGCAATTTGTTATTCCCTGGATAGCATTAAGAAAATGTCTGCCGCATAGCAGTTACATGCTGCAAAGTCCCTCCAAATCAGCCCAAAAAGCAACAGATCGGCCATTTTTAACGTTGATTTAACGTGATAAAAAATGTACCTTTGCACCGCATGAAAAGTACCCTGTCCCAATTGTTGAGTGTTCTATTGCTCATTTCTTTGCTTGCCTCATGTAATAGTTACCAACGAGTCCTGAAAAGTGACGATTACGACTTCAAGCGTGAGAAAGCCAAGGAGTACTACAATAAAGGCGATTATTTCAAGGCTATTCCCATTTTTGAGGAGTTGATAAGAATTGGGAAAGGACGGGAGAATGTCGAGGAGTTGTACTATTTCTATGCTTATAGTCATTACGGTCAATCAGATTATGAGCTTGCAGCCTATTTCTTTGGTGAGTTTGTGAAAAACTATCCAAGGTCGATTAGAGCAGAAGAGGCTCAATTTATGGTAGCTAAGTGCTATCATCAACAATCGCCCAAGGTGACTCTGGAGCAAACAAGCACAGAGCGTGCGTTGGAATACTATCAGTTGTTTGTGAATACCTACCCGCAGAGCGAACGGGTGGAGGAAGCAAACGGTTTTATGGATGAGCTGCGTGACAAGCTGGAGGACAAGTCCTATATCAGCGCCAAGCTCTATTTTGATATGCGGCAGTATCGGGCAGCAGCAACAGCATTCAAGAATATGCTGATTCAGTTTCCGGATACGGAACGTCGGGAAGAAATTCAGTACCTGGTAACAAAGTCCTATTATTTGTTGGCCAGTAATAGTATTAAGAGCAAGTTGAAGGAGCGCTATGAGGCAACGGTAGAAAACTACGAGGCACTTATAGACAATTATCCGGAAAGCAACTATCTCAAGGAAGCGGAGAAGTTTTATGCAGACGCTCTTGATGCATTGGAGCAATTGAAGAAAGAAAACATACAATAAATGAAGTTTATCAAAAGCTATAAGGAAAGAGCTACTGAAGAGCCATACTCTCCTTTTATTCTGACCAGGTCTTTGGCAGATATGGAGAACAAGTGTGGGAATCTTTACCAGGCAATTTCCGTAATTTCAACCAGAGCAAAGCAGCTTAACAGCCAGCTAAAGGAAGAGCTGAGTGGTAAGTTGAATGAGTTTGCCTCTACCACAGACAATCTGGAAGAAGTATTTGAAAACAAGGAGCAAATTGAGATCTCCAAGTTTTATGAAAGAATGCCGAAACCACATATCGTAGCTTTGTATGAGTTCATGAATGAGAATACCTACTACAGAGTAAACGAGTATGATGCTCCTGTTGGTCGAGTAGCTGCTGAAGAAGCAGCTGAAGAAGATTGATCAATCATAAGACCTGAAAAAAAGCTGTCCAATGGGCAGCTTTTTCTGTTTGGGTACCTTCTGTTTCCTCAATATCTGTTTCAATCCGATGATAATGACAAAGGTTCTGCTAGGTGTTTGTGGCTCGATTGCCGCCTATAAGTCAGCTTTGCTTGTGCGATTGCTGGTGAAAGAGGGATTTGAAGTGCGAGTGGTGATGACTCAAGACGCTGCAGAGTTCATCACTCCTTTGACGCTGTCGACCTTATCTAAAAATGCAGTGGTAAGTTCATTTACCAATGGCGAAGGGGCCATGTGGAATAACCATGTCGAACTTGGCCTCTGGGCTGATCTGATGTTGATCGCTCCGGCCTCTGCTAATACGCTTGCAAAGATGGCCAATGGCATTTGCGACAATGTGCTATTGGCCACCTATCTTTCAGCCAAATGTCCGGTGTTCTTTGCACCGGCAATGGACTTAGATATGTGGAAGCATGCTTCGACACAGCGAAATATAGCCACCTTGCAGTCCTATGGCAATACTATGATTGATGTGGAGGATGGGGAGCTTGCCAGCGGTCTGGTCGGTAAGGGTAGAATGGCTGAGCCCGAATCAATTTTAGATTTTGTACGTGAGCAAGCAATAGGCGCTCAGGGAGTCCAATCCTTCAAAGGCAAAAAAGTACTACTGACTGCCGGCCCTACCTATGAACCCATTGATCCGGTGCGCTTTATCGGCAATCGTTCTTCAGGGAAGATGGGCATTGCCATTGCAGAAGCTGCCTATGCCAGAGGGGCAGAGGTTAGCATCGTGCTTGGCCCTACTAATCAGCGTCCTCGATATGCAGGTATTGAAGTGATCAGTGTCACTACTGCTGAGCAGATGTTTCAGGAAACCACGAGTCGATTTGACAAGGCAGATCTTGGAATTCTGACTGCTGCTGTTGCTGATTTTACTCCTGCCAGTGTGAGTGATCAGAAGATTAAGAAAAAATCAGGTCAGGGGATGAGTCTGGAGCTAGGACGTACCAAGGACATATTGCGTTATTTAGGAGAACACAAGAATGCCGGTCAAATGTTGGTGGGTTTTGCTCTGGAGACCCAAAATGGCATAGAAAATGCCCAAAAAAAGCTGATAAAGAAGAATTTGGACTTTATAGTTCTGAACTCTTTGGCTGACAAGGGTGCTGGCTTTCAGCACGATACTAATAAAATTACTATCTTAGATCGACATAATAATATCCGGAAATTTGAGTTAAAATCGAAACGGATGGTGGCCTCTGACATATTAGATCAAGTTGAACTTATGTGGTCGCAAAAGGACTTGGAATAATCCATCTCTTGCACAACTTGTTAATATAGAGGTAGTCGAATTTCAGAAAAAATTGATGATGCGAAAATTTTCTCTTCTTATCATAGCTTTGCTTGCTGCATTTCAGCTCCAGGCCCAAGAGCTAAAATGCTCCGTCTCGATCCAGGCTCCTAATTTAGTTTCAGCCGATCCGATCATTTTCAAGACCTTGGAAAATGACCTTTACGAATTCATTGCCAATCGCAAATGGACCGAAAAGGCCTACGAACAGGAGGAGCGAATTGAATGTACCTTCAATATCAACATAACCGAAGAAGTGGCGCCTAACCAATTTAGAGCAAGAGTATCGATTCAAAGCAATCGCCCGGTTTTCAACTCAAGCTACAATACGGTCACTTTCAACTACACGGACAATATCGAGTTCCAATACGTGGAGTTTCAACAACTGGAATTCAACGAAAATGCCTATTTGCATGAGTTGAGTTCTTTGATGGCATTTTATGCGTATATGATTCTGGGTTTCGACTATGATTCATTTGCGCTGCATGCAGGTACGCCTTATTTCGATAAAGCCGCTGCGATTGTTAACAACGCTCAAACTGCGGGAATCTCTGATGGTTGGCAAGCATTCGATGGCAACAATACACGCTACTGGTACAATGAGCAAGCTCTGAACGCTAAGTTTCAACGTTGCAGAGAAGCCTACTACATTTATCATCGCAAGGGACTCGATCAGATGTACGACAATCCTGTAGCAGCACGATTCGAGATTCAGAAGGCAATGCAGCTGATGGCGGACCTACAGGAAGAATTTCCGAATATCATGTTGCAATCGCAGTTTATGGGTGCGAAGTCAGAAGAATTAGTCGGGATTTTTGGTGACCCCGAGATAGATCCTACCCTACAAGCAAAAATGCGATCGATGCTAACTCGCCTGGATCCTTCGAATGCGCAGGATTATAATAGGATGAACTCCCTTGGTGCTACGCCAACACGTCCTGGACTGAATTCCAAAGGACGCGGTATTCGCGGACTTGATCGTCCAACAACAACTCCTAAAAGCAAGGGGGGAGGATAGCAAAAAAATATCAACAGGCTAATCAGCTAAGCATGAGGCAAGAGGACCAATTCCACCCGGATTTGGTCCTCTTGTTTTTCAAATAAGTTGGCATTTCTACTCCGGATCCAATATATTTGTAGAGTGTTTGTAGTATAGCCCAAGACGCTACATGTAGCACAGTCAGTTGCGAAGAAAAATTTGACACATAAGTTCTTTCGACAAATTATTGTCGTTAGCTTCTCCCCACTTTGGCTTGGCCCTTGCCATTATTTTGTGTCTCCATCACTTTTTATTTTTTGTTGGGTAGGCTTGTACCCCCACAAGAACGCATTTAGCGCATCAAGGCGCATTTGGTATAGCTCTGTCTTTTCCAAATCAGTCCTTTTCGCGTGGTGGCATAGCTATGCCTCACCCTAATTTTTGGAACACTTAATGTCTTTAATATATGAGAACAATGTACTCTTTCAAGAAAATTCTGGGCTTACTTTGCCTTCTAACACTGTGCTTTAGTACTCAAGCACAGAATTCAAACATCGAAGTTGTCGGGCAGCTCGATTACAACAGCGATCTTAACGATATCTGGGGCTATGTGGCTCCCGATGGTACAGAGTATGCCCTGATCGGTATGGTAACCGGTACGGCGATCGTGAGTCTGGAAGATCCCGCTAATCCGCGTAATGTGGCTATGGTAGTAGGAGGATACTCCACCTGGAGGGACATAAAGGTCAATGGGGATTTTGCCTACGTGGTGGATGATCAGGCAAGTGACGGTTTGCTAATCATCGACTTGAGTAATCTGCCTGAGTCTATTGAATATGCCTACTGGTACGGTAACGAAAGTATTGAGATTACTCAGTCTCACAACATCTTCATTGACGAGCATGGGTATGCTTATTTATTTGGCGGAAACTATGGAAATGGAGGAACGATAATACTGGATCTTAACGAAGACCCCTGGAATCCGGAGATTGTTGGAAACTACAACAATCGATACGTACATGACGGATTTGTTCGCAATGATACCTTGTGGACCAGCGAGTTTAATGACGGATTATTGAGTGTCTATGATGTTTCTAACAAGAGTCAAATACAGCCGATTGGGAATGCTGCTACTCCAGGAAGCGCATCGCATAACTGTTGGCTTAGCGATGATGGTCACACCATTTTCACTACAGATGAGGTAGATGGCGGTTTTGTAACTGCCTACGATTGTTCAAACATTAGCGATATACGGGAAATCGCGCGTTACCGCTCAAACCCTGAACAAAAACCAGCCCCACACAATACATTCGTAAAAGGAGACTACTTATTCACTTCTTATTACAAAGATGGTTTGATCGTACACGATATAACGCGCCCGGAAAGCATGACAGTCGTTGCAAGTTATGATACAAGCCCTATGGCTGGCGGAGGTTTCGAAGGGGCCTGGGGTGTTTATCCTTATCTCCCTTCAGGGCACATTTTGGTCAGCGATATACAGGAAGGTTTGATAGTGCTTGCAGTTGATTACCAGCCTGCTTCCTTTCTGGACCTTACAGTTATTGATGCTGATTTGGGCATTCCGCTTGCAAATGCCGATGTTTCAATTGCGGAAGAATCACTAAGTACAGATTTAGTAGGTAAGTTGAGCCATGGATTTGCGCGTGAGGGCCAATTTGACATAGAAGTAAAAGTTCCGGGATATGAAACTGTAATGCAAACGATTTCCCTTACCGCAGGACAATCAAGTCAGCTGGAAATTGAGATGACAAGTACTTGTGGAAACTCTATATGTGATGTAGATTTTGCGGAGGACTATTGTCTCTGCAATGAGGATTGTAACTGCAGCCTGGATATGACTTTTCTTAACTATGATGAGCTGACGAGAGAATTTGTCCCAAGTGCCAATCCAGTGCTGCTTTGCCCAAATTCCGAGGCTTTCGGAGGCTTGGTGAACTCAGCAGATGCAGTTGGTTATGTGCCTTTTGAGTTCGATGGGCTTTCATGTATTGAAGAATTCCAATTTAACGCTGATCATGGTCCCGTAGCACTTATGACACCGAGTGGGCAACTTCTGGCTCCAGAGGGAGCTCAATTATTGTATTCGCTTCCTAATTATGCATTGGTGCTTAAAGTTACAGAAAGTCTAATTGCTGATTCTGAAGGAACCAACTTCATTTCCGTGGCCAATGATGAATCCGGATGCCTCGGTATGCTAGAGCTAAGCTATGAGGAGCTATTGGGAGCGGAAAATCTGAGCACACTCTGTCCCGAAACCCAATGCGATGACGACATCTGCGAACCCAGCGAGTCCTTCTGTGATTGTGAATCAGACTGCCCTTGTACTATTCCGATTACTTTTGAGAGACCCTTCCTGGGAAATAGTATGACAAATCTTTCAGAGCCCTGGATAGTCTGTTCTTACTCACTCATTTACGATGTTGACACAGATTTTCTCAATCCCGGAGTACCCGCCTGGTATACTTTTGTTGGCCCGAGATTTCTGGAGAACCCCTGTGTTGGCAGTTACGATATAGAAGTGGAGGGTGCGCGTGCCTATGGATTGAGCGATTCTGAACAACCTTATATACTGAGTAGTTTACCTACCTCGCATGAAGGCGAAAAGGGAGAGACCATTCTTCTCGAGATAAAGCAGAGTAATATTGACGCTGGCCCTGTTAAAATTACCATTACCTCCGACGAAGGCTGCTACGGCTACTTTGAGTATGATTTCTCCCAGGTCATTGGTAGTGATAACATTGCATATTATTGTCCCATGCAGGTAGAATGCGACGATTATACGAATGAATCCTGCCCACAAGCTACAGCCTTAGCCCTGGGACAGAATGGTCTGTTTAGCAATGTTTGTTTTGGTAACGATCCAGGCAATCCTGACCCTGAGTCATTGACTTGCTTTGATGATATAGGACAGCAAGAAGGGGCTGTCAGTTCCAGTGCCTGGTTTAGCTTCACTGCGTCTGAAACGGATCACTATACCTTCACCGTAACAAATGATCCAGACAGTAAATACCCTCAGTTAAGAAATTCCCAAATGGCGATCTTCTCCGGTTCTTGTGATGCACTCGAACTCGTGCCCGATGCCTGCAATGATGATATCGATTTGCTCAATGAAAACTGGCTCTCACAGATCTCTCACTTCCCGGCACAAGCTGGTCAACAATACTATATTCTAGTAGACGGCTGGAGGACAGCAAGAGGAACTTTTGGCATCAATGTTAGTCCATCCGAAGCCCTTGCAAGCGCTGAGCTATCCGATATCAAAATGGAGGTATTCCCAAATCCTACACAAGACAACTGGCTGGTTTCCGTCGAGACTTTGGAGAATTCAGAGCTACAAGTGGAGCTGAGAGATATGAGTGGTCGACTGCTCTACCAAAAGCAGCTGATCGGCAACAGCTTAAAGATTGATGCGAGTTCCTTTGCTTCCGGAACCTATCTGCTCAATATGAGCAATTCCACAACCAGCATTACCAGAAAACTGATAAAAATTTAGCAGAAGGGAGTATATATTCCTCAAGCATATTTTGAGGAGCCAAACAAGCAAGGGCATGGAACAGTTATGTTCCATGCCCTTTTCAATTTCCCTAATCTTTGATTTTTACTTCTTACGATTCATCAAATTCTTACTTCGCATTAGCCACCAATACCAGATCAAATTCAATGTCATCATAGATAATGCGGTCTCCCAAACCATCAAAGATACTTCCAGAGCCATATTGAATCTCCCACTTGGTACGGTCAATGCTAAAACTCGCATTGGCTTTCAAGCCGTTCTCGTCGCTGCTCACATAGGCCGGGAAGAAAATACGATTAGTAATACCCTTGATCGTCAGGTCACCTTGCACTACAGCGTTGATGTCCTTTCCAGGCTCCTCCATGCTTGTCAAACTGGTGACAACAAAAGTCGCCACTGGAAACTTCTCCACATTAAAGAAGTCTTCATTGTTTAGATGAGCCACAAGCTTTTCTCCATACTCGCCTTCCATATCCAAACAATCGATCGTGGTCATATCAATGGCAAACTTGCCCGTCATTCCTTTCTCATTCTTGCTTAGTGAGCCATCCCTAATGCTCACCACTCCGTTGTGACTACCGGTCAATTTGTTGCCCTTCCAGGCCAGCGAACTCTCACCTGCATCTACAATGTAATTTTGAGCACTTAGACTCGACCCCGTGAGAGCCACAATTGCCAGGATGCTCAAGAAAATAATACGTTTCATGTTTGTGCTTCTTTGTGATGTAATACTCGAAATAACACAATTTTTCTCCAATAGTTCAATTAATGTTTAAACATTGATTAAGAATGTAGCTTGTAAATCAATTTTTTCCCGATTTACGCTGGAATGCTATTATGCTTTTTGGAGCAAAAGGGCATTCCATCGCGTTGATGGGCTACCCGTGCTCCACTATTATTCACTACTGTACTAGCTGTTCATGGTCTGCCACTGCCGTCTCCTCCTATGGTCGGAGCCGCCATTGGCAGCCATTCACCACGCTATTACAGCAGCTCATACCGTTTCGCCCGGGGCTATTTTGCACCATTGTTGTTCCGTGGTTGGTTTTTGGTGATTGGTTTTTGGTGATTGGTGGAGGCAATAAGTAGTAGCGATAATTGGACCGGCCTTGGGGCATTTTGTGTGAAGACATTTGGGCTTCGAAGCCATTAAAAATCATTTGTCAAACGATAAACGCTCAAGATCACCAGGGAGATCTACCTTCGTAATGGATAAACACATTAATCCAAATACTCCTGCTTACCCGAAAGATGATCGGCCAGAGCACAAATGTGATCGAGATAGTGATGATTTCTGATGTACGAAAGCCAAGTCCTATCACAAAAAGCAATAGCACAAATACGATGCAAAGAAGAAAGGCAGCGATCACATAGCTAATGTACATACCGCCCCAATAGAACCCAGGTTCCAATTGAAAATCCTGGCCACATTGCTCGCACTCTTCCGGCATCTCGTAAAGCTGACGAAGTGCGTAGGGATTTAGATTCTTGAACAATTTGCCTTCGTGGCAAAATGGACATCTGAATCTTAAGATGCTGTAGGCCTTTCTGCCTTTGGATAAAAACGACATAGTTAATTGGAACTGAATTGAGTACCAGAATGGCCCTAATTTAGTCATTCCTCAATTCAATTTTGCCTGTGCCTGTAACCTTTTGATAGCTCAACCGTTTAATGGGCAAAAAACCCCCTCTTATCATTTATCGGTTTCAATACTTGGGGTAAAGTGCTTTATTGTTGGACTAATCAATTTAAACACTCCACTATGAACATTAAGAATTTCCTACTTTCCATGGCATCTTGCCTGTTTCTCTTTTCTGGCGTATGTGCGCAGGAATTCAATACTACGCTTGTAGGCCATCTTCCCTTTCCCAATGGCCTTAGCGATATCTGGGGCTATGAAGCACCAGACGGTACTGAATTTGCGATCCTGGGTAAAAAAGATGGTACAGCCATTGTCAGTCTGGCCGACCCTGCGAATCCTGTAACGGTCGCTGAGATTCCGGGAAGTTTTAGTACCTGGAGAGATGTGAAAGTTTGGGGCGAATTTGCCTATATGGTGGATGATCAGGCTGGAGAAGGACTGGTCATTATTGATATGAGTAACCTGCCTGAGTCCATTGAGTATGAGTACTGGTTTGGCACTGAGGAAGTTCAATTTACCCAGGTCCATAACATCTTTATTGATAAGCAGGGATATGCCTATTTATTTGGCGGAAACTATGGTGTAGGTGGAGCGATCATTCTCGATGTAACAAATGATCCCTGGCAACCGGAAATTGTAGGAATCTATAATGAGCACTATGTGCACGATGGTTACGTGAGAAATGATACCTTGTGGAATTGTGAATATGATGTCGGACTGCTCTCCGTATTTGACGTATCAGACAAAGAAGAGATTTCTTTGCTAGGGACTGCACCTACTCCAGGAAATGCTTCGCATAATTGTTGGTTGTCGGATGATGGAAAGACGGTCTTTACGACCGATGAAATTTCCGGTGGATACATTGCAGCTTACGATTGTTCCGATCTTACAGACATCTATGAATTGGATAGAATTCAGTCTAGTCCGGGCGAAAATGTAATTCCCCATAACAGTTTCGTTTTGGGAGATTATCTGCTCACTTCCTATTATACCGATGGCCTTACCATCCACGATGTAAGCAATCCCAGCACCATGGTTTTGGTTGGACAATATGATTCTTCGCCTTTGAGCGGAGATGGATTTGACGGTGCCTGGGGCGTATATCCCTATCTGAATTCTGGATTGATCCTCATAAGTGATATTCAGGAAGGGCTTTTTGTGGTTTCTGTAGATTATGTGAAGGCCTGCTACTTAACCGGAAACGTAAAAGATGCCAATACAGGAGCGCCTATCAATGGGGTAGATATCAGCATTGATGGGGCAGCATCCATTTCAGATCTTCTTGGCAAGTATCAACTGGGAACAGCGAGTCCAGGCACTTACACGGTTAGTTTTTCCCGGCCAAACTATATTCCTGTGGAGATTGACGGGGTAGAGCTGCTGTCAGGCGAAAAAACCATATTGGATATTGAAATGGAAGGTACCTGTGGCAACATGACCTGTGATTCAGAATCTTCAGAGGATTTTTGTAGCTGTGAACAAGACTGCGCATGCGAAATTGCTACTGTATTTAGAACCGGTGCAGCCGAAGAGGATATTTCAGATACTCCAACACTACTTTGCAAATCTTCCGATATACTCGGAAACGATCCAAACCCAGATCCAGAGCTTGCCTATCTATTGTTTGACATTGAAGGGCCTTCCTGCGTAAATGGCTATACCATAACTGCCACAGATGGTGATGTGCGTGTTTTGATAAATGGGCTACTGACCAGCACAAGTTCCGTACAGAACTATATGCAACCGCTTTTGCAGGTTACAGCTTTGGAAATTGCAGAGTCAGGAGGTACCACTTTGGTCAGCATTTCCAGAGAGGATTCTGGCTGCTATACAGAGTTTATTATTGATTGGTCGGAAGTAGCAGGAGCTGACAGCATTGCAGATCTATGCCCTCCGGCTGTCTGCGGAGATGGCGTTTGCGAACCCGGCGAAAGCTATTGTACCTGCGCTGACGAATGTGGATGTGAATTAGGATCGACCTTCCTTGAGTTTACAGGCAGTGGAGTAGATCCAATACAAGACCCCACTATGCTATGTAAAGTGGATATGCCTTTCATATTTGGTGGGGCTGCTGTGAACGGAGATCCAGAAACCTGGTATACTTTGATTGGGCTTGACATCGACGCCTATCCCTGTATCGGTACCTATGCGCTGAGCATCAATCATGGAACTATGCTAGGCGTAAACGGGAATGATGAAGTATATGAGCTGGAGACATTGCCGACAACGCACCCTCTGGCGGCGGCATTGATAATTCTGGAGTTGACGCAAGCAGACATAGACGCAGGCCCTGTGGAGCTAAGCTTTACAGATGCAAGTACTGGTGGCAATTGTACCAGCTTGTTTTCATATGACTTTTCTACTGTGGAGGGCGGAACAAATATCGCCGACATCTGTCCGGCAGATACACAATGCGCAGATTCACCCTATGAAAATGAAGATTGCATTGCAGCAACAATGTTGGAAACACTCAACGGCTCCAATGGGCCGTACAGCAATTTCTGTTTTGTAAGTACCTCCGCTGATCCGGACATTACAGCTATTCCCTGTTTCAGCGATGGTCCGGATGATACTGGGGCTTTGACTACCTCGGCCTGGTTCACTTTTGTTGCACAAGCCGGTATCTACACCTTTACAACCACCAATAATCCAGATTCGGAATTTCAACAAAATGATGATACGCAGATGGCCATCTTTTCAGGTAGCTGTGATGCATTGACATTGGTGCCGGAGGCCTGCAATGACGATATGGATATTCCTAACGAAAACTGGCTATCACAGATTCTTGATTTTGAGGCAGAAGAAGGAGTTCAGTATTACATCCTGATCGACGGATGGGACTCTGCAATTGGTGAATTCGGAATAGATGTGACTTATGAGGGTATTCCGGATGCAGTCGAATCGGCTCTCACCACTACATGGGTTTCCGTTTCTCCGAATCCGACATCAGCGTTTTGGACCTTGAATTTTGACCAAAATTTCGTGGGGCCGATATCTATTGAGGTTTTGGATCTAAGTGGAAAGACGGTCATTTACAGCGACTTGCAATCAGGCATGGCTGACAGCAGTATTAATGTTGACGGGAGCAGCTTAGTAACAGGTACTTACTTTGCAACTGTACGTTCAGCTACTGGTACAGCGACAAAGAAGCTTCTTAAAATGTAGTCCGAGTGCTGTTACTCACTACTCGAAACTGAAAAAGTCTGTCAACCCATTTGTGTTGACAGACTTTTTTTGTGTAGGATTGGGACCTTCGATTGGGAAATTGGAATCAAGAATTGCCTCATTTCGAGGCTCTTCTAATCTATACGGCGAAACTTTCGCCACAGCCGCAAGTTCGGCTGGCATTTGGATTGTCGAAGAAGAAACCTTTGCCATTTAGGCCATCCGAGAAGTCAAGCGTTGTTCCACATAGGTATAGGAAACTCTTGAGATCAACGACCAATTTCTCCCCTTTATCTTCGAATACCTGATCGTCTTCCTGATCTTCATTGTCAAAGTCCATCTTATAGCTCAATCCAGAGCAGCCACCTCCAACTACTGTTACACGGATAAAGTAGTCTTCAGCAATATCTCCTTGAGCTCTAAGCGTGCTGATTTTTTCTTTCGCTTTTTCAGATACTAAAATCATAAGCTTGTTTGAATTTTCGAATTGCTTTTGGCAGGCATTAGCTTCGAAGAAAAAACCTGAGCAGTGCTACTACAGCATCGCTCAGGTCTAATTTTTGGTATGCCAAGATCGATGCTAAACCGATCAAAGCTTTAAGTGCATCAATTAGTGAACGATGCTATCTTCAAATTCGATTGGCTCCATGTCGTTTTTAACACGGTAGTCATTGATCGCTGCTTTGATAGCGTCTTCCGCAAGTACCGAGCAGTGAATTTTCACTGGTGGTAACTCAAGCTCCTGAACGATTTCCATATTGTCGATTGCCAGTGCTTCATCTACTGACTTGCCTTTAAGCCACTCTGTAGCCAAAGAAGAAGAAGCGATAGCAGAACCGCAGCCAAAGGTTTTAAACTTAGCGTCTTTAATAATGCCGCTCGCATCGTCAACTTCAATCTGAAGTCTCATTACATCCCCACATTCCGGAGCACCAACTAACCCGGTTCCAACATTGGTTTTCTTCTTATCCAATGTTCCCACGTTTCTAGGATTCTCGTAGTGGTCAATCACTTTTTTTGAATATGCCATAGTATTAGCTATTTGTCGTTCTTAAAATTAAACAAGCTGTCGCAAACAGAAGTTCGCTCAGTTGACAGAAGTTGCTCAAAGCCTAATGATCTGCCCACTCAATAGTGCTAATGTCGATGCCTTCCAAATGCATTTCCCAAAGCGGGCTTAGGTCTCTCATTTTATTGACGGCCTTTGTCACCTTTTCGATGGTATAATCGATTTGCGCCTCGGTTGTAGAGCGCCCCAGGCTAAATCGAATCGAAGAATGTGCCAATTCGTCATCAAGTCCCATCGCTTTGAGCACATAGGAGGGTTCGAGCGATGCGGAAGTACAAGCGGACCCAGAAGAGACACCAATTTCCTGGTTGAAACCCATCATAAGACCTTCTCCTTCCACGAATTTGAAGGAAATATTACTCACATGTGGAAGTCTGGAGTCCACGTTGCCATTCACTACTGACTCTTCAATTTGCAGCAAAGATGTTTCCAATTTATCTCTCAAAGCAGCAAGACGCTTTGCTTCTGCTTCCATCTCTTGTTGCGCAATTTCGCATGCAGCTCCAAAGCCAACGATTCCGGGCACATTCAAAGTCCCTGATCTCATACCTCTTTCGTGCCCACCACCGTCTAGTTGAGCGGTTACTTTTACTCTTGGGTTTTTTCTTCTCACATAGAGTGCGCCTACACCCTTAGGACCGTACATCTTGTGCGCCGTGAAAGCCATAATGTCAATGCCCATTTCCATTACATCCACAGGGATTTTGCCCACTGCCTGTGTACCATCAGTCATAAAGAGGGCTTTATGCTGGTGAGTCATTTCGGCAATCTCTTTGATTGGGTGAACGATGCCCACCTCATTGTTGGCAAACATCAGGCAAACCAATATCGTCTTATCTGTAAAAGCCGCTTTAAGCTCCTCCAGATTGATCGTGCCATCCCCATTTACGGGCAGGTATGTCACCTCTGCACCTTTCTTTTCGAGGGCTTTGCAGGTATCCAATACTGCCTTGTGCTCTGTCACGCAGGTGATAATGTGATTACCCTTACGTGCATACATCTCGAAAACTCCCTTGATGCCCAGGTTATCCCCTTCTGTGGCCCCCGAGGTGAAAATAATCTCCTTTGGATTGGCATTAATCAAGCGAGCTACTTGCTCGCGTGCATAATCGACACCTTCCTCAGCTTTCCAACCAAAAGGATGATTTCTGCTCGCGGCATTTCCAAAACCTTCGGTAAAAAATGGAAGCATGGCTTCAACCACACGCTTATCAACCGGAGTGGTGGCGCTGTGATCAAGGTATATTGGCAATTGGAGATCCCTCATTTTACAAGTTTTTTTATCAAACAAAAGTAAAGCTTTTTTCTTAGAATCATTCTAAATAAGCTATAATCGGCCATGATTAAACGTTTAGAACATATTGGAATTGCTGTAAAGGACATAGATAAGTCCAACCAATTATTCGAGGCCTTGTTGGGTATGCAACAATATAAGCTCGAAGAGGTTGACTCCGAATCTGTGAAAACCTCCTTTTTAGATGCCAATAACACCAAGATCGAATTGGTGCAGGCGACAAGCGAAGACAGTCCTATTGCCAAATTTATCGAGAAACGGGGGGAGGGTATACACCATGTCGCCTTTGAGGTTGAGGACATTGAAGCCAAGATGGAGGAGCTGAAAGCAAAGGGCTTCCGCTTACTTAACGATAAGCCAAAGCAGGGAGCAGATAACAAGCTTGTTTGTTTCCTTCATCCCAAAGATACAAATGGGGTGCTGGTGGAGCTGTGTATGTCCGTTTGGGATTGATTGAGATAGTTTCTCCTGGTTTCAGTCACGCCTACTTAGTTGATCAAAACTTCGTAGCTGACGCTGTATCCTTCCGGGAGCTTCGGAATGCTGACAAAGTACATTTCATTGATCGTATTGCCGCAATCCCCATTGGGATAATGTTGTTGCTTGTACAGGTATTCCTTCTGATCCGGATCAGCAAAGACTTCTAAATTACTGGTTACGGAGCAGGCAATGATTTCTGAAGGACGACCGATGAGAGTCCTTGTGTCAAAATCGATGAAAGGGAAACTGTGCGATTCGCAACCTGCTGCATCATTGATGCGCTGCTGAAACTCGTGATACTGCTCTTCAGTATCTATCAGGAAGTCCTGGTCTAGAAAGCCAGGACACCAGCTAATGCTTACTGTTTCGACACCATTGATTTGAATAAGTGCATCCTTATTGCAGGAGCATAGTAGTGCCATGGAAAGTAGCAGTAGGGCTATTCTAGTTTGCATATTGCCTGTTCATTGATTTGCTCGCCGAGTTGGGAGTTCAGATTGATACAAGAATTGGAATTATTCCCACGAATCTGCAAGCAAAATAAGTATCGAAGCACAAGCTCGAGCCTTAAAGGGCAAAAAAACAGATGCGAAGGACCTCTTTGTCTGGTCCAATGCAAAAGGGCAGCCTTAAACTAGTTCGGCGAGCACAGTTTTCCCACCCTTCACCTTGTCTTTCAGCTGTACTGCAACTTTACTACCCAGTGGCAGAAACAAATCCACACGGGACCCAAACTTGATGAAACCAAGCTCATCTCCCTGTAATACCTGCTTTCCTTCCTCTACGTAGTTTTCAATCTTTCTGGCCAGCTTTCCGGCAATTTGCCTCACGAGAATTTCCATTTCCTCCGCATCATCCTGGATTACCGTGGTAAAACGCTCGTTCAAAGTAGAGGACTTTGGATGCCAGGCTACAAGATAATTGCCCGGATGGTATTTGGAATAGACCACTTTGCCACCGATTGGGTTTCTGTTTACGTGCACATTGGTGGGAGACATAAAGATCGACACCTGCAATCTTTTGTCATTGAAATATTCGGGTTCTTCAACTTCTTCTATAGCCACGACCTTACCGTCAGCAGGAGCGAGAATAAGGTTGTTGTTTTTGACCTGTGGAACGTATTTCGGCAGACGAAAGAAATAGGCGATGAAGAGGAAAAAGAAGATGGATAGACCCATCAGAATTCGCAAAAAGATTCCGTAGTCGGCAAAAAAGCTCCAGGCAATAGCATTAAGTACTATCACGAATAGTCCGGCTGCCATCAGGAATCGATATCCTTCTCGATGAATTGTAATCATTGGTTTTATTATAGTTTGGGAGCTGCCTGGGAAGAAAATACTTCCCTTTTGAACTTAGTCTATTTACAGCAAAGACGCCTCCAAAGTAGCATAGTGGGCCGCTTTCATAAGCATGCTACTCTCCAAATCAGCTTCCAGACGACTATTTTGCTGCTGCAAGTGGTTTGTATTGTATTAGGGTTCTAGCTCCAAATCCGGCTCAAATATAAGAATGAAAAAACAAATGGCAGGCAAAATATCAGTGCATCAAATCGATCCAGTAGACCTCCGTGGTAGGGAAGTATCGTGCCTGAGTCTTTTACGCCAACACTGCGTTTATAGGTAGATTCCACTAAATCACCAAGCCCTCCGAATACAATAACTAACAAGGCAATGCCCAGCCAGTTCATCAGTGACAGCACTGGGAAGAGTTTCCAGACCAGCACAGCGAACAGCAAAGTTCCAATTCCGCCACCACCGCTGCCTTCTACAGTTTTGTTCGGTGATACCCTCGGAAAAAGAGGCGTTTTGCCAATTTTTCTACCGACCAAATAGGCAAAAGAATCATTGGCCCAGACCAACACGATGGTCCCTAGGATGATTAAGGGCTCAAAATTGCCATCAATCCATACCATTGCATTGGCGGTGGAAAGTGCCAATACAATATAGACCAAACCGCAGAACTGCATTCCCGCTCTGCCCAGGGGGCTATCGCTAACAATAAAGAGTTCTTTGAGTATCAACAGGAAAGCAAACAGGAGCAGAAACACCAAATAGTAAGTAGGTATCCAGCCCAATAAAACGGCAGAAATGCAGGCATAGCTTAGTCCGGAAAGCAGGGTCAGGGCAAAGATGCCAAAAGCACTATCTTCCTTGTAAAAGTCTGATTTGCCTGCCATTCGAAGAAACTCGTAGTAGCAACCCATGGCGATTACTCCGAACAGGGCAAAGAAACTATAGGCGTTGCCAAAAATACCTGCTAACATGACCGCTGCCAATACAATCCCGGTCAGGATTCTGCCTTGCAGGTTGCTCATAAATCACTAGTCTTGATAAGATGATTGGCTTTTAATACATGTTGCCTGGGAGTAAAAACCTCTACCAGACCGAAGTGGTAGGAAGAATCTCGTCGATTGATGATAACTGCCTCAATATCCTCCTGCTCCAAAATCGCCCGAACGATTTCGGCCTGGTAAGGTTGATCAGTCATGTAGATTTTCACCCATTCAACTTTATCCGGGGCTCTTCGATCATCTTTCACAGGTTCCATGATTTTTTATTCTTCTGCTAAAAGCTCCGACGGCTTGTCAGGACCCTTAAATTGTTTATAAAACATTGAGGCAAGCAACACAAATCCGATCACAGATACAACTACCGCAGGGAACGGAACTTGTTCAACGGTTTCGATGTCCGTTTGCAGCAATTCTGCATCATACATGTATGCCGCCAGTACCTGAGCACCATTGTTGACAAAATGCCCAATGATTGGATACCACAGATTTCCGCTCCAGTAGAAAAGGTATCCGAGCAATATGCCTATGAACCACCTTGGCAAAAATCCGTAGAATTGAAAATGGATAAAGCTGAATAATGCGCCTGTGAGCCAGATTGCAAGATGTGGTCGTTTGGTCCATTCATGTAGCATTTTTTGTATGGCTCCACGAAAAAGTACCTCCTCAGCTAAAGCTGGCATTACTGCAGTTGTTACCAATGTAAGCATCAGTTCGCCAATATTGTCCATCCGCAACATGCTTTTGACCAGTTCTTCGGCTTGTTTTTCGGATGCCTTCATCATTGCTTCCAATCCAGCCAGGGCCTCTGGAAGTACCAGCAGATCATTGATCTGCTTGGTAAAAGCCAGGAAAGGAAAAGAAATCACGGCAATCGCTCCGGCAAGAAGAATACCAGCCAAGATGAGCGGTAACTTCATCCCAACATAAGACAAATCTCCTCGTTTCATATAAGAGAAAACTAGTCCTGGTACGAGAAATGCACCGGCTGTCATAAAGATCTGGGCAAATCTAACAGCATTGACTGCGGAATGATCGATTTCTCCACTTGCCATAGACTGCAGATCTACACCCATAACGTTGAGCATCACAGCGGTAAACGACTGTGCCAGACCAAAGCAGATCAAACAGATGAGTACCAGCCACAAGAACTGTAGCGGCATTGGTTTTTGATTGAAGGCAGATGGATTAGCGAAGGTCATGCATGCAATTACGTGGTCGGAAAATTACATTTTTTTCCGCTAGCGCTGTAAGCTTTGGCTAAATGTCAAGCAAAATTGGCCAAATTGGTGTCTTTAATCCATAGCCGGTAACAGTACAACCAGCCTGAATAGTCCCCTTAGTTACAGTCTTGACCGTACTTGGGTTCGTAAGAAAAACACTTTGCGTACAGATACAGTACATTCTTCTGCTGAGCAAACAAGGGATTTAGCCTATCTTTGTGCCCAGAAAATGGTTAAGATAGCAGACATAGAACTAGGGGATTTTCCGCTTTTGCTTGCACCTATGGAAGATGTGAGTGATCCGCCTTTCAGAGCACTTTGCAAGAAGTACGGTGCCGATATGATGTATACAGAGTTTATCTCCTCGGAGGGACTAATTCGGGATGCATGGAAGAGCGTGCAAAAGCTGGACATATATCCGGAGGAACGTCCGGTTGGAATACAGATTTTTGGTGCCAATATCGACTCGATGCGCCTAAGTGCTGAAATCGTTGAGCGCTCTAATCCGAATGTACTGGACATCAATTATGGCTGTCCGGTGAAAAAGGTGACCTGCAAGATGGCCGGCGCTGGTATCCTTCAGGATATTCCTAGAATGGTGCATTTGACATCCGAAATTGTCAAGTCTACCAGCTTGCCAGTTACGGTAAAGACCAGGCTTGGATGGGACGACAATACCCAATACATAGTAGAAGTTGCAGAACGTTTGCAGGATGTAGGCATCAAGGCGATCAGCATACATGGTCGTACCCGAAAGCAGATGTATAAGGGTGAGGCCGACTGGACACTGATTGCCGATGTAAAGAACAATCCCAGAATGCACATTCCGGTATTCGGTAATGGAGATATCGACTCAGGCCCAAAAGCGGTGGAATATAAGAACCGCTACGGAGTAGATGGCATCATGATCGGAAGGGCCTCCATTGGCTATCCCTGGATATTCCGCGAAATCAAGCATTATGCAGCAACCGGAGAGCATATGGCAGTGCCCAGCATCGAAGAAAGAGTGGCAGCAGCTCATCAGCATCTGCATCATGCCATCGAATGGAAAGGAGAACGACTTGGCATACTAGAAACCCGAAGGCATTACACCAATTACTTCAAAGGGCTTCCAGGAATCAAGGACTATCGATTACGGATAGTTACCTCTGATGACGTGAGCGAAATTGATTCCATACTCGAAGAGATCAAGCTGCGGTACAGGGACTATCCAATGGAGGAACTGACAAACAGAATGAAGTTGAAACGGGAAAAGGTCTAATCGCTGTTGAGTTTCCTGCTTAAATCCGTATCTTCCATAAAAGTCCCATATGTTACTTGTGCTCATTCCTATTGTTATGCTCTTCGTGGTGATCGGAATGGCTGTGATTCTGATCCGAAAGCAGCAGCGCACGCGGGATCACTTCGCAAGCATCAACGAGCTCCAGAGTCAGAGAAACGATCTGCTTCCTGACCTGCTGGATATTATGTCGGAAGAAATGGATTTGCAGCCTTCGCTAAAGAAGCAAATGTTGGCCTATCGCAGCAAAACGATGGCACGAAATGTGGCAATTGAAGACAAAATTGCAGCGGACAATGAGCTCAATCGGATCATGGATACCTTGATGGACGAGTCTCAGCACTATCCCGAACTCCGTTCAGAGTCCGAGTATATCCGTTTGACTGATGCATGGAACGATAATAATGAGGAGCTACAGAGAGCCAGAGACTCTTATAATCAGTTGATAAAAGACTATAATTACTCGCTGCAAAGTTTTCCAACAAACATCATTGCGAAGTTGTTAAAGTATGAAAGCAAAGCTGCTTTTGAAGTACAGCAAACCATACGATGAATCAAAACCCGAAGCCCTTGCCACGTTTTCTTCCAGCCCTGTTATTTCTACTGATCATTGCTTGCAGCACTTTCTCATGCAAGCAGGATTACTTCACCAAACTTCGTGTTGGAGTGGCTGCTCCTGAGCTGGAAAGCATGGACCTGGATGGGAATGCGGTCAAGCTATCGGATTATCGAGGGCAATATGTATACCTCTATTTTTGGGCCTCCTGGTGCGCCCCTTGTGCCAAGACTTTCCCTGACCTCATGATGCTAAATGACAAGTTTAGCAAGTTAAAATACGAGGATGCTGATGCCTTCGTTTTCCTTCCTATATCGGTGGATGACAAGAAGGACAAATGGGTCAAAGCAATTGAAAAGTGGGACCTTAAATTTGACACGCAGCTTTGCGATCTCAAGGGAATGCCTTCTGAAACCAGCGAGCGTTTTCAGTTTGACAAAGTGCCCGCCTCTTTGCTGATCAACCCGGAAGGCATCATCATCGGTCGCGATATTGGATTCAGTGATCTGGCCTGGGAGCTAAAAGCCCGATTAGCTGCATCTCAATAAAGAGAATTGGGATAAATCCACTTTTCATCGTCGACAATAGCGGTCTCTTTTTTTTGGAGCGAAGCGCTGCTCGGTCGCGTCACGGGGTTCCCGTGTTCCGCTATTATTCACCACCCATCAGCTTGTTCCTGCTCGCTGCCTGGCGTCTTGCCTTATGGGCAAGCCACCATGCAGCGGCAGTCACTGGCGCTGCTGGGCGGCTCATATCG
>JAHDEE010000405.1 GCA_020629005.1 Chitinophagales bacterium
CATGGTGGGTGGCGTGTAGAGCATCTGTCGTGCTTTCAAAATTAAGACCCTACCTGCTACAAAAAGTCATCATTGATGGATACTTTTTTTCGAGTCTTTAGCTGCGATTTTTTGTAGATGTTTTGTATTCAATGACTTAGTATGTGAAAATAATTTCACTCAATGCGCGTCATGAATCTACTGTTGAAATTATGTTGATTCTTGCAGATAGAATGGCAGCATCTTTACAATTTTGGTCTTTGTGATAGCCAAACAGGAAGTGCTAGCACTTAAGTTGGACATGGTTCAACAATCAATAATCAGCTGTGTAAGGAACAGGCAATCTCCAATCCGTATACATTGAAAAGAAAGCTGCCGCGAGCCAAGGTCGGTGATGCATAGCCCTGATGGAAGAGGAAATGGCGGTGCCAGAAGCAGGACTGAATGTGCCTGCAGTGGGGGCTCGGAGCGAATGCGGAGAGACCTCGCTGCAGGATACATGAAGCCTGCTACTGGTGCCGACATTGGAACGGACAGCAGGTAGATCGCTGCGACGTCCGATTCAGGCTCAGCTCCAAATAAAGGAAGTGAAGCTTCATGAAATGAGAAAAGGGCTATGACACCTCTTGCATCATAGCCCTTTTCGGATCAGCGTTCAGATTGAACGTTGTTTTGACTCACTATACTTATAGTACCACCAATCTTGTATTCAAGGCAATGCCTGAATCCGTCGTCACCTGCACCGTGTAGATACCCGCGGGGAAATTGCTGAGATCCAAAGGGAACTGTGTATCTGCCGCCATCGCACCGAGGTGCTGTGCAAGCACTTGTTTGCCGTCGGCAGCCAGCACTCTCAGGTGCGTGTTTTTTGTATCGAAACCTTTTATCTGAAGCTGGCAATTGCCATGTGCAGGGTTTGGGAATACCAGCAAAGTCATTTGCTCCTCCGCATTGTCACCAAGGCTTGCAGGAAAGCCGACCACTATATAACCACTCTTGATCTCTGTATCAGAGCCGCCTTCATTGCTAGAAGTCAGAGAAACCTGATAAGTACCTTCATTTTGGTATACCACCGTGGGATTCTTTTCGTCCGATGTACCTGGGATACCACCGGCAAACTCCCACAACCACTCGGTAGGATCATTCGTTGATTGATCGAAAAAAGTGACTGTGAGCGGTGACCCGCCTTCTTGAATGCTGGATGAAAAATCCGCCTGAGGAGCGATGACCGGTTCCGTTACTGTGATGTAGTGAATCTTGGTTTCGGTATCCGTTCCGGAGTCATTGCTCACTGTCAGAATCACGTCGTACACACCTGGCTCCTCATATTGAACCACCGGATTGAGGGCGTCTGAATTCAGTTGTGCTCCACCTGGGAATGACCAGGCGCGCTGTGTAGGATTATTGGTGGACTGATCAAAGAAATTGACAACCAATGGAGCGGGGCCTTCAGTGACATCGCTGGTAAACTGAGCCTGTGGTGCGCCTTCCACAACTTGCGTCACGGTGATGTAATTGACCAGCGTTTCCGTATCGGTCCCTACCGCATTGCTGGCTACCAAGGTCACCTCATATGTCCCTGGGTTATTGTAAACCACAGTAGGATTTTGTGCTGATGAAGTCGATGGAGAACCGCCTTCAAAGATCCAGGACCAGCTGGTGGGATTGTTGCTTGAGAGATCTGTGAAGTTTACCGTCAAAGGAGCAGGGCCTGCTGTTATGTCGGCGACGAATTGTGCTTGAGGTGCTCCCCCAGTATTACCTTCTGTGACTGTGATGTAGTTTTGAATCGTCTCAGTATCCGAGCCTTCAGCATTCGTGGCGGCAAGTGTGACTGTGTAAACTCCCGGTGAAGTATATTGTACCACTGGATTCTGGTCAGCGGAAGTGGAGGGTGAGCCGCCCTGGAAATTCCAGGCCCAGGAAACTGGATTATTCGACGATTGGTCGAAGAAATTTACCGTAAGCGGTGCTTCTCCTGATGTAGTACTCGAACTGAATGCAGCCACCGGAGCTTCTGGTCCCTCGGAATTGACGGTGATGTAATTGGTTTTGGTTTCGGTATCAGATCCGCCGTCATTTGTTACCGTTAGCGTGACATTATATATGCCTGGATTATTATAAAAGACAGTTGGATTGGCGGAGCTCGAAGTCGCTGGGGATCCGCCCTCAAAAGACCAGGAATAAGTCTCTGGATTATTACTGGACTGATCGGTGAAATTGACCATCAAGGGAGCTAGCCCTGATGTGACGTTTGCGGCAAATTCTGCATTGGGAGCCTGTTGCGAACCTGCAGTGATATTGACCAGGTAGTCTTCGGTTTCGCCATAGTCATAAGTGCCACAAACATCGGGTCCCGTCGAGTCGTTGGCACTTAGCCCCTTCATCGCGACCCTCATTCTAGTCAAGCCAGTATTCGCATTGCTGCTGATCTCCAGCACATCACTTTGTACATCTGGGAAGCCATTTCCCGGATCGTACACTAATTCTCCCGCATCTGAGAAATCATTGTCTCCATTAAAATCAATCCAGATTCGCCAGTATTCATCGTAGCTATCTCCAGAGTATCCGGGAGTCAAAGTCATGCTGTTATTTGACCCCTGCTCCATCGTGATTGTACCTTGATCGGTATGATTGCCATATCCACTATCGTCCCCTGAGTTATGTGTAAAGCCCGCTATCGTGACATTGGCAATCCATTCACTGGAGGTATTATTTCCGTTTGAACTACAGTATGGCCCTGGATCGTCCGAGTTGCCACTGATGATTACAGAAAAATCTTCCACCTCACCATAATCAAACTGACCGCAAGGTTGCGGTGCCGCCTCATCATTAGTCCCGACGTACTTCATTGCCACTCTAAGTCTGGTTGTAGTGTTTTGAGCGCTGGTAGGAACGGTGAAGCTTCCATCCACAATACCGGTGCTCCCTGAACCAGCGTCGAATACCAGTTCATTATTGTCATTAAAGTCGCCGTCATCGTTATAGTCAACCCAGACTCTCCAGTACTCGTCATAAGTATCGCCTGCAAATCCCGGTGTAAGTTCAAGATCATAACTCTGCCCTTTTTCAAGTTCGATATTGGCATCGCTGGCGAAATAGTAGCCGCCTTGATCATCGGCCGATGTCTCGCTGAAAGAGCCTACTTGTACCCCGGCAATCCATTCGGAGGAATTGTCTTGTGGAATCAGATCGCAATAGTCCTGCGCATTAAGTGTAGAATATAATAGAAACAGGGATAATATAAAGAGAATAAAGCATTGAATTGTTTTCATAATTGAATAGGGGTTTGTGCTTGTGAAATGCAAATGTGATGAAGCAGAGATCGTGTTTCATCTCAGAAGTTTAATTCTTTTTTGTGGTAGTTTTGTGCCGGCTTACACGTATGTCCGGCTTCTTGTGTAAGATCACCGAATTTAATAACATAATTAGAATGGCGTCTAAACCTTGACACAAGCGGCAGGTCTATGGGGCTGT
>JAHDEE010000406.1 GCA_020629005.1 Chitinophagales bacterium
CCCATACTCCTGAATGGTGCCGTCTTTCAATGTCAATACAAAGTGGTCATAACCTGACTGCCCAGCAGAAATAGCCTTAACTTCAGAAAAGTCATTGTATTCCGGCTTGAACAAATCGTCTCCATTCCCACATTCATCCTCGATACAGATAAGTCGCATGCCGTTAAGACTCAGCGCATCAGTGGGTTTTAACCTAGCGCCTTCGACTTTATTGTCGAAATAAAAGGACTTGCTTCCTCTTGTTATTGAGGACAATCCGCTGAGTCCCCAACCTTCTCCGAGTTGACCATTACTAGCCTGAGAACTATAGGCCACACCTATTTCGGGAATTCGGCTATTCGTGCCAGGTGGGATTTCAAAAGGAATTTTATATAGGGCTGCTCCATCCTGAAAGGAATGATTGCCTTCAATCGTGCCAACCGACAATTCAGTATTCAATTCCCTTTCGAAGGATTCTTCATCAAACAAATCTACATACTTGATTTCCGACGCAACAGCAGTAAGAAAGCAAGCGTTAACAATCAGCAGTAGAGAACACAGCAGTGCTGGCCTAAACATAGGCAATACTAATTCGCGATACATAAATTTGAGTTTTCTAGGGTTTAAAAATTGGCAAGGATTCGATGGGTCTCCAATGTTCCATCTGTTAGGATAGTTTGGAGATAGAAAACACTCGATATTGAAGTCTCGTGTAGTAATGAAATTGAGTGCTGCAGTCTCGCTTCAAGTTGAGCAGAAAATATTTGTTTTCCACTGGCGTCCCATATTTGAATGCGCTCAATTGGCGATCCATCCGATTTCACAAAGAGGTTTCCTTGTGTAGGGTTAGGATAAACTGATGTGTTAGGAAAACTCTCGCTGGACTCAGTATTTTGGACAGTGAATGAGAATACCGCTTCAGCCAAACAACCATCAAAAATCAGTTCCAATTTATATTCTCCATAACCTACAGGTTTCAGATATTGCTGGTCTTGCTCCAAGGCATTATCTTCATAGTACCATCGATATTCATAGTAGGCAGGATTCGCCATAAGCACATTCTGCTGTTCGTTGTAGCTAATAGACACCTCTGGGACTTGTACAGCGCTAACAAACAATGGCTCTGATCTGCAAGCCCCCGAGTTATCAAACAAATAGACTCCGTTAGTTGCTTGTATGAGACTAGGCTGAAAGATTGGCCCTGCATGCAATAACTCGTTGCCGTCTCTGTCAGCACACCAAATAGCAGATTCCAAATCGGCATGAAAGGCAGGCACCTCTTCAGCATTGCAAATGTAATATTTGCTCCGCTCTGAGGGTGGGGGCGGAAGCGCCTGCAACTCTGTTGTTGTTGACAACTTTGCATGGTAAAACCTGTAACTAGTGAAAAGACTTCCATCTTCAGCCAATCTCAAGGGATGCAGAAAGTAATTGATCCAGCCATAAGCTCCAACCGGCTTCCAAAAATCATCCAACACCTCGCCATTTGCATTCATCAGGAGGATACCAATTGCATTGGAACCACCTGTTCCAGGATTGTGAACCATCATCAAGAATTGATCTGGGTCGCAGGTGCGTTCAAAAGCAGCTACCACGGAAGCATCTTCTTCGGAGCTAGCAATGTGTTTGACATACTCCAATTCCAACTCCGCATTGAGTCTTATCAAGACTATATCGTAATCGTCAGCCTGTGGCGCATCATCAAACTCCAGTGTAGTCCCGCCAAGTGAAAAAGAATCTGAATTCTTTAAGGCGATACCCATCAAGAAACCACCATCTACGGTTTGCTCGACGACTGGGTAGCCTTGCAATTTCATGCGTGGCATTTCCAGAATCCTCTGCAATTGCATTTCTCTATTCATGATCATAAATGCGGAGCCTGTTTCTAAGCCACCCGAGTAAAATGTTTGCCCATTGATCATTGTATTTTCATGAACGTCATTGACCAGAATTGCTAAACCACCACTGGAAGTCAATTCCAATGCCACTAAATCTGGGGCAATTGGAGGTAAAAAATCAAGGTATAGATGGCTCTCCAGGCCTCCCACAGCATTGTAACCATAGATACTTCTGGAATTGCAAAGGTGATAAATGCGATCCTGGCCTTCTGAGATCAAACTACATGGCTTATCTCTTTCGATGGCAGTAATCCATTGAAATTCACCGTTTGCATCCAGCTTAATCAAAGCCGAATTTGGTTGTCCTTCCAAGGTCCTATAGAGATCCCCAACTCCCACCTCAAATGGTCTGGATAGATCATCATCTGATCTGATGCCCAAGTAGATATCTCCATGTTGATCCATTGCTGCCCCAGTCAAAAAACCGTCATCAGGGGCAGCAACAGGAATTCGGAAAAGGACATTATTATCCGAATCCATTTTGGTAATGACCATACCATGTGTTTTGATACCAACGCTCGTTTGTATTTCAAATATAGTGTCTGGATGAGCTACCTTACTTCCGTATCCACTACTCTTCCAAAACAGTTGGTTTCCCCATTTATCATACTGCCTTGAGGTCCCATACCCACTCTCTTGGCTTTCCGTAACTTGCCACACAATCTGTAGGTCCAGCTCTTGTGCAAAAGCTATTTGCGACATTAACGAGAGGCAGATCCATATAGATGCAGATGTGAATACCGAGACAACTCTTCTCACCCGATACCCAAAACTATATTGCAATTTTCTAGTAGACATGCACTTGTTTTTTGCAAGATTGGTTATGAAAATATAGTACTAGCCAGTAGATTCCAGATGGTGCATTACGAAGGTCTATCTGCCCATCAACATTAGATCTGCTCTGATGTACTTTCCCATCTGCCGTCAACACCTCATAACTCAATTCCTCCTGGCTACCTGAAATACTGATCAAGGCTGAAGTAGGATTTGGGTAAACCACTAGATTGTCACATAGTTCCTGTTCAACTGATTCTGCGGAATCTTTGCCTCTCGAAGGCGCCCATGAGGGATAAGCACTCAGGCAAACATGTCTCCTTATGCGATTTCCCGATTTGTCATAGGTAAAACTGACACCGCAATTATACTCATCGGATGTCCCGAAAACGATC
Source organism: Chitinophagales bacterium (assembly GCA_020629005.1). Lineage (GTDB taxonomy): Bacteria > Bacteroidota > Bacteroidia > Chitinophagales > UBA2359 > JAHDDV01. The sequence goes on from JAHDEE010000406.1 coordinate 3,047, forward strand.
TGTGAAAAAACAGAGTCTGACAGGATAATAGCGAAAAACAACACAGCAACCCAAACAATCACTTTATACATACTCCACAATTTTACATTTATACATTTTGAACCTGCACAGACTCATGACATGACACTTTTACAAACGGGGCCTATCTGTCGTACAGTTAAATCTCTTACAGAACTAGAACGAAATTCCGTAAAAAGGTAAACAAGAGAGTACGAGATTAGCCCGCAGCTCGCGCTGCTTTGAAGTGTGAAGGCTCGAACAATGCTATCTTTCGGCTACGTGCCACGAACATGACAAAATAGCCGCGATAGCAATGGAAATGGGGGTGCTATAGAGCGCCTGAGTCGCTGTGGCGGAGCTGGCTCCAAGAAGAGACAGATACG
>JAHDEE010000407.1 GCA_020629005.1 Chitinophagales bacterium
ATATTTTGACTTATCGTTCCATCATCGCGGACGATGCTGGAGACTTCGATTTCTTCGATAAGAATTACCCTTCAACCAGCATATCATATACTCGAAATCAAATTACCCTTGGGAGCCTTCAGCAATTGAAGGAGCGGGCAATCACCAAGATAGTGCTGGTGTCAAAGGATAATAGTGCTAAACTTAGTTTGATCAAGAGCTCCTTTGTGGAGCTGGCGAATTGGAGCTACGATCCGAAGGCAGAATTCGTTTGGGTAGAAACCCTTGAAGACAAGACAAAGCTGATCATAATAAATAGTACAGCGCAAGAAGCGCGGCCATTACTGGCAGAGCGCTTTAGGAATCGAGTGATTGACTGAGGATGCTGTATCGTTCTTGCTAGCTGACGGCAGAATTTTGACAACACACTGGAATCCCGATCAAAATTTGATGGTACTTTCTGCTTGTAGCACCCAAATCATAGTAAGTCGATTCAAAAATGCGGGAAATTGCAAGGTCTTCGAGCAGAAAAGCAAAAATTGGCTTATTTTGAAGTATCCACCAGCAGATGCGGACTTTCCATGCTTTCAATAGCTTTGTGCCTAGCAGTCACGAACGCAAACACCAAACACCAAAAACTATTAAACCCCAATGCAAGCATACGCCGAAGTACTCCTAATCGCCATACCCCTGTTCAATCTTTTGATTGCTATCGAATTCCTCTACGGTTGGTGGATAGGCAATCAAACACAGGTAAGCATGGACACCATTTCCAGCCTAAGTTCCGGGCTGAGCAATGTCATCAAAGATATTGTAGGCCTGGCCATCATCGTGGTCTCCTACGGTTGGCTGGTTGGTAAGATAGGCCTCTTTGAGATCGAGGCTACCTGGCTGGTATACCTGCTGGCATTTATTTCCATCGACTTTGCCGGCTACTGTTATCACCGCCTCACTCATAGCGTCAATTTCTTTTGGAACGAGCACATGATTCACCACAGTAGCGAAGAGTTCAACCTTCCTTGTGCCCTGCGTCAAGAGGTTTCCAATGTGTTTAAAGTCTACGCTATTTTTCTGATTCCCGCAGCCTTGCTCGGACTCCCGGAGAAGGTCATAGCCACCATTGCGCCGATCCACTTGTTCATGCAGTTTTGGTACCATACCAAGCACATCCCAAAGCTGGGCTTCCTCGAGTACATCATCATCACCCCATCACAACATAGGGTGCATCATGCCATCAACGATATATACCTGGACAAAAATCTTGGTCAGATCTTCTGCGTATGGGACCGACTGTTCGGCACCTTCCAGGAGGAGCTAGACGAAGTGCCACCAGTCTACGGGGTCAAAAGTCCCGTGCGCACCTGGAATCCCTTCAAGATCAATTTCCAGCATCTATGGCGGCTGATCAAAGACGCCTGGCACACGGAGAGTTGGTCTGCCCGGCTTACGCTCTGGTTTAGAAGTACCGGTTGGCGACCAGAAGATGTCATCGATGATCATCCAGTTTTTGTCACCACCGACCCTTATCAACAACAAAAGTATCAGCCCCACGCATCCATCTATCTCAAAGCCTGGTCCTGGTTCCAGCTGATCTGCACTTTCGCTTTTCTCGCTTATATGTTGCTACAATTTAGCCCCATCGGTTTCCCGCATCTCTTCCTCTACAGCTTCCTACTCTTTGTGGCCATCTACGGCTACACCAGCATGATGGATCAGGATGCCTACGCCTACCTCTTCGAGATCGCAAGATCGCTCTTTGGTCTGGGTCTCATTCTTTACAGTGGAGGTTGGTTCGGTATCGATCAGGTCCTGCCAGGAGGCTCCTACCTGGTCGCCTTCTACTTCGTGCTCACCATGATCGTCTCTCTACTCCTGGCCAAGTACGACTTCCGAATCGCCAGTTCAACAGACACAAAATCGCTGACTGCCTAGAAGGAATTACCGGCAAACTTAAATGAATAGAAAAAAAACTATGTGAATGTTTTAGGAGCGATACGAAATCCGGTCGCGCCAGCGGGCTCCCCGTGTTCCGCTATTATTCGCCACCCATCAGCTTGTTCCGCCACACTGCCTGCCGTCTCGCCTTTGGGCGAGCCACCATGCAGCGGGCTCCACTGGCGCTGCTGTGCGGCTCATAGCCGCTGCACCCGGGGCTATTTTGCCCACGGGCTCGGCCGTGGATGGTTCGAGATGGCCAACCAATGTAAAACGCGAAACCAATCAAGGCGAGCTAGCCTATTGCGACGATAGGTAGCTGAACAATATTGCTTGAATTTTCAACTAGAATGCATTAACTTTGTACCACAATATGCTTGCCATGCCTCTCGTAGAAGCACACTTTGGTGAGCTTTTTTTGTTATGAAGTACAATAAACCACCCCTATCAATCAGTAAACAACTGGAAAAGCTTGTCTCCAAGGGGCTTGAAATTCGCTGTACTGCTAAGGCCAAGGAAAGGCTAAAGAATGTAAACTACTATAGACTGAGTTCCTACTTTGTACCTTTTTATCAAGAAGGGTCAAAGAGATTTGTGGCTAATACAAAGTTTGATGATATCTCGAAGCTCTATGAATTTGATGCTAAGGTAAGAAGACTGGTATTTGGTTGTATTCAGACCTTAGAGATTTCAATTAGGTCACGTATAATAAATTCATACTCTCAAAATTTTGGTACACATTGGTACGAGAAATTGAGCCGTTTCAACTCTTTTGATGAATTCTCCAATTTTCAAAAGACAGTGCTACAGATAGTAGAACAAAACAGGGGCAAAGAGAAGTTTATTGGGCATTATCTCAGTAAGTATAGAGAGCCAATATTGCCTACAAACTGGATGCTGATTGAGATGCTGACTTTAGGTCAAACCTCCAGACTATACAAGGCATTGAAGGATGACAGAACGAAAAAGAGTGTGGCAGCGCCTTTTGGCATTACCGAGTTGGTGCTCGAATCTTGGCTGCACAATCTAAACTATATAAGAAACATTTCTGCACACCATTACAGGCTCTGGAATCGCGAGCTGAGAATATCTCCCAAGAATCCTCGACGTATTCGCTTTCAATTTCTCAATAATCGAACTGGATTTAGCCATTCCAGATTGTATTTCTCGTTATCGGTGATTTTATACATGATCGATCGAATCCATAGTAACAACGAGTCGAAAGTCGAGATTGTGAATTATCTTGATTCGCTATCAAATTTTCATAGACTGGGTATGGGGTTTCCAATGGATTACAAGTTGGAGCCATTGTGGAATATTTGAAATTCTGTACTTACTTGTAAGACTGTTTCTCCGAAAGGGCAATTAGGATCTACTGTTACGGAGACCAGCACAGATTTGCAAGTTTGCAAATCGCTTCCTCCATTGCCAACCACGTACCCACAAACCTCTCCATCTAGCCGTGATCGTAGCGGCTATGAGTGCCACTGATGCCGTGGCGAAAGCGCTGCTAT
>JAHDEE010000103.1 GCA_020629005.1 Chitinophagales bacterium
ACAAAAAGATAAGCTCCTCAAAGGTGTTACGAACTTTGTTTACGCAGCACTAGGCATTTTCTGCCACGTATTCCATATCCTGCTTGATGCCCTTTCCACTTTCCTTACTTACGATTTCGGCAATCTTGCCGCCGATCAATGGTACGCTGGATTCTACATCGGTAACGACAACAGCCGTACAGCCCTCATCGTCTTTGCTGAGTTTTATCTTGCCGGTAATGGTCACCGGAAGGCCCTCAGCCTCTATCTCAATCTTACCCTTGTAAGGGCCACCTTCGCTGCCTTTCCAGGTCTCCGTTTGCGTGGTCTTGTTCCAGGGTTTTACGAACTTTTTCACGACGCCCTTTGCCTCTGTCTTCACTTCGCGGGAGATGGTGACTTTGACCTTTGCACCATCCTTCTTTACTTTCACCTTTATATTGCGGTCGCCCTTTGCCTCTAGTTTTTTGACAATAAAATCCTTGTCAATATAAGAAGCGTAAATCGTGTCGATATCCTGATCAAATTTCTTTTCGCGTTTGAATTTCATAGGTTTCTTTTGAATAGCCAGTTAAGTGTGCCCCGAACAAAGCTTGCATCGGGGGATCAGTCTTTTGCAACGCAGAAGCCTGACAATTAGATCAATTTTGTGGCCAAATTTCCTGTTTTCTGGTGTATCCAGCAAACAAGTCTCCCATGAACGTATACTGGTTCTGGTCATCAATGTACCGTTCAAATGACTGTACAAGACATGCTTCTCGTAACTTCAAAAGCGGTTTTCCAGGCTACATGCAGCCAGTCTCCGAAAACAGGCCAATTTGCTCATTGGGATAAGCGTAACTCAGCCTAAAATCTTTATTTTTGCCTTCAAATAAGACAAATGAAGACCTTAAATATATCCGATGATAAAGGCGTACGTCAGATCCTAATTGATCATGGCAAGGTGAACGCCATTGATACGCAAATGCTGCTCGATCTGAATGAGGCATTTATTGCAGCTGCAAACAATGAGGAAGTGAAAGGCATCCTGCTGACTGGACGGCCAAACTGCTTCAGCGCCGGACTAGATGTGGCACATCTCGCCACCATCGGAGTAGATGGCTGCAAAGAGTTTTGGCGTCAGTACCTAATGTTGTTACAGCATATGGTTCGCTATCCAAAACCTTTTGTGTGCGCCATTACCGGATATGCTCCAGCTGGAGCTACGATCTTCGCACTTTGTGCCGATTACCGTGTAATGGGACAAGGACCGAAGCACAAAATCGGGATGCACGAGTTTAGAATGTCTATGCAGATACCGGAGTTGCTTTGCGATATCTACGCCTACCACGCCGGCAAGCGTCAGGCCTGGGAAAACATTCAACAAGCCAGACTGCTGAGCAGCGATGAGGCCTTGGCCGAAGGCTTGATCAACGAGTCAGTGCCAGTTGATGAGGTATTGGAAAGAGCCAATAAGCATATGGCCCTGGTGCAAAAAGTTTATGCTCCGGCATTCATCAAAACCAAGCGCTACCTGCGAAGAGAATTGCTAAGCATAGTGGATCGTGACATCGATGCTATGATCGAGGAAATCGCGGCCGATTGGAGTGATCCTTTTGTGCAACAGGGTTTGCAAATGTTTGCGGCAAGCTTGAAAAAGAGCTAGCGAAACAATATGAAGCTACTCAACGGAATCAAAATCATAGACTTTACCAGACTACTCCCTGGTCCGGTGGCCACTCATTTGCTTGCCCAAATGGGTGCAGAAGTGATCAAGATTGAAAGCCCAAAGCGAATGGACTATGTCCGTTTCATGGGCCCACAGGTCGATGGCGCAAGCACACTTTTCCACCAGCTCAACCACAACAAAGACTGCCGCAATATAGACTACAACAGTCTCCAGGGTCATGCCGAAATCCTGAAACTAATCGAAGACAGTGATGTTGTCATCGAGCAATTCAGACCTGGCGCAATGGATGCCTGGGGTCTGGGTTTCGAGAAGTTAAGTCAGCTCAATCCTAAACTAGTTTATGTAAGTCTCACTGGCTATCGTGATGGTGGCGCTTATAGCTCAGAGGCTGGACACGATCTCAATTATCTGGCTTACAGCGGAATCATGAGCCTGCTTAAAGATGAGCAAAATAAACCTGTCGTAGCAGGCACTCAGATAGCTGATATTGCCGGAGCCTATACAGCCGTGATGGCTGTGCAGGGAGCTATCATCAAGCAATTGCGTAGCGGCGAAGGCAGCTGCATCAATGTGCCACTGGCCGCGGCTCTTGGCCCGTTTCTCTCCATTCCCTACAGCATTTTTTCCGGAGGCATGGATCACCAGCAGTTTAGCATGATCAACGGCAAGGTATTGGTAAGTTACGCTGCCTATCAATGCGCAGATGATAATTGGGTTTGCCTTGCAGCACTGGAAATGAAGTTTTGGAACAACTTCTGCGAAGCAGTCGATCAGCCAGACTGGAAACGTCAAAACGAGCTAGAACTCTTCGTTCAAAACTTCGACAAGTCACTGCTGATTAATCTCTTCAAAAGTAAATCCCGCGATGAGTGGATTAGCTTCTTCAAGGGCAAGGATGTTTGCGTGGCGCCCATGCTTGAAATCGACGAGCTGGAGCAATCTCCCTATCATCTTGACGCTGGCACCTTCGAAACTTTCCAAACACCAATGGGCAAGGAACTCAATAGCATCGCCCTACCTTTCCACAGCAATTCCTCCGAATCATAGGCTGAATATTTTTAGGAGCGAAAGGCAAATTCTTCGAGCTGATAGGCTTTCTGGAAACTCATGCCGACCGACCACTCCTTTACTAATTCTTGTCCAGTAGACAATGTTACCTTCCAAATAGCAAAAAGATTCTTGCCCTTTGCACTGAAAATACCGGAATTCTGTATTTCACGAATCGCTCAAATTCATACGTGCAAATAGCTATTTATCAACCCCTTACCAATTACCTGCGAAGACATATAATTTCGCAACTGGAATCAAAGGCAACTCTTTTCCTTCGGAAACACATCTAAAGTGTATCTAATACTATTTGTAGTTAGCACATTACAATCGCTAAATTTGGCAATAGACAACAAGCAATTTGTTGCTATGCCTAAGGGTTTGTGTTCACCCACACAGATTCAAAAAAGGCTTTGCCTCTGTACTTAGCAGAGGATTGTAAAGGCTCGTAGTACCGATTCACCCATTACAGCTTTGCAATTTATTAGCCTATCCAGATTTTGCACTAAGGGATCACCTACTGCTGCGAATCTGGCCTAAAACACTTTTATGAGATACCTGTTTACGCTAATGGTATCCCTACTATTGGGTGCCGATTGCTTTGCGCAATCTTATCGAAACGAATGGATCAACTTTGATCAGCAGTACTACAAGTTTTATGTTGTCCAAGAGGGATTGTACCGCATTCCCATGACACGATTACAAGAACTCGAACTAGGGGACGATCTTCAGGGCTTTCAGTTATGGAGAGATGGCCAGCAGGTACCCCTGTATATTGACCCTAACTTCATTGAGTTTTATGCCTACCCTAACGATGGTACAGATGAGACCGAGCTGTACAAGAATCCGGAGAACCAGCTTCGAATTGAGACCTCAATCTTCACCGACAAGGCAAGCTATTTTTTGTCCTATGGCGAGCCAGGCACCAATGCTAGAGTGATTCCAATCGAGAACTCGTTTGACGATTTGGCAACTCCAGAAAACTTCTTTTGGCACGAGGTTGTCAAGCATCACCAAAATACCTTTTTCCCGGGCACTCCCTTTAGAAAGCTGACAGGGTACGAATTTCCCGAATGGCAAGATTTACCTGAAGAATGCTGCTTATCAGATAGCCTAGAAAGTGTAATTGCTAACCCTTATGCATATTGCGAATGGGAGGATTACCTATACCCTAGAGTGTATAATCTGTCCGAATCTTATTTTGATGATTTTGAAGGTTGGGCAAGTGGTGTGATGAAACCGATGTCTAATGCGGAGCGGGTGACGAAGTTAGCTACTCGCGCAGTTTTTGCAAGTGGACCTGAGGCACAGATTGAGCTCCGGTTCGTAGGTCGCAACAATACCTGGGGACTAAGTCCAGATCATTTACTACAGTTGAGTCACAATGGTCTGCTTTTAGAAGAAATATCGTTTGAAGGTTATTCAGGGCATACCATTAACCTTGGTATTGCTGCAGATCGAATAGGTGAGCTGGAAGCTGGTGAAACAGCTTTTTCATGTAAGGTGCCACAATTGGCACCAGACATAGAGGACAATGATGTAAGTCTGATTAGTCTATCCTTAAATTATCCGCGCGGCTTCGATCTAGAAGGCAGCGAGCAGCTAATAAAGTTGAGACTTTCAGATAGCCCTGATGATCGATACCTCGAATTCAACAATGCTCCGTCTGAGGTTGAAGAAGCATTGCTATATCAATTGTCGGATCGGCTAAGGATAGCTGGAATTATAGAAGCCGATTTGTGGAAGTTCCACCTCCCCTCTTCAAGCGAACAGGAACTGCTACTTTGCACGGATTCCTCCATACGAGAGATCACAGATTTTCAGCAAATCAGCTTCAGAGACTTTAGCAAGGTAAGCGGCAATTTCCTCATCATTCACCCTCCTGGGTTTGAAGAAGCGGTCGAAGCTTATAAGACTTATCGCAGCAGTCTGGATGGTGGAGCGCATCAAGTAGTAAGCGCCTCAGTGGATCAGCTTGTAGATCAATTTGCCTATGGTGTCAAGGGACATCCGTTTTGTATACGAAATCTAATCAATTTTGCTGAAGACCATTGGGAACAGGATCTTGCCTATACACTTTTGGCAGGTAAAGCAGTAAACCACAGAATATTTAGATACAGTTCGTCAGCAACAATGGAATTGCAGATACCTACCTATGGTCATCCGGAATCTGATCTGATGTTTACCACCAGATCGCACGATTCGAAAATCCCTCAGACCGCAATTGGTAGGTTATCCGTATTTGATAATCAACAATTGTTAGACTATTTGCACAAGGTACAAGAGTATGAACAAAACGCGATTTGCCAATCTACAGATTGGAGAAAGCAAGTCGTGTTTGGTTCTAGCTTCTTCTACAAGCTGGTCGCCGACTCGCTGGCGGCAATGCAAATGCAATTAATGAGCAATCTCCAACAACAGGGTGCAGACTTAGTAGGACAGCACTATTCGGAAAGTTTGTCTTGCGAACCTGGACAACTTCCCAACGATGTTCTGAATGGACCAATAGAAGAGGGTATTGGCTTGCTTCATTTGTTGTCCTCCCCAGACAGCTATACAGATGTTGCATGGCCATTGTACGAGCCTTCAGAATACAACTATGTGGATGGGCAGTTCCCCTTTCTTTTGATCTCGGCATCTTACGTGGGAAACATCTCGGAATCTTTTGATCAATCAGATCCAGATTATCCTATACCCATGCAACATGTGTTGGCTCCCGATGCAGGGGCGATTGGCGCCATTGCTGATGTACGCTTGGCCAGCTTCAAGCCGACGTACGAAGCTGATAAAGAATTTTTTCGTTTGCAATATCTTGATGCCCCGCATTTACCAGCAGGAGAAATCTTCCGACAAAGTGTAGAAAACGTTCTGACCAGAGAAGGATTCGAAAGTGGATATAAATTGTTCCAAAGGACTTTCATGGGCGATCCTGCGGTGGTCATCAGCTCAATCCAGGAAAGCAGAGACTTTCAGATCGTTGACAATACGGTCACTACAATTCCTTCCGAGATTGATCCTGCATCTAATAGCTTCGATTTGAGTTTTGAAGTTATAGAGACCAGCGGTCTCAGCGGACCAGTCAGAGTAATCGTGCAAAGACAATCAGATCAGCAAATACTCGCGCTAGACACAGTACCCCTACCAGGAAGCTACATGTCGATACCTGTCAACATTGGGGTACAGACAGCTATGGCCATAGACCAGGATATCAAAGTCACGCTTGCCCCTGTAAGAGGATACGATTGCTTTATCGGCGATAATGTGGCACAAATCAGCATCGGCCAACCGGACAATTGCGCTAGTGTCGCAGCAGATCTACAGGCTTATGAGTGGTTGACAGAGCTGGTAGCAGACAGCGCCTGCGACTGTTGCCAGTTTGGCCAGGTAACCAGCTATTTTGACGGCAACTACGAATATATCTACGTCGAACCAGCTGAAGGCTGCAATGCTGATGCTCGTCTCTATTTCGACGGGCAACTATACTGTAGTAGCAACTCCGGTTACAGCTGTTACCTCAACTACGGGCTCTTTGATATGGAGGCCGAAATACTCTGGACATGCGGAAACAATGTTCCGAATCCCTGCAATTGTGACAGCAGTCTGGAACCCGTTTGTGGTAATGATCAGCTTACTTACACCAACAGCTGCTGGGCACAATGTGCCGGAGTGGCTTTTGAGCCTGGCTACTGCCTCGATCCCGATAACAGCTTGCCAGCTCCCTATCCCTGGCTCATAGATGAGGTCAATCAAAGTGACTGTTGCGAAACAGCTGCCATCTACACTTACAAGCTGGATGCTTACAAGTTCGTAGTGGTAGAATCTGCTAACGTTCAGGGCTGCGATACGCCGACTCGGATGTTCAACGAAGTAGGAGACTTATACTGCACTAGCGGTCCAGACTACGATTGTATAGCACTGTATGGATTGACAAATCCCGAACTGATCTGGACTTGTGATGGAACGGTTGTTCCGCCTGAACCCATCGAAGCATACAGTTGGTTGAATGACTTAACAGAAGGCGCAGATTGCTGTGATGCAGGTACTATCTATGAATATGATGATGGCCTCTTCCAGTGGATTTTTGTGGAACCAGATTCTTCATGCGAGCAGCTTACAACTATGTACAATTCACAAGGCCAATTGTATTGTACCAGCTATCCGGGATATGATTGTGTTGCTCTATATGGACTCGAAGACGCTGAGCAGACTATTCTGTGGCAGTGCTCTGGGAAAACTGCACCGCAGGTACCTAAAGACACAGCACTTGACTTGTTGATCTATCCCAATCCAAATCAAGGAGCCTTTCGGGTTCGGGTAGACGGTTCCTATGAGCAAAGTCTGATTGAGGTTTTTGACTTGCAGGGGCAGATGCTTTTTCGGGAGCTGGTTGCTGTTGACTCCGAGATTTCGTTGGGGGCTGAGGCTTCGGGTTTGTATTTGGTCAGGGTTTGGAATGGTGAGGAGTCGGTTGTGAGGAGGGTCTTGGTCCGGAACCCGTAACAATACGCTTCGTGGTCCGTCTTCAACGGGCGCTTCGACTTCGCTCAGCGACCGTTGAAGACTCCAAATTGGGTTTTTACTCACTCTGGCTCAGCGACCGGCGCGGGCTCCGTCATTGGTTTTTACTCACTCTGGACAGTCATTGACTACTGTATTAATAAGCGCAAAGTCCTTTTTCGAGGAGGTGAAATAGTTTCTGTTCACTCTGGAGCAGTGGGTAGACACACAATACAATTGTGCTGGAGGGCAACAAGTGGAAGTGATAGAGCAACCTGGATGTGGGATGCGCGCAAGAGCTCCTTCGGGCTGCGGACAGAAGCACAATGCAATTGTGTTTTAGCAACCTGGAGCCAAAAAGGATGGAGCGATACTTGCGGTATAGCTGAACACATGTGGCGCTCTGGCCGTTTTTCAGAAGGCGTCTCCATTCTAATTTACGATGCCGACATGAAAAAATCTGAATACATCTATGAGATTGTCAAGAGTCTGAGCAAAAAGGAAAAGCAAGTATTCCGAATGCTTGCATCTGACAACGACGGCAAATCAAAGGCCTATGTTGAGTTGTATTCAGCAATTGAAAAGCTCTCTTCATACGATGAGGCGGCGTTAAAAAAGAAGCTGGCAAAAAAAAGCTGGATTAGGAATTTCGCCTCTGTTAAGAGCTACCTCTACAAGGCTTTGCTAAAAGCACTTAGGTATGCCCATAGCGAAGATGGCCTGAGAGCAGAAATCGTCAATCACACCACAAACCACAGAATCCTCGATCAAAAGGGACTGGCTAAGATAGCTATGGATGAGCTTGCTAAGGCACAGTATCTGGCTAAGGAAAAACTGCAAAGTGATTCTCTGCTCATCCCCATTTTGGCCGACAGGAATAATTGCTTGATGGCCGATAAGTTTCCAGGCTTATCGGAAGAGCAAGTAGATGATCGGTTCATACAACGCGACGATGACAATGTCCGAGACAGTCGTCTAAGGTCGATGCTTTTGTCATTTTTTCCGATAGATGCTAAATTGGAGCATTATGGTTATTCTGGCTGAGAAATGAAGAAACAGACTAAACTATTTGCTCTCATTAAGTCCATGTCCAAGGGCGAGAAACGTTGCTTCAAAATGTTGGCAAGTTCGATGGAAGCAAAATCGGTTGCCTATATCGAATTGTTTGAAGCGATTGAAAAGATGAAGCAATATGATGAGGCAGCATTGAAGAAAAAGCTTGCCCGAAAATCCTGGATTCGAAACTTCGCCTCTACGAAGAATTATCTCTACACAGTCTTATTGAAGGCATTACGGGTAGCCAATAGTGACAAGAGCAAGCAGGACAAGATTCGAAATCATAGACAAAACTTCAGATTACTGACTGATCGTGGATTACATGAATTGGCGATCGAAGAATTAGGAAAAGCCAGGCTAATTGCAGAAAACAAGATGTACAGCGAAACCGAAGTGCTGGCAGTGCTTGAGGACCGGCTGAACCGCAATGTTCTCGAACAATATTTCGACAAAGAAGCGTGTAAGGTAGAGGCGATGATTATGGAAACTGTTGAAGCATCTGAAAAGCATCATCTATACATTCAGCATCTGGCTGTGGTGCAAAAGATGCATTACCTCATGCGCCACGGAAACCTTCGCTCCAGCAAGACCCTTTCTGCCTTGAAACAATTGCTGGCAGATCCAGTGCTACAAGTGCAAGGCCAGCAATCACCTCGAATACAACTAATTCGTTCTGAATTGTTTCTTGACACATCAGCTGCTCTGGGAAACTACAGAGAAGCTGCTAATGTCGCCATTAGACTTCAGGACCTAATTGAACATGATGCTTTTCAGGAAAACGTAAGCCGGTTTAGAATTCCGTGTACTAGTAAGATTTTACACTTCTTAATGTACGTCGGTAGCCCTTCGGAACTAGATAAATACTTACAGCAATACAATGACCTTCTCAGACCAATTCTAGCCCGAAATCCAGTGAGCAGTGCAATGAAACGAAAGGCCCAGATGGCTGCCTACGGTTTGCGACTACATTGGCTAATGAACATGCATATGCTTAAGGAGCTCGCAGAGTTTTTGCCAGAAGCAGAAGCCCTAATGCAGCGATCAATTTCAGATGCAAGCCCCAGGGAATTTCGTCTTGATTGCCATGAGTTTTCTCGCGCCTATTGGTTGCTCAATAAACTGGATAAAAGCCGCGAATATATGGACAAACTTCTATTGCATCAATCGACAAAAACGGCTTCGCCAAGAACTGAGGCACCTGTAAAGCTGTTGGAAGTTATCCTCCTCTATTGCGAACAAGAATATGACTACCTTAGCTACCGAATCAAGAATCTAAGCGAAACTCTGAAGCGGAAAGAAAGTTACTATCCATTCGAACAGGCTTTCTTTTCAATGATGCGCCAGTTAATTTCTCCTTCAAAGCAAAATCGCAAGGAGCAAATACTCAATGATTTTCACAAGAAATTTCTTAGCCTTCTCGATCAGCCAACGGAAAGATCGGCTTTTCTGGATACAGATGTGCTCTTTTTTATCGAACGCAGACTTGGCTGGTATTCGGATGGAAGCAAAAAGCCAAAGACAGTATTAAATCAAATGGTAAGTATTGAATAATAAAACGATTATGGATCAGACCGCAGTAGTTACCGGAACCTCGACAGGCATTGGATTGGCGATTACCAAAGAACTGATAACCAAAGGTTACCGGGTTATTGGCAGCTCGCGAACTGGCAAGTCTCCGGATTTCAATCATGAGCATCTAAGCATGGTTGCATTGGACGTAAGTGATCCCCGAAGTATCGATCAAGCACAAGCGCAAATCAGAGCACTGACTAGTAGTATTTCAATGTTGATCAATAATGCAGGAATAGGCCCTGATCTTGGCAAGTCAGAACCGGACCTAGAAAGTTTTGAAAAGACGATGAAAGTGAACGCACAAGGTCCTGTGTTTTTTTCAGAGGCAATGATTCCAATGATTCGCAAAAATGGAATTCTGGTGAACATATCTTCCAAAATGGGCAGTGTCACAGCATGCGATCGCCATCATTCACTTGCATATTGTATGTCCAAGACTGCACTCAACATGTATAGCAAGCAATTGGCCAATAGATTGCAAGGAATTGTACGGGTCGCAAACTTGCACCCAGGATGGGTGCAAACGCCAATTAACAATTACAGTAAAAATGCACCACTGACTGCCAAAGAAGCAGGAACCAGGATCATGAAGTTCCTGGAATCCGATTTCAAACATGGGGTCTTCTGGGATGTGGAAGATTGGGTGGAATTACCCTGGTAGGATCATGATATAATGAGCAATGAAAAAGCAGACTTATCTCTTCGAATTGATCAAATCGATGAACAAAGCGGAAAAGCATTGCTTCCGCTTGCTCGCCGCTGATTCCAGAGGAAAGGCAAAAGCCTATCTGGAACTGTTTGAAGCCATTGAAAAACAACGTACATACGATGAGGCAGCACTGAAAAAGAGACTGGCAAAAAAGCCCTGGATCAAGAACTTCTCATCTATAAAATACTACCTGTACAACCTACTGCTGAAGTCCCTAAGAATGACGATGAGTGACCGAGACTTGCACGCGAAAATCCACAATCACCGGCTCAATTTTTCTATCCTAAAGAACAAGGGCCTATTCGCACCTGCTGAGGAAGAGCTTGCCCGAGCACTGACAATAGCGCGAGACAAATTGGAAAGCTCTTCAGCACTACTACCTGTACTGGAAGACCGGCTCAACTCCAATGTGATGCGCAAGCACAAGAATCTAAGCAAAGTAGAGATTGATGCATTGCTTGAAGATACATTAGAGGTATCCAGAAAGCACCACCTATTTCTGCAACATCTCGTAATCGTTCAAAAGTTACATCACCTGGAAAACACCGGTAATGCGCGTAGCGAGGAAACGCAGGCCCTGCTGCAAGAGCTGGCGCAGCATCCTGTCTTGAAGCAAGAAGGTGAATTAGATATACGAACCAAAGTAGTTCGCCAAGAAACGCTTTGCTCCCTCCACAGCGCCCAAGGTAACCTTCGTGCTGCACTAGAAGACACTAAGGTACTTCGAGATATGGTTATGCACAGAGCTTTGCAAGATAACATATCAGGACTACTGCTACCCTTCACCGGAAACCTGGCATACTATGCCCAATTCGTGGGCAGCCGCGAAGAGTATGAGCACTATCGAGCAGAATACAGTACTTTGATTTCGCAAAAGTTAAAGCCTGCCCTTTCCCGTAAAGCCATGATTTTCCGCCAACTGCAGGTAGATGTTTTGGGGCCGCTGAGCTGGCTGATGAATATGCATCTGATAACAGAATTGAGGCAATTTCTTCCAAAAGCCGTTATGCAATACGAGGAGTCCCTTCCTGAACTTCCGTCTCTGTCTGGACTGCTAAGTCTACATGAGTTTGCCAGGGCCTACTGGCTCTCCGGCGAGTTAGACAAATCCCACGATTACCTGCAGCGTATGGACACACATGAGAAAGCCAAGAGCCAAACTAAACATTTGGCTCCTTCATTGATGCTGGAAGCTATGTTGTTTTACGACGAAGGCGAAGAAGGCTTCCTGGCATACCGCCTCAAAAATATGACAGAATCACTACGGCGAAAAGAGCTACTCTATTCCTTTGAGAAAACTTTCTTTTCGATGATGAAGGCACTGGTCGCCGCGCCAAAGGGGCCGAAGAGAGAGCAAATACTGAGAAGCTACCACAGCAAATTTGTTAGCCTTCTTGATCAGCCATCTGAGCGGCATGCCTTTCTGGATACAGATGTGCTCTACTTTATCGAATGTAAACTGGCTTACTTCAAGGATGGAAAACAAAAGCCGAAGAGTTGCCTGAATGAGCCAGTAAATGTCTAGCTCTCCCCGAGTAAGGCTGCCAGCTACTTTACACCTTTTGTGCTTCCGCCACAAACCCCTTCCAACGACTCATATAATCAATAAAGGACTCACCGAGCGCTTGCTCACGGAGATAATCGCGGGAAACCGGTGTGGCCTTGCATTCGAAATTCGGATCGGAAATCACCTGCTTCGGAAAGTCGTAGTGCAGGATGGCGGCCTTACCTATGGTAACAAAATCAACCTTGGTATCGAGAATGTCATGCACGTGTTGCCCGGTGTACAGCTTACCAGCTACCGTGAAGCCTACCCCCTTGTAGTCCAATTCCTCAAAGTGTGCCAGCAGTGTTTTGTGTTGCTGACCCTCCTCCACAGGATCTTTGAAACAGTCCCAAAGAGAAATATCCAGAAAGTCAATTTTACCAGTGTCAATCAGTTGCTGACAAAAGACCTTCACCTCATCCAGCTTCATGCCAAAACGCTCGGGTGAAAGCCGAACGCCAAGAAGAAAATCGGCTCCACAACTTGACCTTATGCCCTCTACAATTTCGAACATGATACGGCAGCCATTTTCCACTGAACCCCCATACTCATCGTCCCTGTGATTGATCTCGGCACTGAGAAATTGACTGAGAATATATCCGTGCGCACCATGAATTTCGACACCATCGTAACCGCTTTGCTTTGCTCTTTGAGCTGCCTTAACAAAATCGTCTCGAAGCTGATGTACCTCTTGTAAAGTCATTGCCCGTGCGCCAGATTCCTCGTTGTTTGAGGGACAGACGGGAGCTTGCCCAATTAATTTTTCAGGAGAGCGCATGCCCCCGTGATGCAACTGTACAACAGCAAGACTTCCATGAGCCTGAATGCCTTTTGCCAATCGGCTGTGCCCCTCGATATGGGCATCGGAAAACAGCCCAAGCTGACCCGGAAATCCCTTACCAATCTCTTGCACATGCACCGCACAGGTCATAGTAATACCAAACTGCCCTTCGGCCCGCTTTACCAGCCAATGATACTCATCATCGGAGAGCTTACCATCTTCATGAGATTGCTGATTGGTCATTGGTGCAAGCATGAAACGGTTTTTCATCTGCTTGCCGCAAGGAAAAGTGAAGGGGGAATTTATCAAACTCATAATCAATTGAAAAATTAAAATTAACATACAAACATTTCGCCTGCGTCAGGCCAGATACGGACTGTAACCCACAAAAGTCCGCTAATTTTACCACATTTTCAATCGTAGCGTTTACTCAGGTATTTTCCGGCTACTTTATCACCAGAAAAAAGCCAATCAACAGACACTTCCGGATAGTAGGTCACTTTTGCAAGCTCATCCGCAGCCAACCAGCGAACACCTTGCATGCCAGGATCAAAAACATTCGTCGCCATTTTGGAACTCGGAAGCACCACCCGCTTCACTTCAAAAATGGCCTCAATCTGATGAATACCATCTTTCCATTGCGGCGCAATCACTTTCGGATTAGGCTTTATAAACTCGTTTAGCAAAACCAATTCACCCACCTCCACCTGCATCGAGGCTTCTTCCTCAAACTCCCTCCGTAAACAGGAACGAAGGTCCTCTCCTACTTCCACGGTGCCCCCAGGAAGTGCATAAAATGTGGTATCCTCAAACTGATACTCCACAAAGAGCATTTTTGCCCTTTCGATTAACAAACCGCGGGCGCTAAAATTCTGTCTCATAATTAATTTCCTTGTAAAGGACCATCGCAAGCTACACTATTCAAGACTCATATCGGTAACATCCCTGATGCATCTTTTACTTTTCAACAAATTTAGAATGACAATTACTGTAGGAGCCAAGTTCGCAACTGAAGTATGTAATAATCAATTATCTTTTTTAGGATTTGGAGCGACAAGATCTACCATCGCGTTAGCGGCTTGCTGGTGCTCCGCTTGTATCCGGCACCTGCCTGCTTGTTCCTGCTCAGTGCCTGGCATCTCTCCGGCAAGCTCCGAGCTACCATGCACTGGCAGTCACTGGCGCATGCAGGCACCGTATACCACTGCGCCCCAGGCTATTTTGCAGAAGTCTCTCGTCCGCGCAACAAAAAGTTAGCGCTTTCCCTCCAGAACGACCTGTGAAATTTCTGTTTTCCATCGGACTAATTCCAAATCTGCTCCCCTTGCTACAGTTGCAAAATTTAACTTTGAAGCTTAAGTCATTAGCATGCACAAAGTAGTAGTAACACTGCTGGCACTGCTGCATCTGTGCCTAGTCATAGCTCAGGAAACCAGTGGAAGTCTAAGTGGATTCATACATAGTGAGAAAAAAGAAGCAGTCGAGTTCGCCACCATAAAGGCAATTGACATATATACCAATGCAATAAGTGGTGCCATCTCACAAAGCAAAGGATACTACACGATACAGCACCTAAGTCCCTCTGTGTACCGGGTCGAGGTGAGCAGTCTTGGCTTCGAACAACAGACCAAAGACGCATTCACAGTTGAGCTAGGCAGAGATCACAGGCTCAACTTTGAATTGAAGAGTAGCAGTATTGAGCTCTTAGAAATAGTCGTCGAAGACAGACAAAAAGGATCGAGACAAGCTGGCCAGGAAGTGATAGGAGCAAAGCGAATTGAAGAAACGCCGACCATCTTTCGATCCATTCAGGAGCTAAGCAAATCCATACCTGAAAACAATCTCAACTCATTCGCCGGAGCCAGTCACCGCTTCAACAATCTGAATATCGATGGGGTAGCGGCCAATGATGTTATCGGATTTCAGGAGCCGGCAAGTGGAGCTTCCGGATCGCAGGCCAATGGCACACCAGGTTCTCTTGCCAAAACACAAGCCATCGGTTTTGCGGCTATCAAACAGCTTTCTGTTAAGCTATCTCCCTTTGATGGAAGCCTTGGAAACTTCGGTGGAGCAAACATAAATGTGGTAACCAAGAATGGCACCAATGAATTTCGAAGTTCGATTTTCAGTTATGGAAACAACCAGTTGACACAGGGAAATTATGCTGCTGGAATCAAACAGGCAAGCAGTAAATACTCAGACTATCAGCTAGGATTTAATTCGGGCGGACCAATTAACAGGGACAGGGCTTTTTATTTTGTCAACCTGGAATATGCAGCAGCCCGTCAACCCTTGACCGCCAGTCCAGGCTCTCAGCAATCCAATATCTCCATTGATCATGTATTAGCCATACGCGATCATCTATTGGAAAATTACAATTACGACCCTGGATCTTTTGAGACAGCCGAAGTAGGTACCGAGAGCTTAAAGATTTTTGCAAGGATGGACTTCAATCTCAACCCAAAAAACAAACTGACCCTCAGACATAACTTTGTAAAGAGCTCGGCAGATAATCTGGAATGGAGCGCCAATTTCTTCAATTTTGGCAGTCAGGGGTTCCGACACAATAGCCTTGCCAACAGTACCGTGGTCGAGCTGCGATCAGATTTCAAAAGAGCATTTAACAAGTTCAATATCGGATTTAATCGAGTTGTCGAGAGTCGTGACCCTGTAGGAGAGCTATTTCCTCATCTTCAGATTGCCAGCTCCTCTTCATCTCGAATTTTCGCTGGCAGCTATCGGGAGGCTTCTGTTTTCAATACCAATTTTAGCACTTTACAACTTAGCAACAAACTTAGCTATGCATTGGGCAGCCACTTGTTGGGCGCCGGTGTTCAAGCGCAATACCACGATGTCGATTATGGCTTTCTATCTGCATGGAACGGACGATGGGAATATAAGTCCGTTGATGATTTTATAAATGACAGACCCGCTAGAGTAAGAGGTGTTTACAATGTAAATGCCGAGAGGGACAATTTTAACTACGTTTCCAACAATCCTGCTGCGACACTAGGGGTGCTGGAGGGTGCAGCTTATGTCCAGGACAAATGGAACCTAAATAGCCAGTTGGATCTCATTCTGGCACTTAGGCTTGATGCGCAGTATCTCACACAGGAGCTACCTCTGAGTCCCTTGATTAGCAGACATGAAAACTTCACATCTTTTGACAACCAGCTTCGGCAAAATTTCCAACTCAATCCCCGATTCGGCTTTAACTATGAAAGCGACCGCTGGCCAATCAAGCTTAGCGGAGGAACGGGCTTGTTCTCTGGCCGTTTACCCTATCTTTGGTTTGCTTACATGGAGTACATCTCCGGCACTGAATACTTCAACGTGGACTTGAAGCCAGAGCAGCCCCTTACTATCACAGAAACACCGGGGCAGCTTGCAAACGCAGAAGCAGGCATTACGGAAGTCAATTTACTTGATCCGGCTTTCCGATATCCCAGAGATTGGAAATCAAACCTAGGTCTGGAATATCAATTTGCAGAAGCCTGGTCGCTGGGAATTGAGTTCAGCTATACAGCAGTGCAAAAAGGACTCTTTTTTCAAACTGCCAATCGTAAAGAACAGTTGGAACGCTTTGCTGGTGCCGACAATAGACCCTACTACAGCGCCACTGGCCCAGAGCAGAAAATCAGTCAGGATTTTACTAATGTCTTTGTGCTTGCCAATACGGATCAAGGACATAGATACAATCTCAGCCTAAACGCAAATCGAACAAAAGGCAGAGCAAACAGCTACCTGGCCTACAGTTATGGATTAAGTAAAGACATCAGCAGTACAGTCAGGAGCAGCCCTGCAGCCAACTACGAATGGAATCAGGCATTGTATGGAAATGACCCGGATTTGTCCTATTCCAACTATGATTTACGCCATAAGATCGTAGCCTTGCAATCATACCGAATTGATGGAAAAGCATCAACCTGGCTGCTTTCACTCCAGTACAATGGACGCTCCGGAAGTCCATTTAGCTTTGTGTATCAGGGAGACCTAAACCGCGACGGATCTTCGAGGAATGATTTGGTTTACATACCTGCCTCCAGCAACGAAATCGAACTAGTGGAAACCAGTAATGCTGATGGGGTCAGCATCAGCCCAGCCCAGCAGTGGCAGAATCTGGAAGCCTATATAAGAAGAAACGACTATTTGCGCGAGAACCGCGGAAAATATGCAGCGCGAAATGCTGCAAGGACTCCCTGGAATCACGAGCTGGACATGAAGATTTCCTGGACGAAAGAACTGGATGAAAAAAGAAACATCCAGCTTTCAGCAGATATAATAAATGTACTCAATCTGCTAAATCCCAATTGGGGTAAGTTAGTCTATGTGCCTAATGTGGTCAATTCAAGCTTTAGCTTGCTCAAATTCGAGGGCATGCAAGATCAGCAACCTCAGTACTCCTTCAACATTCCAACTGATGAAGATCCCTGGGTGGTAGATAATTTTAACTCGCGCTGGCGGATGCAGTTTGGGCTTACTTTGAACTTTTGAATTCGAATCAAGGACTTGACTCTACCCTATACTGTGAGTGTGAGAGCGCTTGCGCGTGCGAAAAGAACGCAATATCGACTATTGCACTTTCTCCTTATACTCTTGGGCCATTTTCTCCGTATTGATTCTTGACCCACGATCATTAAAGTGCCCTCTGTCAAAATAATATTCCGGATCTAGTTTGATACTAGAAAATCTGAAGTAACGAATAGAGTCTTTCTCTTTTGTTCGGAGGTAGATCATCTCATCTGATATCTCAGCCATCTTCATCCGCTTTTCCTTAGCTGCTACAGGTTTGTTCTCCTTAAACTGTTTAGAAGACTTGTATTTGCCATGTCGTCGCGAAATCAATCGGGAATCACTTTCAAGTTTTAGTTGCTGCTCAAGCGAGTAGAAGCCATGATTTTGATTGATAGCGGGGTGAAACTCTTTTTTGTCCTTCCAATGGTACTTGATGATCTCTCTTATCTGTCCAATTGCCAGCTTATTTTCAAGAAACGCAACAAAGTGATAATAAATTTGCTTCCAATCTCCTCGCTTCCAATAATGTGTCAGTGCAATTCGAAAGCGGTGCAAATCCATGAAGTACTTGCCTTGATTAGAGTGAAGGTTTTTCTTGGCAATTTTGGTGGGCTCCGTCTTTTGTAAAAAGATACTAAAACCTCTGTCAATTGCATTTTTTTCAAGAAATTTTTCGAGCATGTAATTGGCCTCTAGTGCAAACATCCCATTAACGCCTAGATTGTAGCTGCGATGACCGGTCAGCTTATCGAACTCCTCCACATCTACCTGTCTGCAAACATGACTAGAGCCTACAAACAAGGCATCGTAATCTTCCAGATTCTGTTCTAGATAGCGCAATTTATGCTCTAGCAAATCATTGCCCCAATAATAAGGAACGCTTTGTTTGATGAGCCAAAGAGCTGCTACCAAGATCAAAGCAAAAAGACCGGCACGCTTAAGTAATACGATCATGAGCTTTAGAATTGAAAGTATATAAAGGCAGTTTCTCCATTAAAGTAATCGAGAATTGCAAGCGATAAGAAGAGGTAGATACCAAAACGCAGGATGCTGCTTTGGCCGATGGCGGCCAGGCCATGCTGCTCATCGCGGCTCAACCACTCAAAGACAAACATGATGCTCGTGAAAAAAGCAATGAGATACAGATCGCTGCTTTGGATGCGTAAGTTTGACAAGACCTGCGCAAAGGGTACATTGCTTTGTGTGATCATGCGGTAGATGTAATGGAAGCTATCACCGATGGATGGGGCTCTAAAGAAGATCCATGCAAAAGTTACAATTGTGAAAGTGAGAAACATTCTTCCCAGCTCATAGGGAGTAGGAAACAATTTCCCTTTGGCAACGACATCCAGAAAGTTTCGATTACTTTTTCGAATCATCTGAGGTACATAGCACAATGCGTGAATAAAACCCCAGAACATGAAGGTCCAATTGGCTCCATGCCAAAAGCCACTCACGAGAAAAATGGCGAAGACATTTCTAAACTGGAGCAAACGACCAACTCTGCTACCTCCCAAGGGAATGTATAGATAATCTCTAAACCAAGTTGAGAGGGAGATATGCCAGCGTCGCCAAAACTCAGCGATGTCTCTGGCAAAATAGGGAGTAGCAAAGTTTTGCATTAAGGATATTCCTAATAAACGCGCAGTACCAATTGCGATGTCGGAATAGCCAGAAAAGTCGCAATAGATCTGAAAGGCGAAAAGTACAGCGCCTAGTACTAACACAGGCCCCCACAACTCGTTGTATTGTGAAAACACATTGTCTACAATAATGGCGCAACTATCTGCGATTACTACTTTCTTAAAGAGTCCCCACAAGATTTGCCGCAAGCCATCTTTGCTTCTTTCGAGATCAAAGTTTCGTGGCTTCTCGATTTGGGGCAGCAAATTAGCGGCCCGCTCGATGGGACCAGCAACGAGCTGCGGAAAAAAGGCGACATAAGTACAGAAATTGAGTAAGGAATGCGACGCTTTCAGCTTTCCCCTATATATGTCGATGGTGTAGCTAAGCGTTTGGAATGTGTAAAAACTAATGCCAACTGGTAGTACAATGTTAAGTAAGGGCGCGTTGGCATTCATGCCGAAGAGTCCCAGCAAATCAATAAACGAACCAACAAAGAAGTTGAAGTACTTAAACACTCCCAAAAGGCCAAGGTTGACAATAAGACTAATGGATAATAGTGCTTTTCGGCTACGATCATTGGTGCTTGTCTCGAGCTGCCTACCCAGGAAGTAGTCGGTAAAAGAGCTGATTACAATTAGGGAAAGGAATCGGTAGTCCCAAAGTCCATAAAAGAAGTAGCTGGCTACCAACAAGACAAGATTCTGAAGACGCAGATGTTTATTTAAACTCCAGTAGAGCAAATAAACACAGGGCAGAAAGAGCAGGTATTCTAGTGAGTTGAACAGCATAAGGAAGCGTTATTTGCTAATTATCGGTTGATATCTGCACTATGTCTTGATTATCAAGCTTTGGGTGCTGCAAAACTACGATAATCCTGAGAAAGTAACTTGTAAAAGCCTAACTTTGCCTAGCCAAAATCGCGGATTAGCAGCGCCTTTTTGTACATCAAATGTGTTAGAATAGCGATCAAATTAAATGTAGTTCAAATGCTAAAGCCCGAAAGTCAAAAACAAATTTCACAGTGCATTTCGTTGCTACTTTTGACAGCCTTAGCTCTCTGTCTTGGCTGTCTGCCTAACCCTGAACCCTTTACTCCAAACCAAAGTGCAACAGGTGAAGGGCAGAAAGATCAACTTGAAACCGAGCAGCTAGCAGACCCGGCAATAGGCGAACCTGATAGTAACTCGATTAGTGATTCGTCTGGCGAAGTTGTCAGCCCTACTTCTCCCTTATTGGAAGACATAAAACTTGTCAGTACAAACGCTGAAGATGGCATAACCATCGAAACATATGCAATTACATACAAGTCCGACGGTTTGCTAATAAAAGGGTATTTAGTAAAACCTCAAAAAGGGGACAACTTTCCTGTGTTTATCTATAATCGACCTGGAAAAGGCGATAAGGGTCTTCACGGAAAGACCAGTTTGAAATTGCAAAGAACCTTTGCCAGTAATGGCTATTTGGTATTAAGCACTCAGCTACGGGGAAATAAGCATACTGAGGGAATCGACGAAATGGGTGGCAAAGACCTAAATGATATCCTGCAATTGATAGAAATAGGCAAAACACTCAACTGCGTTCAGCCTGACAAGATCGTAATGTACGGTTTATCGAGAGGGGGAGTTAATGCATATCAAGTATCCAGGGTCAGCGATGACATTAAGGCTTTTGCCGTTGTAGGGTCTAGCATCGATCTGCGAATTGACTTTAGCCTCAGACCCAAACTGTACAAGAGTGTCTACCGTAAATTACTTGGCGATTCGGTAAAGAACCGTGCTGCTTACGAGGCTCGCAGTCCTCGATACTGGGTTGATGAAATCAACGAGCCATTTTTGATTCTGCACGGTGATGCAGACAAAATTGTTCCTGTGAAAAATGCGAGCATTATGGCCAATACTATGAAAGCAAATGGCCAGCCGCATAAGTTGAAGATATTTAAGAAGGGCGATCATAATCTTAGCAATTTCTTAAATGAGAGAAATGCTCTGATTCTCGATTGGTTTGCTAAGTATTTGAATGAATAACTGGGATGGAGCAAAGAGTAAAAAGCAAGGAGTAAGGAGTTCTCCTTTATCCTTTATCCTTTCTCTTTGCTCCTTTCTCTTTGCTCCTTTATCCTTGCTCTTTTATCCTTGCTCCTTTATCCTTGCTCCTTTATCCTTGCTTCCTTGCTCTTTGCTCCTTTCCACGGCGG
>JAHDEE010000104.1:0-3777 GCA_020629005.1 Chitinophagales bacterium
GTAAAGCATCCACACTGTGATTTGCATCGCGCGGTGGTTCAAGGCGCACATAGAAGCGGAAATGAGCCGCTGGGCTGCCTTGTCGAATGCCTGCCCATGAGGGCTCGACGATAGGAGAGACCGAAGGGGCAGCGCATGAGCAGGCAGACCAGTGGTGAATTGCAGCGGATAGCGCGAAGGCAGCTGACGCGATGGAGTCCGCTTCGCTCCAAATAAAGGGTTTCACTATCTTTGCCATACCTTCAACAAATCCCACGACCATTGCATAAGAGCTACCTGCTATTGATCTTGCTGCTTGGGCTTTGCCTTCACTTACAGGCAAGCGACACCTTATTCGTGTTCAAGAAAGCCGGAAAGTGTGGTTATGTCAATCTTGCCAATGAGCAGGTGATCGATCCGATCTACGAGTGCACCTACTTTAACATGATCGTTGATGTTGACTCGACAGAATTTTTGCCACTTCAGAAAGAGGGACTATGGGGAATTCTGGACACTAGAGGAAAGCAGCTTCTGCCTTTCAAGTACGAGCAAAGAATGAATGGTCTGGATGCCTATGTGAAATTCGAGCAAGATGGCAAATTTGGATTCACCGACATATCCGGAAACTTTGTGCTCGAAGCTATTTACGATGACTTGGGATTCGCCAACAAACAAGGTCTTGTATCGGCTAAAAAAGACAGCCTTTGGGGAGTCATCAATGTACAAGGAGAGGTGCTGGAGCCATTCAATTCTCCCAAACGTATCTTCTATCAGGACCCCAATTTTGGTAACATGTCCCCCGATATTAGATTTATCAGAAAGGCTGGAAAGCTCGGGGCCGTAACTACGGAAGGTGATACCATTATTGCTTGCCAATATGATGCGCTGTCCAACCTTAAAGTCACTGATATTTTTGGCAATACTCAACAGCCTGCCAAGCGCTTTATTCGCGCAAAACAAGGCCAATACTTCGGCTTGTACAATGAGCAAGGAGAAAATATAGTACCAGCTGTATATGATCGAATACTGGAATTTGCTGGCAAGTACTTCCTGATTCGTGGCAATACCTACAGCTTTTTGAATGAGCAAAACCTTGTGGAAGAATTACCATATGAAGGGGTAGCGGTTGCACTGAGTCCTTTAAAAATGCCCTACACGAATAAGAGTCTGGTTATGGTGACGAAGGCTGGCAAGTATGGTTTTTTCGATGCGGCGAACATGCGGCTTATCGATCCGGTTTACGATCAGGTGCGGCCTTTCAAAGAGGGGTTTGCTCCTGTAAGAAAAGGGGAAGTTTGGGGATTCATAGATTCAACAGGTCGTCAAGTGATCGCTCCAAAATACCAACGTGTCAAAAAATTCAGCGAAGGAAAAGCGGGCGTGCAACTAAATGGCAAATGGGGTTTCATAGATACGGATGGGAAGATCGTGGTACCGATACAATATCTGGAGGTCGGTGAATACAAGCATGGGCTGGCAGGGGTCAACACCGCCAAGGGCCAATGGGAAAAGACAGACAAAGTACAGCTGGTCGTTTTATCCGACAGCCTGTTTTACAAGAAGCGCTACAATGATCAAACACAGATCAGCTCCTATCAAAAGGATCGTTGGACCTATATTGACGAGCGTGGCCAGCGCATTATTGAAGGCCAGTTTTGGAAGGTTAATGACTTTAAGAAGGAAGGCTGGGCCAGTGTAGAAAATTGGTTTGTTGACAGCACTGCAACCGGAACCCGCAGTGGCAATCGCACAGGCATCATCGATCGGAATGGAGTACTGCTACTTCCCGTAATCTCCGATGGCCCGGTGCAATACAACGGAGAAACTTTTATTGTGGAACAAGGGGACAAACGTGGCCTGATGAATGCCTCCCAAAAATGGCTAATTGAGCCAAAGTTCCAGCGCCTACAATTCACCACGAACGATAAGCTGCTGCTGGTCAAAACTGACACAGGCTTCGGATTTGTCGACACAGCAGGAAAGGAAATTGTACCCGCAATTTTTGACGAAATCAAACCTGCATTCCTGTCTGATCGTACCTATACTCCCGGACAGCCGTTCCCTTCTCCTCAACTCTACGTGCTCAAGAAAGGTGAGGAAAAGATTCTCTACCATCTTGATCACGGACCTATCACTCCACTCTGCAAGGTCCTGATTCCCAAACGTAGCGGGCAGGTCTATTTTGAGATTGCTGATGACGGAGGTTTCTACTTGCCCGATGGTAGCTTTTTGGGTATTGAGCAACCGGCGGGTGTGGATTTGTTTAGGGGGAGGTAGGGCTCGTGGAGCTATGTTGCCTCTCTGGCAAACTTCCGCCATCCGTTTTTAACCTGCTTCCTTGCTTTAGATCTTTGCTCCTTGCTCATTGCTCATTGCTCATTGCTCATTGCTCCTTGCTCCTTTATCTTTGCTCCTTGCTCATTACTCCTTGCTCTCTTATCTTTGATCCAATCCTCATCCCCTTTAACTAAATTAGCACCAGCAACCAAAAACCAAAAACTAAAAGCTACCCCCCACAAACATGCATCGATTTACCTCCACCCTGCTAAAATGGTATTCCCAAAACGCCCGTGAACTACCCTGGATTGGTGAAAAAAATCCCTACTACATTTGGCTTTCGGAAATTATTTTGCAGCAGACTCGGGTGGAGCAGGGCAGACCATACTATGAGAAATTTGTGAAAGCCTATCCGGTGATAGAGGATTTGGCGAATGCGGAGGAAGATCAGGTGATGAAACTTTGGGAAGGGCTGGGATATTATAGTCGGGCCAGAAATTTGCATGCGAGTGCAAAGTATGTGGCGGAGGATTTGGAGGGGGAGTTTCCGGATTCTTATGAGGAGATTTTGAAACTGAAAGGAGTGGGTCCTTACACAGCTGCTGCTATTGCCAGCTTTGCCTATGACCTGCCACACGCAGTGCTGGATGGCAATGTTTTTCGGATTTTATCGAGGTATTTTGGGATAGATATTCCCATAGATTCGACGGCTGGAAAGAAAGAATTCAGTAAATTGGCTAATGAGCTGTTGGCTGTAGATAGGGCTGCGATTTATAATCAGGCGATTATGGATTTTGCGGCGACGTATTGCAAGCCGGCAAATCCGGATTGTGCAGCTTGTGTGTTTGCTGATTCTTGCGCTGCTTATGCGGAGAATCGGGTGGATGCACTGCCGGTGAAGGAAAAAAAACTGATTCGAAAGGAACGTTTCTTCCACTATCTTGTCATTACTTATAAGGGTGGCGTATTCTTGCAGAAGCGAGAAGCAAAGGATATCTGGAGAAATTTGTGGGAATTTCCGCTGCTGGAGTTGCCAAAAATGTTGGTGGCGCCAGCTCAGCTTTTGAAGGAGGATTATTGTTTGGACTTGTTTGCAGGTATAAAAACCGGACAGCAAGATGTTTCGAAAGTGTACAAGCAGTTGCTAACCCACCAGAAGATTTTTGCTTGTTTCTTTGAGATGGAAGTGAAGAAGAAACCCAAAGGCTTGGAATGGGTTACTTTGGAACAGATTGGGAATTACGCTTTTCCAAAGACGCTGAATAGTTATTTGAAAGATCGGGGCTTGATAATGTAGAGACGCACCGCGTGCGTCTTAATCAATGCGTCTTTACAATCCATCTAAATCCGGCAAGAAGCAAAATCGAACATCGTAGAGACGCATCGCATGCGTCTAAACAATGCGTCTCAATATGGAAAGAGAGAAAGACCAAAATAACAAATTACACATCGTAGAGACGCACCGCGTGCGTCTCGTTAGTGCGTCTCATTAATGCGTCAAAAAGCCCTCATTGAAAAAAA
>JAHDEE010000104.1:3877-21025 GCA_020629005.1 Chitinophagales bacterium
GTACTCGAACGCGATCTGGCTACTGGAACGGCTTATTGCACCGAAAGGAAGAAGGGCATAGTGGCGGTGGTGACACTGGATGAGCTACAGCCAAAGGAATATGAGGACGTCTCCTGGAGGTTTCAGAGCGAGCGTGTGCTCACGGTTCATCGACTTGCCACAGATCCTGTGTACATGGGGCAGGGGCTAGCTTCAGAGCTGATGCAGTTTGCGGAGGAACTGGCAGTGCAGCAGGGGCTAGACTGCATTCGCTTGGATGCCTATGCACCCAATATGGCAGTGCGCAAATGGTATCAGAAACGCGACTTCTTGCCCGTAGAAGAAATACTGCTGGTGGCAAAAAACATCCAAGTGATGTGTTTTGAGAAAAGCATGATGACATAAAAAATGCGGAAACAACCGAGGTCATTTCCGCATTTAGTAAAAACGTTCAATCAATCTTATTTGGCATAAGAAACGGCTCGCTTCTCTCTGATCACATTAACTTTAATCTGCCCAGGATATTGCATGTCCGCCTCAATCTTTTGCGAAATGTCAAATGCAAGCTGATCTACCTTCTCATCGGATACTTTTTCGCTCTGCACGATTACGCGCAGCTCTCGGCCTGCCTGCATAGCATAGGCCTTCTCCACACCCTCGTACTCAAGAGCTAGAGCCTCCAAGTCCCGAATTCGTTGCATGTAAGCTTCGAAAATCTCTCTACGCGCTCCCGGCCTTGCACCTGAGATAGCATCCGCCGCCTGCACAATAGGCGAAATGATGTGAGTCATCTCAATTTCATCGTGGTGAGCACCGATGGCATTACAGACATCAGCCTTTTCGTTCCAACGTTCTGCAAGCTTCATGCCGATCAGTGCATGTGATAGCTCTGACTCCTCATCTGTTACCTTCCCAATGTCGTGCAGCAAACCTGCACGCTTGGCCTGTTGAATCTGCTTTTTGCTCAGCTTCATCTCAGCCGCCATGATAGCGGAAAGATTAGCCACTTCGCGAGAGTGTTGAAGCAGGTTTTGCCCATAGGAAGAACGATATCGCATGCGTCCGACCATTCTTACCAGGTCCTTGTGCAAGCCGTGAATCTTGAGGTCTATCACCGTTCGTTCCCCAATCTCCACAATGTGTTGGTTGAGTTGCTTTCGGGTCTTATTAACGATCTCTTCGATACGGGCGGGATGAATACGTCCATCAGCCACCAATCGCTGAAGCGAAAGACGTGCAATCTCTCTACGCACCGGATCATAACAACTAATAATAATGGCTCCAGGGGTATCATCCACGATCACCTCCACTCCTGTGGCAGATTCGAGAGCTCGGATATTTCTTCCTTCCCTACCGATGATCTGCCCTTTGATGTCATCATTATCGAGATTGAAAACGGAGACACAATTCTCAATGGCATGCTCAGCCGCCAATCGCTGGATCGATTGCAGTACAATCTTTTTTGCTTCTCTATTAGCACTGATCTTAGCCTCGTCCATCACTTGCTTGACATGTGTCATCGCCTTGGTCCGGGCCTGTTCCTTCATTGCTTCCACCAGTTGCTGCTTCGCATCTTCTCTGCTCAGTCCCGCAACCTTCTCTAGTTCAGTTTGTAGTTTGTCTTCTAGTTCCTTCTTGTCCGCTTCTAGTTTAGATGTTTGTTTATCGAGGTTTTCTTGTTTGGCTTTGAGATCGTTCCGCTGTTTATCGATTTTGGATTTTTCCTCCTTCAACTCTTTGCGGCTTCCTTCCACTTCAGCAACTTGCTTTTTGAAAGCGTTTTGTTTCTGGGCGACTTCATTTTTCTGTTTCTTGATGGATCGCTCCAGATCATCAATTGACTTTCGCTTTTGGTTGACCTTTTTATCAGTCTCGCTTTGCAGCTTTATGGCCTGCTCCTTTGCCTGGAGCAGCTTCTCGTTTTTAAGCCTTTCACCCTCGTTGGCCGCTTCGCTCTTCACAAGCTCAGCTTCCTTCTTGGCATTCTCTATCAGTAGCTCCGAACTTTTGCCTGCAATCGATTTCCCCATAAAGAAACCCACTATCAGACTAATGATCAAGCCAACGATAGGAATGATATAGCTTATATCCATTACTTATCGTTTTATTAAAAATTGAGTCCTTTTTCATTTGACCAGTAGGCAGAGCCTACCAGCAGCCTTTGTGAAACCAGGGGACATTCAGAAATGGGGTATCTGCCATTGGAATGGCAGTCTATTCGGGGAGGCAGTTCACAAACAGCGGATCAACAGATCCTGCTAGTCCTTTGCTACAAAATCGGAAAGCAGCGCATCCAGTTCCGTCAGCTTGGTTCCAAGCGCCTTATCCTCGTTGACAATCTTGGTCTCATTAGACATGGAGTCTACCTTGTCCATGAGGTAGGCCATTGCAATGTAGTCCTGCTTATCATTGGCCCTATACTGACTTTGAAGGCTCTTCAATCGTTCATTGATTTCCTTCACTGATCTTCGAACACTTTCTTCTTCCGCTTTCGTCACGCGCATCTTGTACGATCTATCCGCAATCGTAACATTGATATTAAGCACATCCTCGCTCATCTCTAAAGTTTTAGGCTTCATCAGATTCTAGTAGCCAAGTGCAGCTATACAGTGATCAATCTCGTCGATCAACTCATTGATCTTCTTCTTGGCCTCCGGATTCAAGGGACCTTCACCAGTTATACCCTTGGATACTTTCAGAATCTTGATCTCATTTTCCAACTGCTCGATATAGGACTTCTGCTTCTTTAGCTCCTCAATCAATCGCCCTTTCTCTTCGAGCAAGGTGATTCGCTGATCTTCCAGCTCCAGCTGTCGATCCATCATAGCATTAATCTTACGCATAATGCTATTCAAAATTTGCATGTGAGTACCCATAAAACAGTGGCTTAATAAGTGCCTAATATTAATAAAAATCAGTGGTTTTTTCTCATTATCCCTTGCATAATACAGCAATTGAACATGGAAAGCTCAGCCCCAATGAGATACAGCTGACATATGACGCCTATAACAAAGCGTATCATTTGCGAATTATCGCCCCAAGCTGCTCTTCGTATTGCTTCATCAACTTATTCATAACCCGATCTACATCACCGTCCTTGAGCGTCTTCTTGGCATCCTGAAACAAGTAACTTACGCTGTAAGATTTTTTACCCACACCCAGCTTCTCCTCATCCTGGAAAATATCAAACAAGTTGATATCCTGTAAGATATGTTTTCCGGCCTTCATACCCATCGCCCTGATCGACTCAAACTTCACCTGCTCGTCAATCACCAAAGCCAAATCACGTCGCATACTTGGAAACTTATTGAGCCCCGCAAACTTCACCTTTTTCGACTTCAAACCAGACATTATCTGCTTCACATCAAATTCGGCGTAAAATACCGGACCTTTTACCGACAACTTTTTCAACACAGGCTCCGCCAATCGACCAAACTTCACCAAGGGGCGATTCTGGCTTTTGTACAGCATACCGTAGACAAACTTGCTCTCCTCACAAGGCTCCGTTGCATTGATTTTCAGTCCGAGTCTGGCTACTAATTCATCCACCGTCCGCTTTATATCATAGAAGTCAGCCTTAGCAGGCTGCTCCTTCCAGTTCTCGCCAGCTGCCCTACCACATATATAACAAGTCAAATGTCTGGTTTCGATATAGGCCCCCTCTTCTTTGCGGTAAGTCTTACCAAATTCAAACAAGGCAAGATCATTGTTTTTGTGGTTCTGATTTCTATGTATCACCTCAAGACCGCTGTAGCACATTTCCATACGCATAGCATCCAATTCAGAGTTCATGCTATTGAGTAGCGAAACCATGCCGCCAGCCTGCTCTTCCTCGCTATAATACTTTGATTTACTGACTGAAGGAGCCACAATCTCCTGCAGCCCTCGCGAGGCCAGAAAATCCGAAATCTGCTGCTCCACCTTATAGCCATTCGGCTTCTGCTCATAGGCAATCGACGACTGAATCGTAGCCGGCAATGGCACCCGATCGATACCATAAATCCTCAGTATCTCCTCAATCACATCCGCCTCGCGGTAAACATCGGTTTTATTGCTAGGCACTCGCACAAGCATCGATTCTTCATCAGATGACAAGATTTCGATCTCCAGAGCTGCCAGAATCTCGCGTATCTCCTCAGCCGGAATATCAATCCCTAAGAGTCTTGTTACGTGCCGGTATTTCAGCCTTATCTCCTTAGGGGCAATCGGCTCCGGATAGATATCCACAAATTCAGAAGATACCACTCCCCCAGCAGATTCCAGTATCAAATCCACCGCACGCTTCAGCGCAATCACACATCCATTCGGATCTACGCCTTTCTCAAAACGCATAGCGGCATCTGTACGCAAGTTATGCCGCTTCGATGTCCGACGCGTATTACCCGCATCAAAACAAGCCGACTCCAGGAATATACTAGTCGTGCTATCCGTAACACCAGTACCAAGCCCGCCATACACCCCGGCGATGCACATTCCATCCATATCTGCATCGCAGATAATCAAATCCTGCTCACTCAGTTTCCGCTCATCCCCATCTAAAGTCACAAAACCCGTATCCTGAGGCAAAGCATCTACAACAATCTTCTTACCCTTTATTTTATCCGCATCAAAAGCATGCAAAGGCTGCCCCATCTCATGCAAAATGAAATTGGTTACATCCACAATATTGTTGATCGTCTTCACCCCAATAGCCTCTAGTCGCTCCCTTATAAACTCTGGCGACTCTTTCACCGTCAATCCAGTCAACACAACCCCAGCATACCGAGGACAAAGATCTGTCCGATTCACTACCACATCTACACTAGCCCCACTACCCGCAGTGGCCTTTGCAGCCTCAGGCATTTTCACCTGCACATCCAGTCCCTTAGCAATTTTGAGTGCAGCAGCCAAATCCTTCGCCACACCAATATGGCAAGTCGCGTCCGAGCGGTTCGGTGTCAGATCAATCTCAATAATATCATCTTCCTTAATCTCTATCACTTCTCGTACTGGCGTACCCACTTTCACTTCAGCAGGAAGCACCATAATACCATCATGCTCATGCCCCAGTCCGATCTCATCCTCTGCACAAATCATCCCCATCGACACTTCCCCACGTATCTTCCCTTTCTTAATCTTAAATGGCTCTCCCTCCGTAGGATAAAGCATAGTTCCCACAGTAGCCACAACCACCTTTTGTCCCGCAGCCACATTAGGCGCCCCACACACGATATCCAGCACCTCCTCAGCACCCACATCAACCTTGGTCACTCTAAGCCGATCCGCATTCGGATGCTGCTCCGCCGATAGCACATGCCCGACCACAAGCCCTTCCAGTCCACCTTCTACGCTCGTCTGCTTCTCCAATCCTTCCACCTCCAGGCCGATTTGTGTCAGCACTTCCGCCACTTCCTCAGCCGGCAAGTCAATCGCCAGATAATCCTTCAGCCAGTTATAAGAAATTTTCATTGATCCAGATTTTGCCCCATCATCGAGGCCATTTTTTTGAAAGCACAAAAATAACAGAAATTACACCATAAATACAGCTCAGATTTTTAGGAGCGAAAGGTCCGCGCTTCGTAGCAACTGCCTGCTCGCTGTTCGTTCCAATGCGGGCGGCATCTGCGCGCTTCGAGTATCCACTGGGCCCGTCTCCTCCTAAGGTCGGAGCCAGTCCCAGCGGCACTCTCAGTCGCCCATCTGCCACCCGCATTTCCCCTGCCATCGAGGCTATTCTGCACCGTCCTCCCTCCTCACCACATCCATCAGTCAAACCTATCGCAAACCTCAACCAAAGCCCCCCATCGAGCTCGGCAAGGACTCCGTCCTTGCCACATCTAGAAGTCTAAGGTGTTGCTAATTTCAAGCAAAGCCGCAACAAAGAGCAGTTCTTCAAATCCTTTGGAGAACTAGCTATCATAAGTAAGTGTGCGTCAAGCTATTCAAGCCACAGCAGCGAAGCACAAACGCGCTCGCCAGGCGAGGTATTCATCCTGCCACATCTAAAAGTCATGCGTATCAAAAGCTTCAACCACAATATCCTCTTCGAGCCGTTCTTCAAATCCTTTGGAGAACTAACTATGATAAGTAAACGTGTGTCAAGTTACACGTGCTAAGCAGCGAAGCACCAGAGCCTCGGAGAGGTCTTCAAACTAGCTCGTTGTAGCACACCCCATAAACCAAACACGCGGGACTTCTAAATCCAGCGAGGATGAAAAACTCGCTGCGCTCCAAGGGGCAAACGTGTGTCAAATTGCACATAGCTACGAAAGAGTATCGAGGAGCCGTTGGAGATACCCGTTTCACGCGCTAACAAAATTTGCTACTTTTTGTTATCTGGGCTATATTAGCTCTATGAACATTTCTCTAAATCCGACCTTAGAAAAATTCATCAAAGAAAAGATGTCGACGGGCATGTACAATAGCGCCAGCGAAGTAATCCGCGAGGCTTTGCGTTTACTAAAGGAAGAGGACCAAAGGAAAAAGCCACTAAATGAGTTGTTAGCCGAGGGCATTAAAGATTTGGAAGAAGGCCGTGTTTCCACACAAAGTCCTAAAGAAATATTTGATGAAATAGTAGCCCAGAACAAAGCTAAATGACCATCATTCTTTCACAAAAGGCACGTAATGACATAATTGAAATTAGTTATTACACGATAGAGCACTGGGGGTATCAGCAAGCCAAAAAATACAATAGTCTACTAGAAGAGGCTTTCCAAAATATCCTTGCAAACCCTTACCATATTCTAAGTAAAGATCGAGGCCATTTGATAGAGCACTGCAGATCCTTTAAGGTTAAGAAGCACGTTATTTTCTATCGCCTCAAGGATGAAAGGGTTGAAGTCATCAGGATTTTACATGAATCCAGCGATTATGCTGCACGCTTAAGTGGTAGATGATTGCCCACCTTCGTGCTCGCCGAGGGCTCCCCTCTTAGACGCATCTCTAAGTCAAGCGTGTTGCAAACTTCAAACAAAGCCACAACAAAGAGCCGTTCTTCAAATCCTTTGCAGAACTAGCTATGATAAGTAAGCGTGTTGCTACCCAACCAAGCAGCGGCTGCGAAGCACCGTGATCCGTAGTCCGTAATCCCTAATCCAAAACCCACACCAACGCGAACGACGAACCTCACAAAATAGCCCTGGGCGAAACGGTATGAGGCGCTCAGTCCAGCGTGGTGACTGCGCTGCTATGGGGGCTCGGAGCCTGCGGAGAGACCACAGAGCAGCAAGCAGGAACAGCTGGATGAGTGCCGAATAATAGTGTAGCACAGGACAGAAGTTGACGCGCTAGAATTTGGCTTCGCTCCGAATAAAAAATGACTTATTGTGGCCACTCAACCAAAGCTGACTGCAACACGTCTTTCACATCGCCACGACGGTGGACGAAGGCGTAGATTTCAAGGTGCTCTCGGTTCCAGACTTCTGGAATGTTGCTGAGGCCGAAATTGCGGATCACGGTGAGGCCTGGTGACTTCTGAACACCCTGACCGATCAAAATATCTCCCTGATAACCGGAGATCATTTTGCGCAGTATGTGATTGTGCTCGTAATCATCGATGATGCTTTCATCTGGTTGCTTTTGTGGCTCGATGATGTGGTTTTCCAAAATTCCAACGGTAACGTAATGATCATCGGAGAAGCTTTCGGTATATTCAATTCTTATTTCAATACCGAGGCTATCATTAGCAGCGTTGAAGTTTGGATTGATATGAATGTTGCACTCTGAAGGCATTTCGAGGCGCTCATTTACGTATATCTCCCACTGGGCACGGCTGTAGGTAAAGAGATCAAACTCCGAAGGATACTGTACCCGATCTATAACAGCAGCTGGTTGACCACTGTTACCAAAATCAATGTGTAACTGCGACCCCTCGTCAGTCATAAGATTTTGAATACTCTTGCCTTCGATAAAACCGGCAAGGGCGCCGGCATGCATGGCAATAGGCAAAATTCTGTCTCCATGTATATTGGTCAGTTCCTTCACCTTTTCGGTTCCGTCAGGGCAGTTAGGACACAGCACCCCGGTAAACTCTTCGAGCAGAACTTTACGTTCTTGCTTGGCATAGGTGGTGTCCGGTGTCAATACCAGCTCAGATTTTGGTGTAAAATTGACATCAGGCCCTACCTCTTCACAGGCAGTGAAAAGGATAGCGCAAGCCAGAAATGCGACGAGAAGGGAATTGCAATTTTGGAACATTGTTAGCAGTTTGTTGAGGTTATGCTATGGAAACTCTGACGATTAGAAGGACGAAGTTAAGGTAAATTTGGCTCCGCTAAAAGCTGGCTCCAAACGACAAACACCACCTGTACAGACAACTCCCTCTACTTGTTTGACGTAACTTAGGGTCATGCGGTTGGCCCGTTTTGTATAAGCGACCAAAGCAGAATAAAAATGCTGGTTATCATCAAAGTTGTACATGTCTGTTAAAGAGAAGGAATATTTAGGTGCTATGTTGTACTCCACAAGACCAAATATCCAATCTCCCAGATCCTGTCGCTCCTCCGGATCGTCTTTTCCAAACATTCGACGATCACGCTCAGTAAGCATGTACATAGCCTCAACTCTTATGGATTTTTTACGAGTGAATTTGTAGTCGACTTCAACAAAAGGAGTGAAGGTATTTACATAATGCCCCTCTTGCTGATAGACAAACTGATTGTAGTCCTGCATATCTATGCCTGCGATAAAATGCCAGGGCGATTTTTTCTTCTTAATGTCTACATCTACATAGTACTCGCGAAATAGTTGCTCGCCCTCGCTTGTCTGAATATTGGAAAAATTGGCGGTAAAGGAAAGGCCCTTCTTGGGTGTGACTACCAGATCTGCTTGAACAGCTATCTCGTCCAGCTCCTGGGTAATTGCTCCGTAACGTGCAGGTAATCTAAACGAGTTTTGCTTGGTAAGCGAGGGCAGATAACTGATCATACCTCGTAAGAAGGTCTCATTGGCCGAAGTTCGGAAACTGAAATGGTCGGTGATTTTTCCTTGTAGGGTAAGACCGAATCCCTTCTGCGAATAGGAGAGGCTACTGTAGGCTGTATAGCCATCACTGTTGATCAACTGGCCATCCAAATCCACTAGCACATCGTCTGTCTTGCCTGCATACTCCACAAACCAATTGATGTTCTTGTAACTCAAATTGTTGTAGAAGGAATATGCATAGACATTATACTTCGGCACAAATCGATCGGCCACATCATCATAGCTTTCGATGGTAGACACGATCTTCTCCATAGAACCTGGATCCATAGTTCGATTGATAATCGAAGCACCTGGTGTGATAAAGACCTTCTCACCGAGTGTAAAACTGCCATCGACATTGGCTCCCATGATCATGGGGTCATAGGTCTCGAAGCGATTTTTTAACTTGCCCATAAAGGCTTTCACATAAATATTGTCGGTTAATTCATAACCGCCCTTCACGCCCTTGATTGCCTGATCGATACCCAATGCGCGCAACTCGTAAGCACGAAAAGTGGTACCTGTGCCAAACTGATCATAGAAATAACCACCTTGCAGATCCAGTTTTCCGATCTTCTTTTTTACGTACCAATATCCGACTCCCACGCCATTGGTAGGGAGAACGGGATTGAAGATATTGCTATTGAGGAATGCATCAAATCGCACTCCGGCGCTTAGATCAGCTTCGGGATTTGTATAATTCAATGTAAACCAGGACTCTCCACCGGTGAGCAGGTAGTCATAGAAGGGATTACCGGCTGCGCCGATTGCTGAATCACGCTCATAAAAGTTGGCGTTTAGCATGAGGTCTCCTGAGAAAAAGCCTCCGCCCTTGTCCTGCGCTGAAAGACGCAACAAGGGTAAGGCCAAAAGGCTCAAAATCAGTATAGTTAGCTGCTTCATATTGGGTGCTTAGTAATACACAAAATAGAACTAAAAGAAGGATTGCCTGTTCATGCCTTGCTTTAATTCCCCTTAGGGTATGCTGGGTGACACTGCGATTGTACCACTGGACTAATTGGTCAAATAGGCTTAATTTGTATGCCTACAGTATCTCCATGAGCATTTACCCGAAGACCTGTCTATTTCTGCTGCTGCTGACCGCAGTGCTTTCCTGTACCAAGGAGGGTCCAGCAGTAGAGGAAGATTTGCAGCTGGTTGAAGAGCAGGTGGATGAACCGCTAAGTATCCAATACACAACGTCCTGCATGGAATTGATGCTGGAAGCCGAAGGGGGAGTTCCGCCCTATGAGTATTCTCTAAATGGTGAGGCATTTACCAGGCTGGATGCCAACCAGCCAATTCAACTGTCAGTTGTAGGGCTTAATCGGGTCTGCGTTAGGGATGCTGTTAAAAGTCTAAGTGATACGCTGGTGACCAATGCTGTTCCTATGTTACTGGCATATGATCTACGCTGCACTGATGAAGGGCAATCTCTGCTCAGCCTGGAATACATTAACTGTGGAGAACCACCTTTTTTTCTGTTTGCTAACGGAGTATTCATCAATCAGATAGCAGAAGGCTGGCTTCTGGAGCCTGGCGAACAAGAGCTTGTCTTTATGGATCAGAAGGGGCGAAAGTCCGGGGCGCTTGCCTTGACGGTTGCGGAAAAAGTAGATTGCATGCCTACGATTACCAGCTTCAATCCTGATTCGGGAGTAGCCATATTGCATGTTGAGGTAACCGGTGGCCTGGAACCTTATGCTATATCCTTAAACGGCGGGGAGAGTTTTGGAGCAACAGGAGCTTATTATTTTGCTGTATACCTGGGACAGAGCCTTCAAATTCAGGCTAAAGACCAAAAAGGATGTGAATCCTCCATAGCCTTTTTCGACATCGAGGGATAGAAAGTCATGCATCCTACCGAAATTCTCATTTTTGACTAAACTTATGGCCGTTAAAGCGATCATAGGTACATTACATCACTTTTCAGGATTTAAAAAGCTTCCAAAAAAATGAAACACCTTTTTCTTACGATTATCAGTTGTCTGGTTTTGATTGCCGCTTTGTCTTTTTCTGCCAATGCGCAAGATCGTTTGCCCGATTTGGAATTGAACACCGTTGAAGGAGAGACTGTAAATATTTCTTCTTATGGTGAAAACGGCAAAATCACCATCTTCTCCTTTTGGGCGACCTGGTGTGCTCCTTGTAAGAAGGAACTTAACAATATATCTGAGCTGGCGGAAGGCTGGGCTGAGGATTTGAACACGGAGGTAATTGCAGTGAATATAGACGATCAGCGAAACCTTGCCAAGGTCAAGCCTTATGTTGATGGTAGAGCCTGGGAGTTCCCTTGCCTTACCGATCCAAACGAAGATCTAAAGCGTGCGCTCAACTTCCAGAGCATTCCTTTCACACTGGTGGTAGATCAGGAAGGAGATATTGTTTATGAGCATTCCGGCTATGTAGACGGTGATGAATACGAGCTTGAAGAGTTCCTTGAGGAGCTCAATGAGGAGTAGTAAGTGTCAATGAAAGTAAACAGTTGCCCTGTTGGGCGAGAAGCAGTTAGACTGCTTTTCGCCCAACAGGGCTTTTTTTATTGCTGAACGGGCACCAGTTTCTTCATATTGCGCATCTTATGCCAAAGCCCTGCTATGAAGATCAGTACTGCTCGTAAGAATCGTTTGCATCGATGTTCTGCTTCCGTGAGAATGCTCGCCATGTGCATTGCTTTGATCATCATCTCGGTCTCTGCAATAGCACAAACAGGATCACTAGAGCGATCGCTAAAGGCCAGCCATAGCCGACAATACTACAAGCTCAGTGACGATGATCTAAAGGAGATCGGCAATTGCAGAAGAATTGCAGAGCGGCTTTTGAAGGATCGAGAGCCGGACATTGAAGTACCCAGAGACAGCATACTCGCCGACAGCGAAATACAGGGCTATTGGATTGAAGTCTACGCATCGAAGGATATGGTACACTTCAATTCGATTTCCAATTTCCCTTTTGAAGCAGAATTGATCACGGAATATGAGGACCTTCACTTAGAAGTTAGGGATTTGTCCGGTAACTTGATCCATGAAGGCGTAAGCGTCGAAGTCCAAGGCAAAAAAATTCTACATAATCCCACAACTCAGTCCTTTCTTATCAATGATAATGAGCGACTTAAGAATATATCTGTGAGCTATAGTGGCCTTGAAAGGCACTACTATATCAACGGGAACTACTATCGGAGCGGAAGAAGCAGAATCTCTAGAATGGCTGACGTTCTTGCCCGTCCCTATAGGCGTAAATGGCGTAAGCTGGTTAGAGCAACCAGGGGAGACTTTGCTGGTCTGATTCCCAAATTTCACGGATTCAAACCTTATCGTCGATTTGGAGGCTACATGGCTTTCAACAAGCCAATTTATCGACCTGCGGATACAGTGAAGGTCAAAGCCTTGATAGTAAACAAAAAGGGGAAACCTATCCGGCGAAAGCGTCTGCAATTGCAATTTAAACCCGTGCAAATGCAGCCTGTGATTATTAAGAACGAGCGAGCAAGCAGGGGCTCCTTCGTGGCAGAATTTGTACTTGGTGACAGCCTAAAGCTGGATCGCTCTCATGTACTCAATTTTCAAAATCGAAGCGGCAAATACAATCTGCTTTCGCGATCCTTCAGCATCGATGATTATGAACTCGATAAGGTTGATTTTCATTTCCGTCCAGGCATTGCAGTGAGAGAAAGTGAGGAACCGCCCTATGCCTTTTACGCCCAAGCCAAAGAAAAGAACGGACTCAATGCCCTCGATGCAAATGCCGAATTAGAATTGACTGTTTGGGAAATTTTTGATGTCATTCCTGACTCGCTGTTTTTGCAGTTTACCTTGTGGGAACACGCTCGTGAATTGGATGCATTTGGAGAAACCAAGATCAGCGTTCCCGACAGTTTGCTACCTCCAGCGAACCTACGAATGGGCCTTAGAGCAAAGCTATCCAACAGCGATGGAGAAACCGATACCTTTAGGGAGAACTGGACGCACTATGGAATTCCCAGCCAAGCGGAAATCTTGTCTGAAGGAAATGAGCTAATCTTTCAATCATCTGATTCGAAAGCACAAAATGATTCCTGCCGGCTAATCCTGAAGTACCATGACTCGGCGCCGGAGCTTCAATGGATTCAACTGCCACATCGCGAAGTCCTGAAACCAGCCGTAAAGCAATACCAACTGGTGGTGGAAAAAGATGTGGCCACTCTTAGTCCAGCAAAGGACCTTACCCTTGCCACCGAATTCCTGAGTCGCAGAACTGCCGATTCGCTGCACATCTGGTTGGAAAACCCTTACCAACTACCCGTGCGATACGAAATCTACAATGCAGCTGGTGAAGTGCTCAAGCAAGACTTTGCCAAGGAAGCAACATGGTCGATCAAAGACAAACATCAAGCCTCTTATGCTGTACAATATGCCTACTTTCTGGGGGGAAAATGGAAGCAGCAACAGAAATCCCTTTCCAAACGCGACAAAGAGTTGCTGTTCGACATCACTGCACCAGAAGTAGTATACCCTGGTCAAAGTACAGCAATCAGTCTTCGGGCCATGCAGCAGGACGGCAGTCCAGCTGCGCACACAAACCTGACACTCGGTGGATACAATGCTGGATTTGAAGACGTACGACTTAGCAGCCCACCCTACCTTGGCGAAAATGGCAATATCTACAAGCAGAAACACAGGCACTATATGGGCGAAACCCCCTGCGAATACAAAATGCCACTGGATTCTATCTGGCTCAAAAAGCTTAGCCTCGACAGCATGCCCTTTTATCGCTTTCGCTATCCAAAAGAGGAAGTCTATATCAGCTACGAACCTATTGAAGAGTTGCAGGCACAAATTGCCCCCTTCCTATTCTTCGAAGGCAAGTACCAAAGTCCCAAAATGATCCTAATAGATGATCAGTTGCTTTTTGCAGACGACAGAAGACTCTCCCGTCCTTTTA
Organism: Chitinophagales bacterium; assembly: GCA_020629005.1. GTDB lineage: Bacteria > Bacteroidota > Bacteroidia > Chitinophagales > UBA2359 > JAHDDV01. The sequence goes on from JAHDEE010000104.1 coordinate 17,720, forward strand.
GCTTCGCAGCCTCAGAGGGCTATCATAAAGTATGCATACATACCCATCATGCCACCGTCACGATCGACAGCGTACTCTTTAAGAAGCAGCATAAGATTTATCTATCTCTTGACTATCAGTATCCTCATAAAAATGTTGAGGCTGAAGTACCCACTAGCCCGCTCGCAGAACAAATAGCAGCAGCTATCCCGAATCAAATCTTTCGACTACGCTGCAAAGACCCGCTGACAGTGGGATACATTCAGCAGGAAGACAAGTACTTCCCTATCTCCTTAAGAGGTCGAAATCAGGTACTCAAGCTTTTCCCCATTGACAAGGGCCCGCTTAGTTTATATCTGGTAGAACAGGACACGACCATCCAACTTGAACATGATCCACAATACGACTGGTGGCTCTCCGGCACTGCATTGGAAAAAGTAGAACGGAAAAGCATCAGTGAGTATAAGCCGAATGGAGGAGCAAAATCCCTCTACCAGTGGAAAGACCGAGCGCTGTCCTATGACGACATGCCCAAGCCAAGTACAAAGTCCAAACCAGAGAAAAAAAACAAGAACCCAGGCAATCGGGGCAACAATACCCTCCTGATTCACTATGAAAGCGACTCCACAATAGTGCAAGTCAACCTTGCTTCAAAAGATCGTGATGACAGCTTCAGAAAAATGAAAAGACAGAACAATGGTGTCTTCAAACTCGGCAGTCTATCCAGCGGCTGGTACCAGCTGGAAGTGATCACCCAAAATGCCTATAAGGCAGAAGTAGACTCCGTCTTTGTTCCTAATGGTGGATTTCAGTTCTATCGCCTCAGAAACCTGCAATTCGAATTCGATGCAAAATACAAAGTTGCAGGTCGCACGTCCCATCGAAGCGGAGTGCTTCAAGGCACTGTTACCGATGGCAATTTGAAAGAGGGCTTGGCTTTTGCCAATGTCTCTCTACATCGCGCTGAGCAAACAGTGATGGGCGCACAAACCGACTTCGAAGGAAACTTCGAAATCCGAAATATTCCCCCGGGCCGATACCTGCTAAAAATTCAGTATGTAGGCTACGAAAGTTATGAAGAGCGAATTCAGATCTCCCATCGATTCAACCCAGCTCTTCACATCGAACTTTCAGAAGGAACACAACTGCTCGAATCCGTTGTAGTGACCTCTTATTCAATGCCGGTGTCAGACCTCAGCGGCTTTAGAGGTAGCCAACTACTAGCCTCTACCGTTGGCTTTGAAGACGACCAATGCTGGGACAGCAACCAGAACGGCAAAATGGATGCAGAGGAAGACACAAATCAGGACGGACAATGGGACGAGGCAGATTGCCAAAGCAACTTGCTAGATAAGATCGGCGAACAATCGATGACCGAGCAATCTGGCCTTCGGAAAAACTTTAGAGACTATGCATTCTGGGTGCCGGACCTTATCACAGATACGGAGGGAAAGGCCAGCTTTGATGTTAGCTTTCCTGACAACATTACCGCCTGGAATTGCTTTGCATTGGGCATGGACTACAAGCTGAATAGCGGTGTAGCTAAGTTCAAAGTCCCAGCCATCAAGCTCCTAAGTGCTCGACTTGCCTGTCCGAGATTCCTTCGAGAAGGCGATCAATGCACACTCGTAGGAAAATCGATTAGCTACATGCAGGAGGAAAAATCGATTCAAACTCACTTTAATGTAGACAGCCTCACAGTGCTCTCCCAGAAGCAACATCAAATAATACAAGATGCCATTGTAGATCATCACAGCTTCCGGGTCGGCAGTCAAGACTCTGTCAAACTCGCCTATCAACTGAGTATGGACAATTACATCGATGGCGAAGAGCGTAGCATACCTGTCTACCCGCTCGGTACAGAGGAAGCCAAAGGCAGCTTTAGCCTACTGGAAAAAAACGACTCATTGAGTATCGAAATCGACCCAAGACTTGGTCCTGTACACATTCATATGGAGCAGGATCTACTGCCCACTCTACAACGATCGTTGTATCGACTCCGCAGCTACAAATATTTATGTACAGAACAAACAGCCTCCAAACTTACGGCCCTGCTAATCGAGCAAAAGCTGGCCAATTATCAGGACAAAAAGTTTAGGCACAAAAGAGCCATCCGAAAGCTCATCAAACGCCTTCAGGACATACAGGACAATCAGGGCAAATGGGGCTGGTGGCCCGGTGGACGCCCTCATTCATGGATGAGTAGCTATGCACTCAAAGCCTTGCATGAAGCCGAAAAATTGGGCTACAAAAACAAGGCGGCAGAAAAATCCATCAAACAATTGCTGTGGAGCATTGGCGAACTCGAAGGCCGTTCTCTACTGGATGCGTTAGAAGTGCTGAGCCTCTACGATGCCGAACTGGACTTCCCAAAATACCTAAGCCTGCTTCAAGACTCCTTACAGTCGCAAACCAACCAACTGCGCCTCCTCAATATCAAACGACAACAAGGAATCCACTACGACTTACAAGAGGTCATGGCGCTAAAGAAAGAGAGCATACTGGGCAATTACTATTGGGGCACACCCGCCCGACTTTGGTACCAAGACGATCTACTGGCCTGCAGCTATGCCTATCAACTCATCAAAGCTAAAAATCCCGAGCATGAGGCGCTGGCTCGCATTCGTCGCTACTTACTCGAAGTCCGTAGTCATGGCCGCTGGCGCAATACCCTACAATCAGCCACAGCGCTTGATATCCTCAGTGATTACTACATCAAATCTGATCGCAAGAGCAGCAACAATAAGGTGAAAATCATAATAGATGGCGAGGCGCAAATCGTCGAGAATTTCCCTTTTTCCCTTACCGTTCCTGCTAGCCAGTTGAGCATCATTTCGCAGTCCAGTCAGTTACCACTTTACTGCACCAGCTACCAAAAGTTCTGGAATCAAAACCCAAAGCAAGAAAGCGAGAACTTTGAGATCACGACCAGCTTCCTACAAAATGGAAAACCCCTGAGTTCCCTCAAGCAAGGAGAATCTGCAACACTGCAAGTAGAGCTAAAGGTCAAAAAACAATCCGCAGAATATGCCATGCTGGAAATCCCGATTCCTGCCGGCTGCTCCTATTCCGACTCCGGTTCACGATGGCTCAACAGTAGCTACCGCGAACAATTCCGCGATCGGCAAATGCTCTATTTCCCAAAACTAAATGCCGGCACCTACACATTCAACATCAAACTCGACGCCCGCTTCGCCGGAGAGTATCAGCTCAATCCCACCAAGTTGGAGCTGATGTATTTCCCAACTATTTACGGCAGAAATGAAATCAGTAGCATCACAATCCATTAATGGCACACGTGACAGATCCAAAGTCCAAAGCCTGATC
>JAHDEE010000105.1:0-13841 GCA_020629005.1 Chitinophagales bacterium
TAAGAGCCAAATGCTGATCAAAAAGTGTTTCATTTGCATAGATAGATTCTTGCTTTCAAAACTGCTCTAAAGCGGTTTAAGAGTCTCAATTGCGTGGGATCGTACATTTGCAAACAAAATTATATTATGCATGCCCAAATTCCAAATTCTATTGAAGCCTCAAGTTTGGGCCGAATTGGGACCCCATTCGGGGTCTGAGTATGTTAGTCAATGCGCTCATTATTACCTATACGACCCCAGCAGGGGTCGGACAAAAGCCTGCTGGATAACCTGCCGAAATCCGGAGGGAAAGTGCGACCCCGTTGGTGCCCGTTGGGGGCGTGGACTGTCACAATCTTTTGTTGCTAAGGGACAGCGAATCAATAAATGTCCATTTTGACTTGCTAGAAATGCTTTATCCATCGTTATTTTTCTCCACCAGCCAACAAGGATGCTGTCAAAAAATGCCTCGTCTAAATCATTTCCAGCGACGTCAAAATCGGACAGTTATTGATTCCCTATCCCTAACATACCCGGACCCCTGCTGGGGGCCTGGATTGGCGCAAACGTGAAAGCTAAGGAGAAGCCATTTAGTTGGAATACCTCAAAACAGCTAAAAGAACTAACGCGAACGACAGCGTATCAACATAGCCCTGATGGAAATGGAAATGCAGGTGCCAGAGAGCCGACTGAGTGTGCCGGTGCAGATGGCTGCGACCAAAGGAGCAGACGGCTGCACCGGATACACGAAGCGGCTATATGGTACCTGCATTGCAATGGACAGCAGGGAGCCCGTATCACCGGCGGAACCACCTTACGCTCCAAAAAAAAGAAAACCTGGTTGCGTTTTAATGTAAGAATACCTTCTGCATTTGCTCACAACCATCGATGTCTCGGTGGTACAGGAGGTAGATGCCTGCCTGTAAATTACTTTTCACCTGCTCAAAAGTTTGGTAGTCTGAATCAGGTAGTTTCCCTATTGATGTTGAAGCAAATATTTCCTGTCCATTAAGATTGTGTATACTGACGCTTTGTGTTGTTGCCGGATTGAGATCCTGACATCCAAGACCTGGGCTATACAAATCGAAATCAAAGCTGCTATCCGGGAGCTTATATTGTTGCCCGGTTCCATCGCTGATCACGATATCGGAGAGTAGCAAAGTGGCAGCTCTAGTCTTGGCGTGTAGACGATTTTTTGCGATATCTCCAACTTCCATGATACAGTAGAGGCTACAGTATAATCCACCAGGAGTAAAGATTCTGTTTCGGTCAATTCTGGTGCCGGCCAGGGACCAGAGTCTTGAGCTGTTTTCTGTTTTGCCTTCCAGGTCTTCACTCATCTGGTCGTATACAATCATGTCTTGATCCACTACGCCGAGAAGTGATCCTTCATAGTCTGCGAAAGCGACATCAGAGGGCATGTCTACCTGTGCCAACTCTGAGGAATCAGCCAATAGAATCTGGACTTTAAAGGCGAGGCCATAGATTTCGATTTGCTGCTCTGCATTCAGCATGATGGCAATATCTACAATCTCATTCTCGACTATCGTGTTTTGGATTTCCGCACTGAGGCTGGCAGGGAGCTGATCTGACGAACTGGTTATTTGAGGGAAATGTCTTTGGCCCATATTGGCGATCACTGCGCTGGTATCCGAAAAGCCGATTTGTCCATCTCCGTCTGCATCGGCATGGGCAGCATTTGCCGGCCCATTTTCCAGCCAAGACGTGGCTGCTTGTGATTGCCAAAGACTGTTGCCGTTTATTCGAGCAGGTCCTGTAGATCCAAATTGCTGACCAAGGCTTAGCCAGTCTTCCAGATCGACAATGCCGTCGGCGTTGCAATCTCCCGGCCAAATACACAGTTCCTCGCTATCGCAGTCTACGTACTCATATGGATCTGAGAACTTCGAAGAAGCATTAATTTCAAGCTTATGAGCTGATGCCAGGTATTGTTTAGGAAAGGCTTCAGCGGCATAGGAATATTGCCATAAACCATTGCTATTTGCTTCGACACTAAACATCAGTTCGTTGGCCTGTTCCTGCCCGATTTCACACCAATATGGATGATGGGCAAATATCTGTACGGTGGTATTTGGTGAGCTACTTCCGCTAAGCAAGATGCTGCTGTATTCTGGAAAGTAGGTCAGTTCTTCGATGACTGGTCTTTGGGGGGCAGTAGGAGAGAAGCCGTCCTCCAAATCAACAGCAGCTTGGTTGCAATGGAACACTGAATTAACAATCAATAGTGAGTCGATTGGGTTTGCGGTGTGTATGGCAATATAATGATTGTTAAAGTGGTTTTGAACCTGATTGCTGATTGGGGAACCCTGATCATCGAAGCTGCTACCAATGCGGAAATTGGAGCCTTGCGAAATCTTCAGACCATAATGGTGCGCTTGCATAGGCCCTGCATCTTGGTTTGGGGCATCACCGCTGAAGCACTGGCTGCTTCCAAAGCAATTGCCATAGATTGCGATCTTACGTGGAGGGCTATCGCCCATGTACGCACCGGTATTATAGTCGAAGAGAATAGCTGAGTTATCTTGTGCTGTTCGAGGATCAGCAGGAGGTGGGCCTATGAAGACATTTCCATGGATATCCAGGTTTTCGCAGGCTTCTTCAATTTTTATTGAGGAAAGAAAGTTGCCCAGAGCCTGTGTTTCGCCAAAATCGGTGCCGAATTTGTTATTCTCTACCGTCACAGCATTGCAGCCTTGAATTCCGATGCCTCGATCATTTTCGTATATGCAGTTGTCCCTTAGCGAGGCGGAATTAACTGATCGCAAATGTATCCCCCGATGGAATCCAGTAATCAGATTGCCTTTGATCAAGATGTCCTCGCTTGTACTGCTGCTACCCCAGATCGCCAGTCCATGGCTGTACTCGGGTGAGCCTGTATGATTGAGATAGACCGTGTCACGGACAATTACATTGTCCAGGAATTGAAGCTCATTGGCGTTCCACACATTGATGCACTGTTCAAAATTTTCGAACTGTAGGCCTTTGATGCTTGTGTTGTTTCCTCTTACAAACAATCCGATGCTATCGAGTTCGCCGGCCCTTGTGATGATCACTTTTGGGCTTAGATAAGAATACCCGGATTGTGTGCTTCCATCAATCAAAAGATTGTCTCTGTAAAGGACATTGTGTTCGTCGATGTCATTGTCTGGATCACCTAAAGAATCAAACTTTGGGTCATCAAGGTAAATATAGTGTGGACCAGGTCCTGGGATATTGAAGCTGATTACCACTGAATCAGCTTGAGATTTGTATGCTTTGAATATTGCCTTTGGTAAGGCGTTTAGGTCCGCCGTGTCGGAACTGCTACTTGTGACTTCAAAGTAGTCCACAGTCTGAGCAAGCAATCCGGCGGTGCCCCAAAAGCACATAAGAGGGCATAGCATTGCAGCAAGGCAATAGCTAAGGTAAGGGGTTTTCATAATGAAAGTTTAGGTATGCAAATATCACGATTTATTTTGTCTAATTCATCTATGCTTTGTTTGGTGTTGGGCAGAATATGGTTTCGGTAATTGAAAGGCATCTATCACAGGCGAGGGATCCTACTCCCTCGCCTTCGTGATAAGTGCTAATCGACAGAATTGAACCTGGTCTATTCCTTGATTACCTTATGGCATTGTATACGGGATTCTGTTTCAATACTGATTAAGTATACCCCTGAAGATAGCTGCGATGTGGGAATGCGGAGATTTCTTTCTGTAGTCTTGTCTTCATATACCAATCTACCCAGGACATCATGTAGCTTTATTGTTGCTGGTTCAGCCAGGTCTTCCTCGATCAAAAGGAAAATTTGATCATCGAAGGGATTCGGTTTTGCTGTGGATTCGATACCTTCACGTTGCTTGCTAATGGCTGGATCATTGGTCGTGCAAGCATTATCGATCAATAACACGTCATCAATCTGTACATCTGTTGCGCTTCCACCCAGGTTGAACACTAATCGTGCTGTCAAATCTGTACTGGATGGATTAAACGGGATGTTATAGGTTTTCCATCTATCCGAGAGTGATACGGATTCATATAGGTAGCCAGAATGAGGTGGGCTAGCATCGCTTACATCTACTAGCATTGATCTGCTTGCATTTGGCGAAATTGTTCTGGCCTTGAAAGAAATGGTATAGGGCTTACCAGCCTGGAAACTCACATTCGAATGCTTAAACTGAACATGCCAGGAAGCAGTACCTCCATTGTCTATATAGAAAGAGAACTGACCATTGTTGTAACTAGAACTGCCGCTAGCCTGTCCTGAACGAAGATAGGTGCTCCAATAGTTGGCATTATTGAGCAGGTTGTTGGCCAACAAGTCGCAGGCATCAGCACAATCCAGTTCCTGTAGACTGACATTATCAAGATAAATGTCTCGATAGTCATTGCCCATGTTAAAAACCAATCGCGCATTAGCGACAGCGTAGTCAGTGCTGACCAAAAGGTAATTTTGCTTCCATGAAGTGCTGACATCTACCGTCTCATAGTGTATGCCGGTATGTGGTGAAGCAGCCTGGCTAAGTTCTACCACCATAGTCCTGGGTGAACTTGCCTTAGTACGATATGAAAGAAGGTAAGTAGTGTTTGCCGCCAGTTCAATATCTCGTTGATATAGCTGCACGTGGTGAAGTCGATTGCCTCCGTCGGCGATATTCATGAAGAGCTGTCCGTTGCTGAAGACCGGAGAAGCAGAGGCACTGGAAGATTGATAGACCTGCCACGCATTCGAACCGTTGCTGAAATCGCCATTGCTTATTTTATCGCAAGTCGCTGGTTCTGGATCTACTCCGCCATCAACAATTATGGGTAAGGTAATCACCTGGCTAATGGGATTTGATACATCGTAATTTAGGGTTTGACTTCCACCAGGATAATTGATAATCACTTCATGCTTTCCCTTGAAGACTTTGCTTGTAAAGGACCCACTGCTGCTTGCCGTAGTGTTGATATCTGTCCACCAGGTCCCATAAACCAGTTCCTTAAATTTTGTTCCGGAATCCTTTAGTTGTCCATTATTGTCATAGATTGGACGGTTATAAATGTTCCACCCAAACTCGTCTTGAATATTCCAAAAGTGAAAGCCGGTCATTTTTGGATGACTGAACGCAATGGTCATAAAGTCTTCGAGGTATTGAGCGCGAAGGTTTTGTGGAATGCCTACCAGGTCAAATTCGGTCACCTTAAATTCATCTGCATAGTTATTGTATTCATTGAAGAGTTGAAGAACTTTGGTCGGGGCTACTGGGAATTTCATGTGAGATTGAAAGCCTATACCCTGTACTCTTCCTGGGTTTAGCGAATTGATGATTTCCTTAAGTCTATACTTGGCATACACGTAGTAACCTCCATTGTCTGTCACTACATATTCGTTAATGTAGCGTTTTGCTTCTGGCCAATTGTTTTTGATGTGATCAAACAAATCGCGATAAACATCAATGGCACCTGCTTCCTCAAATCGATCTTCCAAATCTCGATTCAAACAAGGCTCGTTGACAACATCAATTTCATCGATTCTATCGGCATTGCAGTTGTAGTTCATGAATTCTGAAACAAATTGTCGCAGTTCGGATTTGAAAGTGTTTTGCGAAACCGTTCCCAATCCTGGGGGGTAATATTGATGTGCCTTACTTGGCCAAAGCGCATTGTGCCATCTGAAGTTAAAATCTTCCGAGTCTGCCCAGTCCATTACCTCGCAAAGTTGGGTTCGACTTACTCCGTAGTTTTGCGGGGATTTCCAATTGTCCCAAAGCTGATCGCTTTCCAGGCCAAAGCTATTGAAGTTGACAGCTATTGAGTCTTTCTCAATTCTTTCATCCCGGATGAACTGCGCTTTTTCGCTTGTGCCGAAATGAAAGTCATGACTCTGTTGCCTTACTTGAACACCGACATTTGGCACGGGCTTTCCTTCGAGATCTCTGAAAACCAAATTGAGGTTTGCTTTTCGATATTGGTCGATTCGACTTTGGGCAGATGCTCTCCAGGATGCATTCGCCTCCATGCCTGGATAGCTGTTTTCAGGGCCAACTAGTGGTAAGCTTTGACTGTAGTTGCCTTGGTAGTTGATTAATGCAAATCCACCAATTTCGAATGACATATCCAGAAGTCCCAGATCCATCCTGATATCGAGGCTGCTGTCCTTGGCCTTTACAGGAATGATCCATTGTTTCCACTCATTTGTAAAGGGGATAAAACCAAGCTTCTTTCCATCAGCATACATCTGTGTCGCTCCATAGGTCCCCTTTTGATCTTGCAGACCCTTGACCCAGAAGACCAGCAACAAGTTGTCTCCGGCATTGACATTTGCACTGATATCCAAACGCGTATCCCAAGGGCTGACACGGTCGTCAAAACCGGTATTAACCCTCATCTTATCATTGAAGGGTGCTGAGGGGTCAGTGTTGTCATATACGGTTTTTGTACAGCTAGGGCAGTAGACATAATACCAATTACTCCATTTGATTGCGTTCAATGCAGTCGCCTCATTAGGCCCATAAATAAAGCTACCGCCTGTAATGCCATACTCATTTTGCAATTGGCTTTGCAAGCTGGCCGAATATTGGGCAAGTGCAGAAAGGCTAGATAGTAAAAGTAAGTAAACTGAGAGGGTGTGTTTTATATAATTCATTTGTTTTGTTTGATTTTGTGATGGTATTGCTGTGAACCTGGTCTTGATTCAGTTATGAAATTCAATTTTTCTTTTGCTGGCAAGAGGGCTTGAATTAGTGCTTAATGATCTTGTAGGAAGACAATTCCTGCTTACCTTGTACACTTAGAATGTAGATGCCAGCAGGGAGATCCTCGGTATAGAACTGAAGGCTTTTATTTCCATCTCCCTTGGTTTGTCTGACCAGCTTTCCGTTGATGCTGTGCAAGAAGAGTTCGCATTCTGTTCGCTCTAAAAGGCTCAAATCGATATTGATGTAATCTGAAAAAGGGTTTGGAGAAATAATGGCCTTCGCAGTTTCCAGCCCTGGCCTTTTGTCGAGGAGTAGCTCTTCACTGCAATCATTTCTAATCAACATGACATCATCCAGATCAACATCGGCCCAGTGCAATCCAAGGTTAAACACAAGACGAGCTGTAGGATCGCTTGTCGAGGGGTTAATGCTGATGTTGTAGGTTTCCCATTGCTCTTTAATCGGCAGCGTCTTGTAGAAGTAACCTTGATGTGGCTGTGTTGCGCTGCTGAGATCAATTGTGATGTTTCGTGCGCTTTGCGCTTTTGCTTTGAAACTGAGTGTATAGGATTGTCCAGCGACTATAGGAAGGTTTTGTTGGTACAACTGGACATGCCAGACTTTAGTGCCTCCATTTGTGATTTCGATTTCTCCGGAATATTGACTGTAATCAAATTGTGCGTTGGCACCGCTGTTGGCATATTGTGTCCAGGACTGGTTTTGCTGATCGAAGTGGCTGTTTGCTATTAGATTACAGGTTGTGAGACATTCTTCTTTCCGTATCTCGATATCATCGAGATAAACATTGCGGTTGCTCAATCCTGCATTGAAGACCAATCGAGCATCACTAATTGCATTGCTGGTTTCAAAAACTAAATACTTCTGCTCCCAATTGGAACTTAGTTCAAAGTCTTCATAGAAGTACCCGGTATGAGGGCTGGTGGCCTCACTTAGCTCCAAGGTGATTGTGCGTGCTGCATTGGATCTTGCTTTGAAAGATACGACGTAGCGAGAATTGGCATCAAAATCCTGGAATTTTTGGTACAGTTGCACATGCCAGACCCTTGTCCCACCATTAGAAATGTCAATTGTTGCTTGTTCATTTGTGTATTCAAAGTTAGCAGTCGCAGCAGCGTTGCTGTACTGGGTCCAGGACTCGTTGCCGTTTTGAAAGCTGCTGTTCGAAATTAGGTCGCAGTCAGCTGCTGCTTCTGGCTCCGAACCACAGTCTAATTCGGCAATACTGATATTATCTATATAGACATCGGCTTCCTCCTTGCCAAAACCGAAAGATACCTTACTATTCATATCGCTTGCCTCGTTCATGGTAAACTGATATTCGTAGCCGTTCCACGAGGTGCCAATGGCCTGCGCATAGTAGTGATATTGGCTACCATTCTGGTTTGTGATATAGACACGCATTTGCCTGTTTGTTTCCGCCTTAGCAGCGAACTTCACCAGATAGGTTTTACCTGCTTCCAACTCAACACCACTTTGCTGAAGCGAAAGATGCCAATAACTGCTTCCTGCATCTGCGATTGCAAGCTCCGCATGGGGACCAGCGTTATCAATAGTGAGTGCTGCTGATACTCCGGCTCTTCGGTAGAGGGACCAGTCTGTCGTTCCTTGCTCGAATTTTCCATTGCTAATAAGTGCACATGCCTGATCATCGTTTTGCTGCTCACAATTTGGATTTTTATTGTAAACCCGGACGTAGTCGATTAGCATTTCTTGCGGGTATGCTGCGCCATCATTAGCAGGAGGTTCTGCGTATGCATAGCTATCGCTACTGACCAGCATGGTAAATCGGATATAGAATTCGTAAGAATCGAAAGGCCAGAGAGCAGGGTCGACGAGATCATCCGGATTCAAAGTTCTAACTAAAGTATCATCAAAATAGAATCTTAGCTCACCGGGTTCCCATTCTAAGGCGTAGAGATGAAATTGATCTGGTCCTGTGCCTGAAGGATAATAGAATTTTGGTTGGTCAATTTTGCAATTTTCAAGGTCTCCATCTCCATCACTGTCACAGGGTCCATAGAAGATAGCATTGTTGTAATAGTCATTATCGGAGCCCCAAAACTCCATAATATCGATCTCACCGCCAGTTGGCCAACCTGGACCATTGCTGGGCGACATCCAGAATGCGGGCCAAACGCCGTCGGCAGTGGGCACTTTCATTCTCGCTTCAAAGCGGCCGTACTTTTGTGTGAATTTCTGATCGGAATCAAGCGTTGATCCTGTATACTTGTAATTGCGATAAGTATTATTGTACTTGTATTCGCAGACCCTGTCTTCTCTTTGGGCAATCATGTGGAGAAATCCGTTGCCAACGTAGACATTGTCCGGTTCATTGGTGAAACACTGCATGGTAGCCTCGTTATGGAATACATTGCCATGTCCGTTGAACCTGATGCTCCAATTGCCGGAGTTCAGACTATTTCCCTCAAAGTCATCACACCAGACAAGATTCCAGCAGTCGGAGTTTTCCGCTGAGTCGCAGTTACTTTCTTCTAGCTCCGCAGTTTTGAAAGCGATTTCTGCAAGTCCTGCGCAACTTGAACCTGGCCAGGTGTTTTTGGCAGTAATCAGAATATATCGTGCCTCTAGACCCTGGAAATCTGGACCGGCAAATCCTTCATATCCATCCTGTCCGGGAGCTTTTGGAAAGTAATATTCGCTATGAAAGATCCAGTTGGTGCCATCGATGGAATAGTCGATATATACATCTCGAAAGCCTTTGTCGGTGGCTCCCGTTTCGTTGTAATTCCACACCCTGGAGCTGCCGAGTTTGTATGCTTGTCCAAGGTCATATTGAATCCAATGACTCATTGGGCGTTGGGTGTTTGGATTGTTCGAATGCTCGCAGGAAGTCCAGCCAACATGCATTCTACTGTTATGCTTTAAACCTAGTTCGCAGCTATCCTGTGCGAGCAATGTTGTGCAAGCTAGCAAGAGCGCGAGAAAGAAAGATAGGGGTATAAGTGTTTTCATAGATAGAAATTGATTTTCGTTAAGGCATGAAGCCAACAGGCTTCGAAGAATAATCTTGATAGAAGTATTCGAGATTGGGGAAGATGTCAGGCAACTCTGATTGACTTACTCCGAACCAGAGGGCTAAGTCAGCAAAGTAACTGTCACAAGAAATAGAGGGGATCAGTCGGCCACGTTCAACGTCTTGGTCGTTTCCTTCGACCAATTCAGGATATTCACCATACAGTTGTTTCCCATTCACACCACCGCCCATTACGATGTGGTTTCCACCCCAGCCATGGTCTGAACCATCGCCATTGGTGGTCAGTGTTCTTGCGAAATCAGAGGCAGTAAAGGTGCAAACTTTGTCCTGCACTCCCAGTTCTTCCATCGCTGCGTTGAATTCCTTTAGTGCCTTCGCTAAAGATTCCTTGGCCATTGATAGTCTGCTCAGGCCTTAGCGCTTCAGAACTGGAGCTGGAATGGACTCGGATACCGATATTGTGGCCAGCACCAAGATATTCACTGTATTGCTGAGCCTGGGACTCCTGGGTATATAATAGTAGCAGCGATATAATAATGTATTTGTGCATAAGGTCTTGTCTTTGCAGCTAAGAATGTATATTTGGCAAGTGGCTCCATTGCCCTCCCCGCATTTCAGATGTCAAGACAATATTAGCAGGGTAACTAATGAGGCACAACTACAAAATGGCGTCATTCTAGAGCCAAAAAGCACCTAAGAATGCACCGCAAATACTGTGTTTAGAGCCTAACATGTTGATTGTTAGGGGAATGTCTTGGGTGCAGACTGTTATGGTTTATAAACATTCTTGCGGATTTCGGCCACTTTTAAATTGATTTGCTGCAAAGAGCCTGGTTTATGGAAGAACAGCTGAGAGGGAAACTATTTGAGATTAGCAAAAGCTTAAGCATAAAAGAGCTGCGAAGATTTGGTGACTTTATCAGCAGTCCTTTCTTCAACAAAAAGGAGAAGCTTGTAAAGCTGCACAGCTTTATGCTCAAGTATCACCCTCACTATGCTCATCCACATTTTACTTGTCAACGCGCTTTTGCTGTCATTTTCCCTAATGAGCGGTTTACAAAATCGCGACTGCATACTTGCAATAGTGAGTTGCTTGCGCTCTTGGCTCGCTTTCTTTCTATAGAGGCATTGGAGCAAGATGATTCCCTGCAAACGAAACTATATCTGCGTGCTCTAAACCAAAAACGTCTAGACGAGCAACACAGGAGGCAGATGAACAAAACGGAAACGCTCCTTAGTCAAAGGCCGCAGAGTGTTGATCAGTATTATGAATGCTATGAGTTTAGCCGGCTGCGTTATGGCTTCGAGATCAACAGGAGGGGTAGGATAGCTAAGACTGAATTACTTTTGCGGACAATCGAAAAACTGGATACCTACTTTCTGGCAGATCGTCTTCGTTTCGCTTGTACGCAACTCAACCGAAAGGTCGCCATTGCTGATGATAATTTTGCGCAAAAGAATGAGCAGCGCTTTCTGCAGCAGCTGATTCATTATCTGGATGAGCGAAAGCTGGACCATGTGCCTGTGTTGAAGCTCTATTTCCATCTATATGGAATCTTAGCAGGTCTGGCGAGGGAAGATTTGGATCCCACAAAACACTATGCCATCCTGAAAAGTACATTTGTCGAATCGATTGGCATTGTCTCAAAGGCAGAGCTTCGACAGATAGGTACAGCTGCGATTTCCTATTGCAATCAGCAAAATAGCGGAGGTAATAAAACCTTTCTAGCAGAAATATTTTTCTGGTATGAATTGATGCTTGAAAATGAGGTGCTACTGGTAAACGGCTATATTGCGCCTTCGCAGCACTTCCAAAACATGGTGATTGTTGCGCTCAAACTGGACAAGATTGCATGGACAGAACGATTTATATCGGAACGTCGTGATTCGCTGGCACCCTTGCATAGGGAACGCATTGTAACATTTTGTCTGGCTAGTCTTCGTTTTCATAAAGGAGAATACGACGCAGCGGATAATCTGCTAGCAGAGCTCTACAAGCTAGGACTGGGGGAAGGCAAGGATAACATCAGACATCTTGTCCATGAGCGGCTGCATGCTAAAGTCTTGTACGAACAGGGGCGTTTTGTTCAGCTTTCTGATCTTGTAAAACGCAACATAATATATCTCAAGCGGCAGAAATCCCAGAGTAGGATGGCCGAGGCAACTTATACAGGAAATCAAAACTTTCTGAAGCTACTTGCGAGATTACAAAAGAAGGCAAGTAGCCCCTCGGGAAAAGGCAAGTTGGGTCTGATGAAAGAGGAAGTCCAGAAGCTCAATTATGTAAATGATCGAGAGTGGTTGATTGAAAAAATCCAGGAGCTTTCCAGGATTTCTTTGGGGTTATAGTGCCAAAAGCGTATCTGTCAACACCGCACTGGTGGAGAAAAAACCTAAAGCACCGTTGCTAATATTTCCGGGAAGATTCTCTGGATGTGGATAGAAAAACGAACCGTTCCATTCGGTTTCGATTTGACTTGCTCTTAGGAAAGCAGCATGTGCTTCGCTTAAGCCGTATTTTCGCACATAAACGAGGCTTCCTGATGGAAATCTTGGTCGGTCAATATTGGGCTGTATGAATTGACTGATATGGAGCTGAGAAAAAGTGAAGTAATAGGTTTGAGCTCTATTTGGCGGCTCCTCGTTCAGGTGGGACCAATCGATTTGCAAATCGTGCCAGGCTTGCTCATTTGCCAGATATGATGGAATGATGTCCCTAATTACAAGGCTGTCCGTGTTGCCAAAGGTTCGGAATGCAATGTCTCCAATTGGCGCCACAGTCGCGAGTTCACTTCGAGCGCTATAGGTATGTTCCCGCCATTTAATTTCCAGATCGTATTCCAGGTTCCCCTGCACGGCAAAACTATCAATGCTCAGATACTGACTGGAATTGAGGTCAAATAGGAATGGATACACAGTGATTCCGGATCTCACGCTTATTACAGCATCACTGACGGCAACAACCTCTTCCTGTAGTGAATTTGTGCTCAAGGAAAGCCTTATTGATTGTCTCTTGGACTCGTCCGTTAAATTGGCATCGACAACCAGTTTCGCGGTCTCATCTGCATTAATGGGCCAATTGGCTGATTCTTCGCAGCAAAGCAGGATCAGAATGCTCGCCAGGATAATAATCGTATATAAATCTCGCATGCTATATCTCAAATTTGTAGGTTAGAGAAGGTACAAAACGAAGCAGATCGATTTGACTGGACTGCAGATTATCGTTGTCGAGAATGTTTCCTGGAACGTCTGGATTTAAGCGCTCACTTAGCTCCTTGTTGAATTTTACTGCATAGACATTTTTTCTGGCAAAAACATTGTAGATCGAGAAGCTTAGGCTATGTTGGTAGCTTTTTTCTTTCGATTTGTTAAGTCTGTAATTCATCGATACATCCATTCTTCTGTAGGCAGGTAGTCGATCATTGTTTCGACTTCCATAAAGGGGGAACGTTCGTCCAGCATAATCATAAAAACCAGTTGGGCTAGTGAAAGTAGATCCACTTAGCAAGGTATAGATGGCAGAAGCAGTAAAACGCTCCCGAGGATGGTAATTGACGACTATGGACAAGTGATGTGGCATATCCTGAATTGCTCTATACCATTCTCCCTGGTTCAAATCCGTGAATTTCTTAAAAGTTCTTGCGAAGCTATAGCTAACCCATCCGCTGACTTTCCTGTGGTGCTTTCTCATAAGTACTTCCAGCCCATATGATTTTGCCTGGCCAACCAGCAACTGAGACTCCAGCATGTCTTTTAGGTATACCACTGCATGAGGAACCAGTTCCAATTGATTTTTGGAGCGCTTTAAGTACAGCTCAGAGGTAAATTCAAGCTCCCGTTTGGTTGACTTAAAATTATATGAAAGTGCAACCTGTTGACTGGATTGCGGTCGCAGGTTTGGGCTTGAGGGTAACCAAATCTCCAAGGCAGTAAAGGGGGAAATCGAGTTCAATATCAGCTGAAGGTACTGATGGTAGCTTCCAAAACTTAAGGCCAGTTTGGATTGCTGAGTCAATCTAAATCTGAGGGAAAGTCTAGGGTCCAGACTAACATAGCTGTTGTAAACGCCTGCTCCCACATGCACCGTATCTTTCAAGCTGCGGTCTTCATTCAAAAGATGATATCTCGCCGGGCCGATATTCGACCAATTGATTGCTCTAAGGCCA
>JAHDEE010000105.1:13941-20993 GCA_020629005.1 Chitinophagales bacterium
ATTTTACCGGGTCTCGTATTGTAAGTTTGGACATCCAGGCCAAATCTTGCAGTCAGCTGCGGTAAAGCGAAGTAACTAAAGTCTGACTTTAGTGAAATCATGGCAAGCTCGGAGGTCCAGCGATTGCTGGTGAACAGAGCGTTGTAGTTGTAATTGGAGAAGTGGAGGGTATTGTTTGAAAACAGCTTCGGGCCAAAAATCAAATTGTATCTAAGCGTACCCGAGAGGTTACCATAATCTAGACGATTCAGTGTGCCAGATTGATTTCTTAATTTATCAGCGCTTTGGATGATTGTAAGAAAGATTCGGTTCTTGTGGTCAATCTTGTAATTCCATTTGAAGTTGAAGTCCTGAAAAAACATTCTGGCATCTGAATCCCTTTGCCCAATTGCCCAGCGATCAAAAGACCTTCTGTAGGAAGTGAAGATGGAGCTCTTTTGTTTGACGATAGGCATCTCGAAACTGACATGACTTACCAGTGGATTAAAGGCTCCTTTCAAGGAGACCTTGTTTAGGTTTCCATCCTTGGTTCGGATACTGACAATTGAAGACAGGCGATCACCAATTGTACTTGGCATGTCGGATTTGTAGACTGTGATGCTCTTGGTGAAATCGGGTACCACAAGAGAATAGAAGCCAAAGAGATGAGAAGGGTTAAAGATAGGTGCATCATCAATAATAATTAGATTTTGATCTCTTTCGCCACCTCTGGCGAAGAAAAAAGCCGATCCGTCTCCATGTGTCTTTAGTCCGGGAAAACTCTGCAAGCCCCTGATCAGACCGGACTCCCCACCTAATGCAGGCAATTGTTCCAATTGGCCAGGCTTTATCTTCAAGCATCCCGGTGTTTGAGCTTGATCTATTGCATTTCTTGCAGGCGATACTAGTACCGCTGGCAGGTCAATTTGTTGGACCTCCAAGGCAAAGTCTTGTTGGGAATTAGAAGATAAGTGCAGCGCAAGGCTTTGGGTTTTGTACCCAAGGTAGGATACTATAACCTTGTGTTCTCCGGCTGGCAAACTCAGTGCATAATATCCGAAGGCGTTGCAGGTCGTTCCAAGATTTGTGCCTTCAACCCGAACCACTGCATTGATCAGGTTTTCTCCGCTTTCTGCATCACTGAGATAGCCACTGATGGTAAATCTCTCAAAGTTACCCTGGTTCTTTTTCCGATTCTGCTGCAAGATCACCTGACCTTCTACCAATATGTAGGTACACTCGAGCTTAGTACTCAGAGCCTTCAAAGCATCTTCGATAGACACCTCTTTTAGGTCCAGGCTTACTACTTGTTCAGGATTGATTTTTCGTGCATTGTAAGAGAAATCCAGACCGCTTTGTCTGCTTATCTCAGCAAGCACCTGCTGAAGTGTTTGTTGCTGAACTGAGATCGTGATTGACCTGTCATCGCTGGCCTGCCCTTGGGAGCCCGTCCAGACCAGCAGCAGCACAAAAAACAACAAGGCAATCCGTGGCATAATGAAGGTTAGCTAATCCGATCAACCATCTTCGCAGCTTCCGGATAGGGATATGACTCCCGAAGCGTCTTCTACTTTAAGCCCGAGCGAGCTTTCAATGATTTTTAGGATCGATTCCAAATTCTTGTTGTTAAAGCTAGAGACCAATCGGCAGTTTTTCAAGGATTCTTCTGCAAAAACAATATTGCTGCCGAAGTGTCGGTTTAAAGCAAAGACAACCTCATCCATTCTTGAATCCGAAAAAACCAGCTTTTGGGTCTTGATGGAAGCGAAATTGCCGTCTTGATTTGGTCTTCGCTGCAATAAAGAACTGGCTTTACTGTAGCTAGCCTTTTGTCCTGCCGTCAAAACTACTTTTTGAGCTTCCTTGCTCACCTGCACCTTACCTTCTTGTACGATAACCTGTACCTCCTGTGCTTTCTGTCTTGAATCGACGTAGAACGAAGTACCAAGTACTTCGATCTGCAATCCTTCAGTATAGATCACAAAAGGATTGCTTGTTTGTTTACGAACATCAAAAAAAGCATCGCCTGCTAGTTTTACCTTTCGCTGTCCTTCAGCGATTTGGTAGGAGAGTCTCGAGTTTTGGTTCAACCTCACTTCGCTGCCGTCCGGCAAGGTGATGGTCTTTGCTTCACTTTCAGAAGCTACGCTCAGATCATTCGTTCGATAGAAAAAGTAGCTTGTGCCTATAGCAGCAGCAGCGAAAGCTGCTAAAGTAGCAGCAATCATTAGCCAGTTTCTGACACTTGAAGCTGAACTCATTGGAACCACTTTAGTCCTCGATATTGTGTCTCGTTCCACATTTTGCCAGGCTGCTTCAACGTGATCCTGATCCATTTGTTCTTGCTCTTGCATACCCGTAAGTATCCATGCTTTCTTCAACTGCATAAAGTGCTGCTTGTTTGCAGGATCGGCAAGTACCCATTGTTCCAATTTTTTTGTCTCTGTTGGATCGCTATTCCCACTCAGATACCTGATGCTCAAGTCATCATATTGTGCTTGCTCCTTTGTGTTCATTGTTCTTCAATAAGGTTCTTTTGGTCTTTGGACACCAGTTCAGACAAATACCCTTAGTGTCAGACTGGAAATTTCTACCTCTTAGGTATCCTATCCAGGTCGCACTAGTCTTAACTTACAGTTAGCATGTTGATAATCAGGAAGATAATTAGCTTGAGACGTTGGCGCAAGATCTTGAGGGCTTTACTCATATGCGCTTCCACCGTCTTTTGGGCAATATCCAGTTCTTTCGCAATTTCCGAGTATTTCATGCCTCGATATCGACTCATTTCGAATACCTCTCGACATTTTTGAGGAAGTTCGTTCAGGGCATCTTCAATCCTTGTTTTTAGCTCTTCGGCTTCGGCTTCATGATCTTCAGTTATCTCAATTTCAATATCACCGCAATCCAGATCTAATACCCTGCTTCTAAACTTCTTTTGGTCTCTGATGTAATTTAGGCATCGATTCTTTACTGCGGTAAACAAATATGATTTGGCTCTGGAAGCTGAAACTGTAGATCTCTTTTCCCATATGGTAATGAAGACCTTTTGACAAATGTCTTGAGCCGTGTCATGATCGCCCACGTATTGCACAGCAAAATTGCATACATAGGCAAAGTGAGATTTGAACAATTGCTCAAACTGCCGCTTATTAAGCGTATCGGATGAGTCAGGTTTTTCCATCGTTGCACAAATTTAGCAAACACTCAGATCAGTTTTACTAATGACCCGGGCACAATGTACTAGTGCTACGCAAACGAAGTCCGCAACACCTTTAAGGGCTTCTATTTCTGTCATCCTTCGTTGCTCGTCAGTCACGTAGCTAAGGCTATGCTCCATCCTCGCGCCTAGGCTGACAAAAAGATAAGCTCCTTAATGGTGTCACATACTTTGTTTACGCAGCACTAGTTTCTCCTTGCCCTCCGCCTCTTATTATGCGGCAGCATTGGTAGCAAATCTGGAAAATATTAAATGCCTAACTTGCGCAATAAGCTCTTACTTATGACGGCACACAAGTCCGACATCGAAAATCTACACCATATCCAGGTTCTAGTCGACAAATTTTACGGCAAGATAAGAGAAGACCAACTGCTTGGACCGATATTTATTGGCGTGATTCAAGATAACTGGCCAGCGCATCTTGATAAAATGTATCGCTTTTGGCAGACCGTATTGCTCGACGAACACAGCTACCAAGGCAGCCCATTCAAGCCGCATGCACAGCTTCCCGTGGATGCAAGACATTTCGAGCAATGGCTTTCTCTCTTTTCTGATACTGTGGATGAATTGTTCTCTGGCGTAAAAGCCGAAGAAGCCAAATGGAGGGCTAAGAGGATGGCTACCTTATTTCAGGCCAAAATCGAATACTATAAAGGTCGAGGTTCAGAACCGTTGCTTTAACGTCATATTGCCCGAATCCTCTGAAGCTCATAGTAAGAAATACAGATTTTGGTCCTATATTAAGGCAGAGAACTGTAGCCTGCTCAAGGTAGCAACACAAAGGATGAGTCGTCATTAATATTGGAGGTAGACGCCATCTTTAAAAGCACTAAGAATGCTTGAGCAGTAGTTTACGATCAAGACGAAGAGCATATGAAAGTAGGAATTCCCACTGAGCTGTCCGACGAGGAATGTCGGGTCGGCGCCACACCCAAAACCGTAAGGAGACTGCAAAAGCAGGGTTTTGAAGTGTTCATCCAGGAAGGCGCCGGAGTAAAAGCGAATTTTAGTGATGTCCATTACAAAGAAGCCGGTGCGATGCTGGTGGATGGAAGTGAGAAATTGTTTGAGGAAACTGATATTATCCTCAAAGTCCAACCCCTCGCAGATGCAGAAATAGAACAAATGCACAGTGGGCAGGTAGTCCTGAGTTACCTATATCCAGCACAAAATCAAGTGCTGCTTGAAAAGCTTGCATCCAAAGGAATTAGCGCCATCGCCATGGACGCAATTCCAAGAATTTCGAGAGCGCAAAAGATGGACGTGCTTTCCTCCATGGCAAACATTGCAGGTTACCGTTCCGTGATCGAAGGAGCGAATTATTTTGGTCGATTCTTAAATGGACAAATCACTGCAGCCGGCAAAGTCGATCCAGCAAAAGTATTGGTGATTGGGGCTGGAGTAGCGGGATTAGCAGCTATCGGCACAGCAAAATCCCTGGGAGCGATCGTGCGGGCATTTGATACACGGATGGAAGTGGCAGAACAAATCGAGAGTATGGGCGCGAGCTTTCTCACTGTCGATATCGATGAAGATGGCTCTACTGATTCTGGCTATTCCAAAGTGATGAGCAAGGCATTCATTGATGCGGAAATGGCCTTGTTCAAAGAGCAGGCAAAAGAAGTGGATATTATCATTACAACCGCGCAGATTCCTGGTAGAGCGGCACCCAAGCTAATTCTGGACTACCATGTGGCGGAAATGAAACCTGGTTCGGTGATTGTTGATCTCGCTGCATCTACAGGAGGTAATTGTACGCTCAGTAAACACGGAAAAGTTTTTACGACAGATAATGGAGTAACGATTGTAGGAAAGCTTGATCAGTTGCCCGCACAAGCCAGCCAACTTTATGGTAATAATCTCTGCCACCTACTGGATGATATGGGCAAGGCAGAAGATTTCAAAATCGACATGGAAGATGCGGTGGTCTCGCGAGCAATGGTGACGCATGATGGAAAGGTCAACTGGCCACCGGCACCATTGCCTGTTAGTCCGCAAAAGCCTAAAGCCGTCGAAGAAGCAGTTTCTTCAGTGCCGAAACCCTCAGAAGCAGAAATAGCTAAAAAGAAGGGAATAAGATCCGCAATTACGCTTGCGATCATTGGTGCGATTTTGTACTTCCTTGGAATGTTCGCTCCTGCTGATTTCATGCAACATTTGACTGTGTTCGTTCTTTCGGTTTTCATCGGATGGCAAGTCATTTGGAATGTCTCGCATTCTCTTCACACACCGCTTATGGCAGTTACAAATGCAATTAGCGGCATTATTATCATCGGCGGTCTACTGCAAACCACAAATGACCTATCCGATCCCATTACTATACTCGCATTCATAGCCATTCTTGTTGCAAGTATCAATATTGTAGGTGGATTTCTGGTTACCCACAGAATGTTGCAAATGTTTAGAACCAAGTAATGATATCAGCACAAGTTCAACTCGCATCGTATCTCTTTGCCAGCATATTGTTTATACTGAGCCTTGGTGGGCTCTCATCTCAAACCTCAGCGAGAAGGGGAGTGCTCTATGGCATCATCGGAATGATTATCGCAGTAGTGTCCACTGTCCTTGGTCAAGGTGTAGCAGGCCATGCCTACATTATCGCCGCAATTGCGATCGCCTCCGTTATTGGTCTATTGTTGGCCAGGCGTGTAGAGATGACCTCCATGCCTCAGCTGGTTGCCATACTTCATAGCTTCGTTGGGCTGGCTGCCGTGCTGGTTGGTTTTGGCTCTTACATCGACCCACACACACAAGCAATTACCGGAGTGAGCCACAGCATACATCTTGCTGAGATTTTTATTGGCGTATTTATTGGCGCAATCACCTTTACAGGTTCGATTATAGCCTGGGGCAAACTAGAAGGTAAAATCAGATCAAAACCTTTGCTGTATCCGGGTCGTCATATGGTGAACATTTTGTTGGTTATCGGCTGTCTTGTGCTCGGCGTTTTCTTCTCGATGGCAACAGGCACCGGTGGCATGCTCTACCTGATTATCATGACAGCTATTGCTTCCTTTATAGGAATCATGTTGGTTATGGCTATTGGCGGTGCGGACATGCCGGTGGTGGTTTCGATGCTCAATTCCTACTCCGGCTGGGCAGCGGCAGCAGCCGGGTTTATGCTAGGCAATGATTTGTTGATCGTTACCGGTGCATTGGTAGGAAGCTCTGGAGCTATTCTATCAATCATCATGTGCGAAGCCATGAACAGATCTTTCTTCTCTGTTATTTTCGGAGGATTCGGGGCCACTCCGACCGGGCCGGCCAAGGCTGTTACAGGAGAGGTTACCGCAATGGATCATAGTGAGGTGGCAGCCTTATTGAAGGAGGCCAAATCTGTAGTCATTGTTCCCGGCTATGGTATGGCCGTTGCCAAAGCCCAATTTCCTATCAAGGAAATGGTAGAAAAACTAGAGTCAGAGAATAAAGAGGTTCGATTTGGAATTCATCCCGTGGCTGGTCGACTACCAGGACACATGAACGTTCTACTCGCAGAAGCCAATCTTCCTTATGATATTGTACTTGAAATGGAAGAAATCAACGACGACTTACCCGATACCGATCTCGTGCTTGTGATTGGTGCCAATGACATTGTCAATCCTGGTGCATTAGATGATGAAAATAGTCCCATTTACGGCATGCCAGTGATCGAGGTTTGGAATGCTAAAAATGTGATCGTGATGAAGCGTTCAATGGCAACGGGTTATGCTGGTGTACAGAACCCGCTCTTTTTCAAAAGCAATACGAACATGTTGTATGGCGATGCTAAGGACAGTGTTTCGAAGATCAATGGGTTGCTGCACTAGTGCTACGCAAACGAAATTCGCACCACCTTTAAGGGCTTCTATTTCTGTCA
>JAHDEE010000408.1:0-1720 GCA_020629005.1 Chitinophagales bacterium
AAGAACAAAGTAGAGACGCATCGCATGCGTCTTAGCACTCGCACTAGATGACAAGCAAAAATGGACACTCCCGGCTTGCCGCTACGGCTGGCGAGAGACCAAATTGCTGTACAAACTACTTTTCAAAACAATAGCAAAGAATTGATAATCAATTGATTACCGGTTTCTCTTAGGCACGAAATACAATAAAACCAATAGAATATTTCCTCCATTTGCTAAAATGTTCAGTTTATGTTTGGCGTTATTTTATGACGCCTGAAGGGGCTATTAATCTTTTTTTTACAACAACAAACTTAGATTTATGACGAAATTTTTGTTCATTCCGCTACTTGCGACTGTGATTCTTTTGGAAGTCGACAGTTGTAGCAATCCTGTCAATGTGGACTGTGAGCCGACTTGCATGATGGAGGATTTGGTGACAGACTACTTGCCTGCAAATGGGGAGGAACCCACTTATGCAAACAGGGAAAACCTTACGGCTTATGGAGCGCAACTAGACGAATCTGCCATCAATACTACAATTACCAGCAACAACAGCAATGGAACCTATGAGGTCAGTGACTATAGCTTCCCTGACGGGATCGTCGAAAACATTCATTTTACTTGTCACGTCAAAATCAAGAAAAGTGATGTGATCATGCGCAATTGCATTGTAGACGGTTTAGTGGAAGTCTGGGATACTAATGTCGAGTTGAGAGATGTGCGGGTAAACTATACTCGATATGTAGAAAGCCAAACTGGAATGGCTTTGATTGCCTTTCGAAGCGGCAGCAGTGGTACTGCCGATCGCTGCACCATGGATGGTTTGGACCACTGTGAAACAATGCCCTCTTGCACCAACGGTTTTGGAGCAGATGGGCATGTTGGACCTGTCACACTTTCGAATAGTCTGATCTTTCATACAGCTGATGGTGCAGGTATCAAAGGAGATAATGTGAGCATAAACAACAATTTCATTACCCACCTGGCTTATGTTCCCGAGAACAATCCCTGGGGCTCTGATGCCAGTCACAATGATTGCATTCAGGTTTTGCAGGGGAGCAATATTGAAATCACCAATAATTGGTTGAATGGAGTAAAGAGGGATGGCTTACCATATACCGGGCAAGTCATTTGGCTAAAAGAAGGCAATCAACAACATGTCTACTCGGACATCCTTATAAACCACAATTACATCAATGGAGGAACCATGCAGATCGGAGGTCTGGCTCCCAGCCAGTATTCAAACTTAAGGATAGAGTCTAATTTGTTTGGGCAGAATTGTACTGGCAATATACATCCTGTCTGGCACACTTCTGATACCGTTTTCGGCAGCTACTGGGTTGATAATATCACTTGCATAGAGTGCTGTTTGCAATCGGTTCATCCTTCGAATTAGGAGAAGCAGCAGTGGCAGCATAACTAATTTTAACACTTGAACATCCAATACAACAAAGAGCTATGTGTACCTTAAGGGCAGCGAACCCTACGTGAATCATAAAATTGAATATCCTATGAAATTAGTCACACAAAAGATGCCGATTGCGGTATGCATGCTCTTTGTCCTTTTCGCAGCCATTATCACCAATGTTAAGGCTCAGACAACTATAGAGGAAATAGACCAGCTGGTGTCGAGCTCTCCATCAAAAATTATAAGAAGTCGCTCGAACTAAACCCTGACAATAAGAATGGAATCACGATGTTGAAGAAGTTGGGAGTGGAATATGGACAGTAGGGAATG
>JAHDEE010000408.1:1820-3391 GCA_020629005.1 Chitinophagales bacterium
GGTAGCAGGTAGCAGGTAGCAGGTAGCAGGTAGCAGGTAGCAGGACGATATACAGAATTAGGAGAAATTGTAGACGGCCAGAGACAGCTTCAAGCATGCGTGAAGCAGAAAGACATAATTTTACTATTTTGGAAGCAAATTGAGCCTTGCATGGATCAGAGGTACGTGTCGAGTCTAAACTAGCAGAGCGATGGCTTCTTCAGGAAAAGAGAAGATCAGGATCAACAACTTTGGTGGACTAAAAAACGCCACTTTCGACCTCAAGGCTATGACAGTCTTGATTGGTCCTCAGGCTTCGGGCAAATCTGTCTGCGCAAAGTTGATTTACCATTTCAGAAGCTTCTTCTATGAAATTCTGAATTACTACACTTCCGGAAACAGCGAAGAAACCTTGGAACAACGATTTCTGCAACTGTTTCTTGACAGATTTCCCATGGAAACCTGGCCTGAAGGCACCTTTACTATAGTGTACGTGATTGGAAAAGCTCAGCTGCAATTGAACAGAGAGGACAAGGGGAGATTAGAGCTAACTCATAATGCAGCCGTTGATCTGGTGATCGACAGATGCAGGCAGCTCCTCGGTCTAGATCAGAGCTACGTTAAAGAGGATGCATTTCCAACTTCGCGAAAGCTACAGGACGATGCAAAGCGAGAATATCTTCAGTATCTAATGCAGACTTACGGACCTGCTGTTGCTTTCAAGCAAGTATTTGTGCCGGCTGGAAGAAGTTTCTTTTCCATCCTGCAAAGCAATATTTTTGCTTTCTTGAGAGACAACAGATCTCTTGACCCCTTCATTCTAGAATTCGGATTTGAGTATGAAAATCTAAAGAGACTTTACTGGAGTCGCAATAAGGAAACTCAAACAACTGGCCCTCAACCGGAATTGATATTTGCACTGCTCACCAAAATTCTTAAAGGCTCCTACAAGCACGAAAATGGACTGGATTATTTGGTCCATCCGGATGGCAGAAAAGTAAATCTTGCGATGGCTTCTTCGGGACAGCAGGAAACACTGCCTCTGCTTGTCATTTTGATGGGATTGCTACTCAAGATATCGTCTGTCCTTGAGCCCTTCAAGGGCTGCATGGTTTACATTGAGGAACCCGAGGCGCATCTTTTTCCAAAGGCTCAGAAACAAGTGCTCGAAGTGTTAGCCACCCTCTTTGCTTACGAGGGAAAACGATTTCGATTTGTCATTACGACCCACAGCCCTTATACCCTAACCACACTCAATAATTTGCTTGAGGCAGGGCTGATCCGGGAGTCTACAAATGATAAGGTTAAACGGAAAAAACTAGACAAATTGATCCCCTCCCTGCAGCAGATTAACCCGAACCAGCTTGCCGGTTATTCGTTGAAGAACGGATCAAAGCTAAATCTACTCGATAAGGATACTGGGCTTCTGTCTGGTGACAAGCTTGATGAAGTCAGTGATGAGCTTTCCATTGAATTTGGGAAATTATTAGATTTGGAAGAATGAAGTGGAAGGAAGATTGCTACGAAAGAACCAATAGAAAAGTAGTTGTTCTGAGGGAGAATAAGTCTACCTTTGTGTTTCAGAATCCACT
>JAHDEE010000409.1 GCA_020629005.1 Chitinophagales bacterium
TTTCTCCACCAGCCAACAAGGATGCTGTCAAAAAATGCCTCGTCTAAATCATTTTCAGCGGCGTCAAAATCGTACAGTTATTGATACCCTATCCCTTAGCCGATCCCAATCAAAAATCAGGTCTCACATTCTGGTATTGATTTCAAAAATGCAGTTGATGCATCTTTGGTGGAAATGCCAAACCCTAAGCTCTAAGCATAATTGCCTTGGCTATCCGATTTAGCTGAGAAACGCTTTCTGCTACCTGTCTGATCTTTGACGAACGCCGCTCTGAAGTTTAGTCAGTTTCCGAGCGCTCATGGAATCAATATTATAAACCTATTCATTTCAGTCAATCTGGAAAAACATGAAAGCGAAATGCTTAAAAGGCATTGTGGTGCTCACTTTTTTGGCACTGCATGCAAATGCACAGGGTCCACCCATCACTGCTGATAAACCCATCATGCTAGGAGCCAAAACAATGCTATTAAAGACCCTCTCCGAGCTACGTAGTACAGAACAATCTACTACTGTGGGTGCTCCAGTGATGTTCCACTATCTACCGACCTCCAGCAGTTTGGTGGGAATTCATGTTCCATTCGTGGTGCACAACCCCGTAGCGGAACAAGAGAACAGCGAAAATGGACTAGGAGATATTGCCATCTTAGGCAAGTACCAATTTCATCGCAAAGATCAAATGGGTAAGACTTTTAGGTTGGTGGCCAAAACCTTGCAAACGCTACCAACCGGTATGTCCCTGGGAATTGATGGAATAAGCACCGGCAAATATCAGTCTTACCAAGGGATTGTAGCCGGGTATGAGTCCATCAAATATGGAGTATCGAACGAGTTGGGCTTCAATTTAATGCCTGACGGAAACCGAAACGAATTGAGGTACAAATTGGGATTTGGGCTTCCATTACGAAAACCATCTTATCCTGTGAATCAAGTCAATCTATACTTTGAGTACCAAAGCAGTTGGTTCACCGAGGCGAAGGAGTATCTACTGCTTTATGCACAGGGCATTCAGTATGCCAAAGGAAGGCTAACCCTTGATTTGGCGGCCCAGTTTCCCTTGTTACAAGATATGCCGATGCTGTCTGAAAGAAAATTCAGCGTTTTTCTAGGCACCCGAATTATTCTCTAAAAACAAAATTTACAAACATGAAATATTTAATAATTATAGCAGCGACCTTGATGCTGCTGATAGTTGGGACCAACAAATCTATGGCCCAGGACAACAAGGATTTCTTTGAGGTAAAAGTCGACGGACTAGGTTGCCCCTTCTGCGCCTACGGACTTGAAAAGAAGTTCAAGGAACTAGAAGGTATTGACGATGTAAAAATCGAAATGGAAACTGGTGTAATGACCTTTTCTTATCCCGCTGCAGATAGCTTGCAGATGGACCGTGTGGAACAGCAAGTTGATGCTGCTGG
Source organism: Chitinophagales bacterium (assembly GCA_020629005.1). GTDB lineage: Bacteria > Bacteroidota > Bacteroidia > Chitinophagales > UBA2359 > JAHDDV01. Next base: position 1,416 of record JAHDEE010000409.1, read on the forward strand.
CTACACAGCAGTGAATGTTGCCGTAATGCGCGCCGACGGAAGCATAGATGAAACCGCCGCCACTGCCCCGGTCGAAGTAGATGAGCTACAATTGGTTGAAGTCAGCTTTTTTGTGGCTGGAAACTGTGGAATGTGCAAAGCCAGAATTGAGAAAAGTGCCAAAGCTCAGGCGGGCGTAATAGCGGCAGAATGGGACCAAAAATCCAAACTCATCACTGTAACTTATGATCAGTCGCTAAATTCTCAGGAGCAAATAGAAGCTGCAATTGCAGCAGATGGTCACGATACCAGTACTGCAAAAGCTTCTGACGAAGTTTATGAAGGATTGCCTGGCTGCTGTCAATACGATCGCCAGTAAATTTCCTTATCTTTTACAGGAGGAGGAGTGAGCCAGCTCCTCCCCCTTCAAAACCTAAACTCATGTATCGACTTGTAATATTAGTCATCGTCGCCGCAACTTTTTCCTGCAAGCCTGGCCAAACGCAATGGCATCCCAATCGGGTGATAGATCTGGGAAGGGCCAGCCCAATAGGTCTCACCTTTTCCGAGGACAAAGTCTGGTTGGCCGATGGTGACAACAACAAACTGATAGCCATTGACCGATCTGGCAAGCAGCTGGAATCCAAAAGTGGTTTTGAGCGCCCCATGCATATCGATGCGGAGGGGAATAAGCTGTATGTTCCTGAATACGGAAAAGATCAGATTACCATTATCTCGCCACAAGGTTCATCTGCCTTGAAATTGAATGAAAAGCTGGATGCTCCGGCAGGAGTCGATGTCTCTAACGGGCAAGTTGCAATCGCAGATTTTTACAACCATCGAGTTCTATATACCCTGGGAACTGATTGGAAGTCATTGGGTAAAAAGGGCAAAGCGAGTGGTGAGTTTCACTATCCCACCGATGTGCAATGGGCGGGAGATAGACTCTATGTGGCCGATGCCTACAACAATCGAGTTCAGGTATTTGATCGAGAGGGCATTCATCTACTGACCATCGGTCAGGCTGAGCAAATGAATGCCAGCACTGGGATTTTTGTATCTGATGATCAGCTCTTCGTCACCGATTTCGAGAACAATCGCTTGCTAATATATGATCTCAAAGGTGCCTTGCAGCAGATAATAGCGGAGGGCCTTGAAAAGCCCACTGATGTACTACTGATTGACGAGGAGCTTTGGGTGACAAATTACAAGGGCAACTCTATCAGCGTTTTTTCCTCCTTAAGACCATAGTAGTCTGTTTCTAAGGCTGAATCCAGTATTGGCTTACAGCCGTAGACGAAGCGGTAGCGACCACCTGCATGTGCCAGTGCCGTCGAGCCAGTTTGCGCCGAGCAGTATCAATCAGGCAGGTGTGAGGTAATGCGTTGCGAGCTATGAATTGAAAGGCCATTCGGGAGTACCCGCGTGGCCTTTCTAGTTTGCGAACAAGGCAAGCCTTCCCTTTTTCCACGAGCCACTGCAGCCCGCAAAATAGCCGCGATGGAAGAGGAAATGCAGGTGCCAGACAGGGGACTGAGCGCCCAGGCAGCAGGGCTGCATTAGCAAGACCTGCTGCCTGGTGCAGCGAAGCCCCTGTATGGTGCCTGCATTGGAACGGACAGCGCGTAGCCCGGTGCGACGAGGGAGACTGTTTCGCTCCAAAAAGAAGAAATGAACCCTCTAATCCTCCAAATCCCGAGATATCGCCTGAGCCTAAAATCAGAGCCCCCTATGGAGATGCGGGAACTGGCTTCCACTATGCTTTGGGGCCAAGCATACGATCAATTGACTGGCTGGAAAAGGAGACAAGTGGGCGATTTGATGGAGCATTATGGTTTTGTGGAGTAGTATGTACAGAGAAGGTTCTCCTTAGCCACCATAGATCTTACCTACATCAATATCTTCTTTGATAATAAGTAGATACCGTAGCCAGCGCGGTATCACTTGGGAAGAAATACCCGGCAAACACTGACCGAAGTTACTGCTTA
>JAHDEE010000410.1 GCA_020629005.1 Chitinophagales bacterium
GTAGGAGCAAAGAGCAACACTGCATTGTTTACCTTTTCTGGAACTATCGTTCTAGTACTGATCTAATTATATTGTACTCACCCCTGCTTTGTCCTTAAATGTAGCTAATTCAACGGATATTGCGATCAAAGGACTAAAGTTTTTGCATTTTGCAAACTATTCACTTATTCTCATTTTGGAATGCGCGTAATCAACCCCATATACGATGTAGCCTTCAAGTACCTACTGGAGGACCGAGAGATCGCAAGAAAACTAATCGCCAAGATCATTGGTGAGGAGGTCGAGCGGCTGGAAATGCAGCCTCAGGAGTTTACCAGTCAGGTAGAGAAGTTTGGCATTCTGATTTTGAGACTGGACTTTAAGGCCACGATCAAGACTGCCGCTGGTGAATACAAAACGGTGTTGATTGAGTTACAAAAGGCAAAGATGTATGAAGACCTGATGCGTTTTCGTCGATACATCGCAGAAAACTACCGCAAGGAGGTAGACGTGTTGAAAGACAATGGGCAGACCGAGCAAATGGCCCTGCCAATCACTACGATCTACTTTCTGGGCTTTTCACTTCCGAGAATCAACACTTCAATTCTGAAGGTCAATCGCGAATATGTTGACCTGATCACCGGCCAAAAGCTGGATGTTAAAACGGAGTTTGTGGAGAAACTCACCCATGATAGCTATGTCATTGTGATTCCGGAGCTACCATCTGAAGAACGAACTGAGCTAGAAGGGATTTTACAAGTATTTAACCAGAGTTTCCGTTTTTCGGGAGATTCCCGACTGCTTGAAATTGAGGAAAGTGAGTTTGCTGAGCAAGCATTGACACTGGAAATAGTAGATCGGCTGCGACGCGGAGCTACGGATGGCAAAGTACTAAGGGATATGGAAATTGAGGAAGAGGTAGTTGAGACAATCGAGCGGCATATCAGAGAAAAAGAGGCTGTGCAGGAGAGAGCTCACCGTGAGATCAAAGCCAGAGATGAACAATTGAAATCCTCGCAGGAAGAAATTAAAGCCAGAGATGAACAATTGAAATCCTCGCAGGAAGAAATTAAAGCCAAAGACGAAAAATTGAAGGAGCAGCAAAGAATGTTGGAAGAGTTGAGAAGGAGATTGAAGGATGATGAGGAGTGACATTTTCTTCCTGGTGATCTGTATTCAATAGTCACATCAGGGCCAAGCGTAGTATAAATGCGAAAGATGGCATCTGATAGAAGTGTAAATGTTGCATCACAAAAGGTCATTTGTACCAATCTATCACCCGCCCTTGCTCATCAAGCTGAACTGTAGTACCGCGATCGAATTTGGCCCTGCTGTTCAACGTCGGCAGATATGTATCTTGACACAATGTGCCCTTTACCACTCTTCCTTTTCGATCAAAGTGAACCGCGGAATCTGCAGCGAACTGTGAACGACAGTCGCCATTTTCTAAGTAGCTCTCTTTTGCCAGCACTCCCTTTATGACACCTCCGCTAATAGCGAATTCAACACCGGATCCCTCTTGAAATAAGGCTCGATTAGCCCCATACGGGCTAGTTAAATATTGATCCTCCGCTAGTGTCCCAGAGGCAAGGTAACTCCGGATGTTACTGTAGAACTTAATAGAAGTACCGCGCTTAAACTCAATTCTATAGCGGCCTGTATCCCCGAATTTTCTTGTTGAAGCTGAGAGAGGCACAATCAAACCTCGGTCCTCCAAATAGATATTCTCTGCCAAGACACCACTCTTAACTCGGCCATGACTATAGAAATTAACGCAGGTGTTTGCTCTAAATGTTACTCGTGGTCCTGTCGAAGAGGAACTGAAGTCTGCATCATCAGTGAGTATTCCAGAAATCAAGGTTCCTGATGGGCCAAACTTGGCTCTTGTCCCAGCCTGATAGCAATCTTTAGGGTTATGAGAATTCCTACAATGGGTTTCGCAAAGCACACCACTGCTCAAACTGCCGCTTTCGTGAAGTTCGAAAGATTCCCCACCTTGAACACAAACCGTGGTACTGCCAACATTTACTGTAACATCTTTTGTGGGAGTTCCCGAGACTACCTTTCCGAGATTATTATAAACTACAGTTGTTCCAGCCATAAACTCCACACTACAAGTTGGAGTGCTTAAATATTGATCGCTCACCAGCCGCTCGCTTTCTTGCGCAGTTATTATTACCGCAGGCAAGAACATACACCATATCAATAGCTTTGATACCATTTTCTATCTTTTAAAGGGAGATACTAAATCTTTCAAACCAATAAGTCTCCTCGACTTTTCATAAGACAGATCTCATCAATAATTCCTGAATGCAAATTGCTACATAATGCAAAATTACACATAGTTTCAGAGAAAACATAACTGACATAACACAGTTGTGATATCATTCATGAATAGTTCAATTATCAGTGAATTCTAAGTCAAAAAAAGAGCTTGGGTGCTAGAAAAGTTAATTGGTTTTACTCCAAATTCACCAAAATCGTTTCAAAAGTTCTATTACTCAGCCCCTTGCTTACAATCAGAGCATCCGTATTGGACACGATACCCACTAGATCTAATATACCATCTTGATCGAGATCAACGATCTCCAGCTGTGGATACAGGTATGAATTATCAAAATGCGCCAGGTAATCATCATTCCCTTGCGAATACTTTTGAGTACCAGATCAGCGTATCCATCATTGTCAAGTTCAGCGGCACTATATAGTTCTGGTCGATGAATCTCGGATGACGGCTTGGTTGGCCGTCAGTCTCTGTTTTGGGGGTTCGGGATTTTGGCCTGCGGATTCGGGAGTTCGACCGTCCGGCGTGAAGCCCCCGTCGCGCCGACAGCTTGGTTAGCCGTAGGTCTCTGTTTGGAGATTCGGGATTATGGCCTGCGGATTCGGGAGTTCGACTTCCCAGCGTCCCGTTCCCGTCGCGCCGACAGCTTGGTTGGCCGTAAGTCTCTGTTTTGGGGATATGGGGTCACAGACCGCGGAGTAGATCGCCTCCTCTCTTCGTTTCAACACTCCCGATAGGAGAAAAGAGCAAAGAGCACGGATAATCGTAGAGACGCATCGCATGCGTCTAAGCCAGACAGGTGATACTAGGAGCAAAGAGAGAAAGGAGGTAACGTAGAGACGCATCGCATGCGTCTTGGCTGCGCAGGTGATAAAAGATCCAGACACAACTTTGCAACGCAGCCATGTGGATCATGCATCTTTAGGCTATCAATCCATCACCAGCCCTTCACCAAAATACGATAATGCACAAGCTAAATTTACTCTTGTTAGTCCTCTCAGTTTGCAACAGCAGCGCGATTCTTGCTCAGGATACCTTTGAGAAACTACTGAATTTAACCCAAACAAGCAGTGGAGCATCTGCAATAGAAGTGCTATCTGACG
>JAHDEE010000411.1 GCA_020629005.1 Chitinophagales bacterium
GACGAACTTCCTCGATTGGCAATGCGCAATCAACGGAGATGATCTTGATGACTGTATCTAACTCTTCCCAAAAGAATGCCTCGGCAATCAAGCTTACTTCGTATTCACCATCTTCGGAGTAAGTGTGGCTGGGTGGCAGATATAGATATGTCAGATTATGACTAGGCTCGAACGCAATACTGGCCGGAACATCACTAAGCCTTTCAAAATGGTATTTCTGGCATATTTCATCATCCTGAGTGATCGTGAAATCTGCATGAAACCCACAGTCGATCGTAATTGTTTCGGAGACAGTCTGCTCCTGCCCAAGATCATTGAATACGGTCAACCTAACCTCAAAACTCCCTTGATGGGGGAACTGATGCTCTGGAGAATACCATGAATCGCTTGTTCCATCACCGAAATCCCATTCCAGATCTTCATAGTATTGACTAAGGCTTTGAAAAGAAACTGTTCGGCAGTCTTCTTCATATTCGTAACTAAAATCTGCGATCGGTAGACATTCCACTGCAATCTCCATACTCGTGCTTGTAACTTCCCCTATGATGCTGGTTGATTCAAGGGTAACTGTGTAGTCGCCGAGTTCCGAATAGTAATGGGAAGGGTGCTCTTGCGTGCTCGTTTCTCCATCACCAAAATCCCATACAGACGATGTGTCATTTACAGTAAGATTGGTAAAATCAACAAACCTGCAATTTTCATGATAGTCAAAATCCTGCTCTAGATCGCACTGCACAGATATAGTGCGAGTGAACGTATGCTCAGTCCCATTTATGTCGAGGCTTGAAAGTGTGACATTGTACAAGCCTTCATCTGCATAAGTATGTGTGGGATGTGCTAAATTGCTGGAATTTCCATCTCCAAAATCCCAAGAACTGGCAACCATAAAGCTGCTGACATTGTCGAAGGCTACCCTCAGGCAGGTATTCCTTTCTTCAAAGCTGGCTTCGGAAAGCTCGGCAACATCTGTTGGCTTTCCTCGAACCTCCATTTCGCTAAGCACATCTGGATTGTCGGTATATCTTGCGATAGCCACAGGATAATCCTCTCCTTCACTGAAGTAGTAGTAGGTTTTGTTCACGAAATTTGTGTCCAAGATTCCATTTAGAATTACGTGAAAGTGGTTTTCTTCTTCGATTCTGAGTACCTCATAATTATCATCAGACAAAATCAATTCACCATATGCATCTGCAATTTGCTTTCGGTTTATAAAGATGCTCATTGAACTGAAGTATTGTTCGGGCTCGAAGCTAATGGCCGCGCCATAGCCGAGTTCCCAGGAAACACTGTCTCCGAGTTCGAGTGGGCTAAGGTATAAGTTGTATTGTCCCCCAGCAAAGTTGGTTTTCTCCAGATAGCCAAGTTGAGACATGGTTCCCAGATGGTTTCGTCTCTCGTCAAATCCAGTGATATTATAGTGGGCATGACCAAGTACAGATTCGTTGTCGTCGAGATTGAGATCAAGTCCGGCCTCTTGCAGCAATGACACAACATCGAAACCGATTAGTTCATCCAGTGGAGCAGATCTGCCCATTACTGCATATTCCTGATAGAGCCAATAACTGTTACCTCTGACCTTTTCTGCTTCCTCAAAGTGTACCAGTTTGCTTTCTTCATACACAGCTTCACTGAGGTCCCAAATTTGTGCCTCCTCTGCCGTTGCCTCCAGCTCAATATTGTCGAGACTTTCTTGGGCAAGCACATGCATGATCACTTTTGTGCCGACATTTGGTAGATTTTCCCCTGTGAGCAGTGGCTGTGCTTGTGAGGTTGTAGCGATGCCTATCAAAGCTAACGAAAGCAATATTTGATTTATGGTCATAAAAACTTATTGAATTCTTGGATCTCTTTGCTTTTCTTTCTAATATAGGGTAATTCTAGCAATTGCCCTGTTTGATGCATGCCTTCTTTTGAGTTTTTGTTATAGTACTACGGAGATACATTCACTTTCAGCCGGGATTATTTCAGGCTCCGATATCAGTATTGAGCGGTATAATTCGATCTCCCTTTTATCACTTCTCTAGATTCAATGATTAACCATGAAAAACCTACTCTCTCCCCAATTTGGACAAAATTCAATACAGCGAATCTTTTTGTCAACCTGCCTGATTATATTTCTAATCAACAGCACTATCCTAAGAACAAGTGCTCAGGAGTTGGATCCCAATGCAATGACTATGAGTCCCATAGTGGTTGCACCTGGCCCTCAAGGAACTGCCTGGCAAGGTCATGGACAAGGAGCCATCTCAAAATATCATGGCAAACCTAATGTAGAAATACCAATCCATACAATAGAAGGGAATCAAATCAGCCTTCCGATTTCTCTTCGTCATTCAGGGGAAGGCATCAAGGTAGCTCAAGAGTCCAGTGAAGTCGGACTGGGTTGGCTTCTCAATGCTGGTGGTGTAATAACCAGACAAGTGAGGGGGCTACCAGATGATAATGATCGAGGCTTCCTCAACAATGACTTGCCCTTGTATTCTACAGACCCAGAAATGCCGCAAGAGGGACAACTAGATGGTCTGTCTTCGATTTCCGAACTGGAAAGTCAATTAACTGTACAGCAAAAGAAAAGAATCGCAAATGGAGAATTAGATGCTTTGCCTGATATATTTACATTCAATTTTCCAGGTTTCTCGGGTGAATTTTGTTTAAACAGAGAAGGGCACAGCATACGTACCTCCCCTCATGCCGATATAAGAATTGTTCCAAAATTTGTTGGCGGAGGCCTGCTGAATAGTTTTACTGTAACAACACCAGATGGCACAGAGTATACATTTTCCGAAAAGGAAGAGACAATTGAGATAACCGGCGATACAGGACCTTTAGATATTCCTTTCTTTGTGGGGAAATTTACCAACAGCTGGTTTCTCACCAGAGTGAGGTCCCCGAGTGGTCTAGAGAACATCGATTTGATATATCGTAAGTTTAAAGTTCAACGTCAAGGGATCGAGATGTTTGAGAAAATGACATATGACGCTCAACCTCTGAATGGCTGTGGCATTAGTCCTAAGTTGTATAGATCGGCGATGCTTAGAATAATGGAAATCCCTTATCTGACAAGTATTGACTATGCTGTCGGAGGGCACAACCCCTGGGGGCTTCGTTTTCATCATGAGCAGAGAGAGGATATGGATGGTGGGCCCTCCCTGTCTAGAATCGAGATCTATAGAGGTGGGTCTGAAATCGGTAACCCGCCCTTGAAATGGTTTAAGCTAAAGCAAGATTATGTTGAAGCATCTTTTGAGAATCATACAAACAATCCTTTATTGGAACATATATACCAATACCGAAGGCTAGT
>JAHDEE010000412.1 GCA_020629005.1 Chitinophagales bacterium
GTGGGCACTCAGTCTCCTGCATAGCACCTGCATTTCCGCTACCATCGGGGCTATTTTGTTGCTGTTGTGTGTGTGGGAATACGGATCATGGATGTGGATTACCATTGAGGGAACCCAGGCTGGTCGCTGAGCCAGAGTGAGTAACAACCCAATTTGGAGTCTTCAACGGTCGCTGAGCCTAGTCGAAGCGCCCGTTGAAGACGGACAACGGATTTTTCCCGTCTTTAGTCCCTACTCTCTACTCTCCACTCTCCACTCTCTCCCAAATCCCAACCGCGACCGAGAGGCGGTGCAAAATAGCCCCGATAGAAGTGAAAATACAAGTGCCAGGCAGGGGACTGAGCGCCCGCCTGTGCTGGCTGCCAGAGCAGACAGCACAGGCGGAGCAGCGAAGCCACTGCATGGTGCTTGTATTGTAGCGGATAGCGGGACTAAAATTTCCACGTGCCAATTGGTGACGCTCCTGCAATCGGTATAATTTTTGGACTATAGAAGCGGTTCTCTGGAAAAACGGACAAGAAAGACTGGAAGTGGACTGGAAAGCCTGAATACAATGAATAATTTGATGCAAAATCATTTCCATTTGTAGCTTAGCTACAGCAAGCTATTGCTTTAAGTAGCTGGGCTGACATTGATGTATTAAATGCCGTTGATAATGTCGAAAATTCAGGTTGTTTTAGCATATTGGGATATGGGCCTAAACAATTTGTAGGTTTGCACTCAATACGTAGCGGATTTAGGAGTTATTTATGATATGAGAGTGAGAAACCTGCTGTTGGTCATTACAATATGGGTGCTCGGTGTAGCAGAACCGGCATTAGCCCAGCAATTACCTCAGTACACCCAATTCCAGTTTAACTGGCTGGCAATCAATCCGGCCTATACCGGTATGTCCGATGGCATTGAGCTAAATGGACATTTGCGGCGTCAATGGGTAGGTTTAGAAGGCAGTCCTTTTAATCAGCACGTCAATGCAAATATGCCGGTGCCATATTGGTACAGTGGTGTAGGAATTGCAGTCACGAATGATTTATTAGGTGCCGAACGAAATACGCGGGCGAGTTTTTCGTTCGCTTATAAGATACTCAGAAAGCCTGCATACGTTTTGTCCTTAGGGATGAGTCTGGGTGTCGCACAAAAGAGTTTAGATGGAAGCCTGCTGATTTCGCCCGACGGGGTGTATGGATCGGGGGTAGACCATCAGGATGGCGTTATTCCGAGCGGAACATCGAGCGGCCTGCAGCCAGATGTTGGCTTAGGGGCTTTCGCCAAGGGAGAAGGATGGACAGCGGGTGTTTCGATGTTGAATGTAACAAAGTCGGGATACAAGCTGGATGGCAATGAGTCTGAAGTGCAGATAGCTGGTGAGCAGCATCTGTATGGAACAGGGTCATATAGGTATGTTTTAACACATCGGATGGCATTAAAAGCCGCGGTTTTGCTTCAGTCGAATTTGAAGCAATTGCAGGGTCAGGCCAGTCTTGTTTTAGCATATGATGACTTTGTTGATGTTGGGGTTGCATTGCGGGGCTTTAACGACAAGTCCCTGGAGTCGCTCTCACTGGTATTGGGAGCGAAATTGAGCGAACAGCTGCGTCTTGGATACTCCTATGATGCGGGGATCTCCGGGCTGAATGGCGTGAATAGCGGTTCGCACGAGATCGTATTGAATTACCGCCTCAAAAGTGTTTACACTATAAAGGGAGGTAAGGTAATTTACAATCCGAGGTTTTTATAGACAGCGTGATTGTTATTTGGCCTTTATTCAGGAAAATGTGCGTATCTTAATCCCAAATTGGTGATTTCTGCGCTGATTAAACTTAGAAGAAATAGTTCCGCCGAAGAAAATCTTTGGGGAGGTTAAAAATTTAATAAACAGACACTTATGAAACGGATTGGACTGCTGGGTGCTTTCTTTTTGTGCATCCTGACTATTTTCGGCTGTAAGAGCAAATCCTACAATGGACAACTATTAGGAGCAGCAGATAGACCGGAATGGGACCTTATCAATCCCCATGGAATGGTTTACATCCCCTCAGGTACTTTTCACATCGGTCCTAGTGATCAGGACGTGAACAATACAATGGTGCAGAGAAGCAAGGCTATTTCCATCCAGGGATTCTACATGGATGACGCCGAAATCTCGAATAACGAGTATCGTCAGTTCGTGCAGTACGTAAGAGACTCGATCGGGCACACGATGCTTGATCACTATATCGATACAGAAGATGGCTCTCAGATTTTGGATTGGGACATGATGATTGACTGGTCCGCCGGTTCAGAAGATGCCTCAGGTCTGGAAGCTCTCTACCACAGCGATAATACTGATTATTTCCAGCGTCAAATTGATGCCAAGCAGCTGAAGTTCAAGTATAACTGGTATGCCTGGAAAGACGCAGCCTCCAAAAAGAATCGTGAAGCTACGCGAGACCTCTACATCGAGGAAAAAGAAGTAGCAATCTATCCGGATACTTTGGTCTGGATTCATGACTTCTCCTACTCGTATAACGAGCCTATGACCAGAAACTACTTCTGGCATCCAGCATTTGATGACTATCCGGTAGTAGGTGTGGATTGGTACCAAGCCAATGCATTCTGTGGCTGGAGAACTAAATTCTGGAACGACTGGCAGCTGGAAAACGGCAAAACAATGAGCGAAGACTTCCGTCTGCCATTTGAGCACGAGTGGGAGTACGCTGCAAGAGGTGGTCTGGAAAATGCTCCTTACCCTTGGGGTGGTCCATATGTACGTAACACACAAGGCTGTATTCTAGCCAACTTCAAGCCAGGTAGAGGGAACTACCCTGAAGATGGTGGATTCTACACAGTGCCTATTTACAGTTACCACCCGAACGATTTCGGACTGTACAACATGTCCGGAAATGTGGCAGAGTGGACTTCTTCTGCTTTCTTCGAGAATGCCTACAGCTTTGTACATGATATGACTCCAGATATCCGTATGGATGCAGATGAGGATGATCCTGTAACATTGAAGCGCAAGGTAATTCGAGGTGGATCATGGAAAGATGTAGCCTACTACATCCAGAATGGTACACGCCATTGGGAATATGCTGACACAGCTAAGTCATATGTTGGCTTCCGTTGTGCGCTTACATTCTTGGGCCGTTCAAAATCAGACTATCAATAAACCGACATCTTAGGGCATCTTGGCGGCATTTGTCGCTGATTGACAATTAGTTAACTAATTTGAGTGCCTGAGGTATATCCAAAAGAGAAATCAAATAATTTTTAACAAAAACTAATTCTTTAAACTATGGCATTCTACAAGCAAAAATGGTT
>JAHDEE010000106.1 GCA_020629005.1 Chitinophagales bacterium
ATCAAGTAGAATGCGATGAACCTAGAGGACTTGTGGATTGGAGACCTGCTTTGGGTAGGAGAGGAGAGTGCCACATTTGAAGGTATTGACAAAAGTACCGGAATGGCCTTGGTGAAGGTCAATAAAGAAGTCCGAACTGTAGCTGCTGAGATGCTGAGTCTTCGCAAGCCGGAACAATTTGACCCGGTGATGGACCGACTCAACAACAAGATTGGATGGACCGAAAAGAAGGCCAAATTTGACCTGGAAAAGAATGTGGCCTTCAAGTCTACTCTGGATTTGCACATTATCCATTTTCCCGAGTATAACCGCTCGACCTCCAATTTGAACGAGCTGGAATTTCAATTGTCAAAAGCAAGAAAATTCGTGCAGCAGGCAGTCGACCTGAAAGTGCAGCGTGTTGTGCTTATTCACGGTCATGGCAAGGGAAAGCTTCGGGACGAGCTGATCAAAATGCTCCAGGAATTTGAGGTGATTGATCGCTGTGAAGTCCTGAAGGATGGAGCTGCTTTAGAGGTATGGATGGACTTTACGGGTCAATAGGTTTGAACTTGCACGACTTTTGAGAGGAGTTTTGCAATGGTAGCCATGGGATCGGCCACAATTCTTTATCTTTAGGGCCACGGTTTCTGCCCAATTAAGAAAGAGAATGTTGCTGTTTTCAGCTGAGCCACTTGTTTGGCATTGTTGGGCAGAAATGACTTGCGACAATGTTGTTGACTTCATTTATTCTGCCATAGAGCTATGCTTCGGAAACTTCCTTCCTTCCTTTTATGTCTGTTGACCTTTACGCTGTTTTGTGTTACGGTTCAGGCCCAGATTATGGTGTCTGGAAGTGTTCAAGACGAAAGTGGAGAGCCGCTGATCGGCGTTAACATTGTTGTCAAAGACACGGGCACAGGTTCGATTTCCGACCTTGACGGGAATTTTAGCCTACAAGTACCAACGCGAGAATCTTTGCTGGTATTCAGCTATATCGGATTTGCGAGTCAGGAGATTGCGGCTAATGAAAACCTGGAAGCAGTGGTGTTGCTGATGGACGGTAAACAACTGTCAGAGGTCGTCGTTACCGCTTTTGGAATTGAACGTCAGAAGCGCTCACTGGGATATGCTACGGAAAATCTGGATGGAGATGAGTTGGCTCAAGCAAATGCGCCGGACGTGATCAATGCGCTCTCCGGGAAAATGGCAGGTGTCAACATTGTGCAGGCAAATGGGGTCGAGGGTGGAACTAGTCGTGTTGTCATTCGGGGGAATAACAATATTACCGGAAACAATCAGCCTCTGATAATTGTAGATGGAATTCCCTTCGAGAATGATCCGGGTTTTGCAGAAACACAGGATAACAAGGATATCACAGGTGGAACTGATTGGGGTTCTGCGATCAACAACATTAATCCTGCTGACATTGAAAGCATGGATGTGCTGAAAGGGGCGAATGCTGCTGCCTTGTATGGAGCCAGAGGGATGAACGGTGTCATTCTGATCACGCTGAAAAAGGGTTCAAAAAGGAAGGGCTTTGGAGTAGATTACTCAACCACCTTTAGGAGCATAGAGGCCAGTAGATTTAGAGATACCCAGGATGTCTTTGGGGCTGGAGGTCCAATTGCTACGACCGAGCCGGTATTTGAAGAAGATGCTGATGGACAACTGATCTATCCTACCAGCCTGAGTGTAGATGATGGCCCCGGTGGTGTAAATACGAATCAGTCTTTTGGCTTTTATGGTGGTTCTCAATCCTGGGGCCCAAGAATGGATGGAACGATGATCCGCTGGTGGGATGGGGAGCTTCGCCGATTTGATCCGCAGCCGGATAACCAGAAATTGTTTTACAAGACCGGTTCATCTTTGATCCACAATTTATCGTTTTCTGGCGGAGGCGAAGATGGTACCATCCGGGTAAGCTTCACTCGCACAGACCATGAGGCAATCACACCAAATTCTGACTATCAACAAAACACGGTTTCGCTCGGCGGTAACCTCAAGGTTACGGATCGATTGAAGACAGAGATGACCATTAACTACATCGACTATTCTCGATTGAATGCACCCGCTTTGTCCAACGATGCGAATAACTCTTTTGAGAGTGGAATGCTTTATAGTTTTCCCAGAAGTTACAAAGGATTGAATTTTGACTTTGCCAATGAAGATGGAACACGAAGAGCTTTCGACAGTTGGCCATACCTTTATGTTAGTCGGTATCAGATTTGGAATGCACATCGGCACAACACCCAACTTGATCGGGACAAATGGCTCGGTTCTATTGGTCTGAATTATCAGGTGGCTTCCTGGTTTAGCATTTCCGGCAGAGTAGGGGTTGACAATACCAATGACATAATGGAGACCCGGAGAGCCCCCATTGATGTGACAGGGACGGTGATTGACGACGGCAGTGGAGGTTTCTACAATATTCCTGTTGCTTATGAAAAGTCATTCAGTAAGGAAAAAGTAATCAATAACGAATTGCTGCTTTCTTTCAGTAAAGAGGCGCTTTGGAATCCGGGCTTAAACGCTTCCCTGCGTTTTGGTGCTAATCAATGGCGCAGAGACCGCAACTACCTTTTGGGTACGGGTGCTCCACAGTTACGTGATCCTTTCCTGTACAATTTTGGCAACTATCAATATGAGCTTCCATTGACTGAAAACGATTTGCCAAACATTCAAGAGCAGTTCTATGAGAAACGAATCAATTCCTTGTTTGCGTTTCTCGACTTAAGCTGGCAAAACTATCTATTCCTGCAATTGACAGGTAGAAATGATTGGTCTTCCACCTTGCCACTAGACAATAACGATTATTTCTATCCTTCGGCGAATATCAGCTTTGTGCCGACTGCTCTTTGGCGGGAGTCTTTACCGGGAATACTGAGTCATCTCAAGTTGCGTGCAGCAGTTTCTCAAACAGCTACGGATGATGATCCTTATCAACTCAATGCCGTTTTTGAAACCGGTACCTTCAACGGCAATAGTACCAGTGTGCAACCATCGACGATTCCTCCTGTGGCATTGAAGCCTCAGCGAGCGGTAAGTTGGGAAGCCGGGGTAGAAACTGGTATATGGGATGATCGAATTACGCTTGATTTGACTTACTACTACATAAATTCTTATGATCAACTACTGAGATCGCCTGTGCCTGTGTCTTCAGGGTTTAATACCGTCAAGATCAACACGGGTGAATTATCGAACCAAGGAATAGAGGCGATATTATCTGCAAGAATAGCCGAGGCCAGGGATTTTTCCTGGACCACTGGTTTTACCTATGCTCGCAATACCAGCAAACTGGTGAAGCTTGAAGAAGGAGCTGACATTTTGGAATTGGCCGGAATTTGGGGAGATAATGGTCCTGGCATCTCAGTGAAAGCTGGTGAACCCTACGGAATTATTGTTGGCTATGACTATGTGAGGCATGAGGACTCCGGTTTGCCGATTGTTTCGGAAGATGGAAAATTCTACGAAGTCACAGAAACTCAGGTCCCAATAAAGATCTATGATGAGCAGGGTAATTTTGAACGTTTTGCTAATGCAACGCCAAAATTTACTGGCGCCTGGACCAACACCTTGAAATGGAAAAGTTTTGCTCTGAATACCCTTATAGATGTTAAGTATGGTGGCGATATGTGGTTTGGTTCTTATGCCTTGGGCTTGCAATCGGGGCAAAGCCCTGAAACGGTACCTGTAAGAGAAGGGGCTGGTCTTCCTTATGTGGATGATGCCGGAGAAACACGAAATGTAGGCGTAATTCTCGACGGAGTAAAAGCGGATGGAAGCCCAAACACGGAAGTGGTGCACTACTACTATAAGTATTTAAATTCCGGCGGTTGGGGGAGGGTGCTCACTACTCCTGCCGTGATGGAAAATACCTGGCTGAAGCTGCGAGAGGTTTCTCTATCTTACAGACTTCCTGCAAGCATTATCTCCAGAGCACGTATATTTCAGAATCTAAGTGTTGCGATCACTGGAAGGGATTTGCTATACTTGTATCAGTCAGCGCCTGACAATATCAACCCGGAAGGAGGTATCGGTTCAGGAAATGCACAAGGCCTTGAGTTTGCATCGATGCCTGGGACACGCTCGTTCGGTTTCACTTTAAAGGCTTCATTCTAAGAATATGGGCATGCGACAAAATATACGGAATCTCGTACTGGCGCTGGTATTCCTCAGTGCCATGTCTTCCTGTGAGAAAGACTTTGAAGACATCAATCAGAATCCCTACAATCCTACAGAAACCTCTATGGAGGCCCTGTTCAATGGACTAGTCTCAAGTTTGCAATTGACCTGGGATGGCCAATTCTATGTGGACAATGAAGTATTATATGAAATTACGCAGTTAGGAGCCCTGAAAGCAAAGTCCTGGCAAAACACAGCCAAGGGAGCAAATGCCATTTGGGATAATTATTATAGCAGTCTTCGAAATGTTCGGGAGCTGGAACGAAGATTCGAAGCCTACCAGGGAGATCAGGAGGAACTGACAAATGTCAAGGCCATGCTGAAAATAGTGCTGGCTTACAAGACCTTCTTTGTGACAGATCTTTTTGGTGACATCCCTTTTTCACAAGCTGGACGAGGACTAGATGGAGCAGATGCGCTGCGACCAGCCTACGACACTCAGGAGCAGATCTACAAGTCCCTGCTTGATGAACTCCGTTGGGCTTCCGACAATATTGTGACTAGCCAATTGGAGCAAACCAGCGTCGGAAAGGACTTTTACAGTTTTGGAAGCTTTGATCCGCTGTTTTCCTCTGACATGAAGATGTGGCAGAAATTTGCCAATTCACTACTGCTCCGCTATGCGATGCGAATCGTAGAGGTAGAGCCTGGACTATCTGACGAGATAATTGGTGATCTGTTGAATGAAGCTAAACCACTGATTGGACTGAACGAAGATGTACTTATGCGTCCTTCAGCGATGGGCTTTACCAGGCTTAGCAGCCATTGGTCGTTCAGAGAGCACGGCAATCTTCGCCTGGGCAACACGATGTGGAACCTAATGGCACCTATCGATCCGTCTCCTTCCGGAGCGGGCATTCTCGATCCCAGGGCCACATTGTTTTTTGATACCAACAACGATGGGGAATGGGTACCATTTCCCAACTATCTGCAAGATGGCGAAAGTCTTCCTGTTGAGGGTGGCATTCCCTATGGCGGTCAGCGAGACAGCAACTATGCCATCCGAGGAAATGACAATTATTTTTCCTCCTTCCAATATTATCTGATTCGGGATGAAAACGATATTCCGGAGATTTTGATGTCTGCCTCCGAGGTGAACTTCCTCAAAGCCGAAGCACGTCTGCGAGGGATTGGTGTTCCGCAGGATGATTTCGCTGCTGAAAACGACTACAGTGCTGCCATATCAGGCTCGATACTTTTTTGGGCAAGAGAAGCACAAAATGCTTCTATCTGGGAAAACCCGCCTGCCATCAGTCAAGGGGAGAGCTATATCTATGCATTTGACCCTTCAGTCAGTCTTTCAGAAAATAACTTCGATTTGGATTTCATTTATCGTCAGGCTTGGATCAGCTTTTTCCGCCAACCCTGGGAGGCATTCAGCCTTTGGAGAAGAACAAGAGCCACGCCAAGAGAAGGTCCGGAGCCGGAGTATTTTCGACTGGTATATCCTGCCGACGAGTCATTTTTGAATGCAGCAAACTATCAAGAGGCAGCTCAGCGAATCGGAGGCGATCAAACCAGTAGCAAGCTTTGGTGGATGACCGAATGATGCAAAGAAGGTTTTGATCTTGAAGCTGCGGCGATGAGAACAGCCCATAAAACCAAACAACAAGAACTTAATTCTATAGCTATGAAAACACTTTACACTTATCTTTCCTTAGCGCTCATGCTACTTTGCAGCACAACTGTAATGGCTCAGTCCAATCAGTATCTGCACTTTGACAGGGTGGATGATCATGTCTTGATGCAAAATGGATCCTCCTATATTGCCGGAGCTGATGCCTTTTCAATCGCCGGCTGGTTCTGGACAGATGAGCTTGCTTATGGTCAAGGAATGATCGGCCTACGTGGCGCCAATTCTGGTTTCTACCTCATTCAACTCTCCGATGGAATTATAGAATGCAGATTACTCAACAGTGGCGGTACGCTGTATGAATATGTTGCACCGGCATTTAGCGTTGTGCCTCAAACCTGGCAGCATTATGCCTGGGTCTATACAGGTTCAAGGATTGAGCTATATCTGGACGGCCAGTTGGTAGGCTCAGCTAATGCTTCGGGCACAATCAACGAAACCGACATTCCCTTTGCAATTGGACGAAGCATCCTGGCAAATCTTGATTTCTACTTCGGAGGAAGAGCAGACGAGGTGAGTATGTGGAGCAAGGCACTCACTTCGGAGGATATAGAAGATATGATGTCCAATGAACTCTCCGGTGAAGAGGCCGGTCTTGAAGCCTATTTCAAATGCAATCAAGGTGTACCAGGTGAAGACAATACCAGCATTGCTGCCCTTGATAATGAAATTGGCGATGGAGAACGAGATGGTGACTTGATTGGTTTTGCGCTAACAGGCGAGAATTCGAATTTTGGAGGTGAATTTGACGCAAGTTTCCAGGCAATTAGCTTTCCGCAAATTCCAAATCAATTAGTAGATGCAGAAGCCTTTGATATCAGCGCAGAATCCAGCTCCACTTTGCCGGTTACTTTCACCATAGAATCCGGACCAGCTACCATTGAAGGCAACACAATTACACTAAGCGGAGAAACAGGTACAGTAGTGGTTATTGCTTCACAAGCTGGAAACGGAATCTTTGATCCTGCCCAGGATATAGAAGTTTCTTTTGAAGTGCTTGATCCACAAACTAATGTACCTGCCATAGATGCTCGAGCTCCTTATGATAATGTAGAATACTTTGTACCGGACGTCGGTCCAATCCGTCTAGTAGCTCAGTCATCGATCGATTTCCCGGAGCTCTTTGGTGTTCAAAGACTGGAGTTTGAAATCGATGGTGAAGTAATCGAAGCAGAAGAATGGGGAGGAGGAAAGTTCAGTGCCTGGTGGAATTCCCCCGGCCTCGGAGACCAAACCCTGATCATCCGCTCTTACAATAACTATGGCGCTGCAGCGACCAGAGAGGTTGACTTTTCTGTTTCCATATTTGCCGGTGCTCAGGAAATACAAGCCATTGATGGAATATGGATGACCACCTCTACTCCCGAAATTGAGGTAGAAGCAGATTTACCCTGCCAGTTTGGAGCCTACGATCAAATTCTGGCCACCCTGGATTTTGCTTGTCCTCCTACCGGTGGTTGCGGAGAATGGGATCGCATCGCCAATGTACAAGCACAGAATTACAATGGCGATTGGATCAATATCATTCGTTACATCACACCTTACGGCACTGCCTGCTCGCATACCATAGACCTGACAGACTTCGCTTCTGTGTTAAACGGTAAAACCAAATTCAGGGTCGAGTATCCTACCTTTGACAATGGCTACGAAGTGAGCCTTTCACTGGATTATAGAGCTGGCAGCCCAGAGTACGCTTACTCCGAAGTTAGACCACTCTGGCAGGATATCTATCCTTTTGGCGATCTGGCAAACCTTCAACCTGTAGAAACGCTGACCAAACAAATTCCGGAAGGAACACAATCCGCCAAGCTAAAGTTATTGGCAACTGGTCATGGTTGGGGCGAAAACAACTCCGGAAACGCTGCCGAATTTCATGCTGATACCCATCACGTATGGGTAAACGGTGAACAAACTTTCGAACACTACAATTACAATAATTGCAACCCAAACCCGGATCAATGCTCCCCTCAAGCAGGTAATTGGACCTCCCCAAGAGCAGGCTGGTGTCCAGGAGCAATTACTCAGTTTGAGGAGTATGATTTGTCAGCATACACCTCCGATCCAACTATTGAACTTCGCTACGTCTTTAATGAGGATTATATCGACTATTGTCATCCCAGCAATCCGGACTGTATCTCGCCTGATACCTGTCCAAACTGCGACGATGGTTTCAATCCCCAACTACATGTCGCTTCTATGTTGATTTCTTACGGAACTGATCCGGTGCAGTTGCCAACCGACCTTAGGCCAGCGCTCGAACTCGATTTATCTATCTACCCAAATCCGGCAAATGATCAATTGACGATAGATCTTCGACAAGATTTGGCGCAGGCCCAAATTAGCATCAGCAATACTATGGGGCAAACAGTGCAACAACTGTCGCAAAGCTCCTTCACAGCCGGTCAGATAAATCTAGACATCCGACAACATCCTGCTGGCATGTATATTCTGATGATTCAGACCGATCAGGGTATGCTAAATAAGAGTTTCGTAATCAAATAGTAGAGTCGAAATTCCACAAATAGAAACGTTCCTGTCCCAGGTCATCAACTGACCGGAGCAGGAACGTTCTTTCGTTTATGCTGATATGGAAACGCTACTGAACAACCAGTTTTTCAAGCCTTAGCTGTCCTTCTTCATTGCTCAGCTCCAGCAGATAAATGCCAGCAGTAAGAGCACCTGGTAGATCCACTTTTTTGTTAAGTACCGGAATCCTGTAAAGCAATTTTCCACTTAGGTCAGAAACACTGGCCACTAAGTCCATATCCCCGCTGTAGTCTACAAACACCTGACCTGTTGTCGGGTTAGGGTACACTTGCAGGTTCAACTGTTCAATTTCCTCAGCTGCCACAGCCTCTGTGCACACTAACTCTTTCATAAATTCGCCTACAAATGCGATGGTTGTCGCATAATGCTCAAGATGATCCTCATTGATGAACAGTGGCGGCACATTCACAAATGGCGTATGTCCTTCTCCTTCCCAGGTATAAAAGTCAGATATAATTCCTACCTCAGTAGCACGCTCTTGGATCACAGAACTCCCATAAACCTCCGCATTAATATCGAATAGCGTAATCAATCCCTGCCCATAAGGCACCACATCATCCGCCGTGCCATGCATGCTCACAATCGGTACATCTCCTTCCTCCATCCAAGCCGGATCACCAATCGCTCCACTAAGATTGATCACTCCTGCAACTGTCGAGGGATAATCTGGATTGCCACTGTTTCCTTCGAGGCCTCCCCATTCTTCCATGTACGGCTCCAGCAAAGAAGGAACCTCAGATTCCTCATCGAGATAGGCCGAATGGATGGCTGCGAAGGCTCCTGCAGACACACCACCTACATAGATTTGTTCCGGATCAATTCCCAAATTGCCAGCTTCTTTATGAAAGTACCGTACAGCTGCTCGCATATCATGCGTGCCCTTTGTCACTGCCTGAAATGCCACAGTATCCGAAGGAGTACTTAGCAATTCAGCCGTTACCCGATAGTCAATCGAAGCGGTGACATAACCCAAAGTCGCAAAGTGCCGGCACAAATTCACCATATAATAATCATCCCGATTCCCGACAATAAATGAGCCTCCAAAAGCCAGAATCATCAATGGCCGTTCTGCCAGGGGATCATTCTCTGGCATGTATAAATCCAGGTACAAATCCATCGGAGCCAACTCACCGGTTTCGTTATCCAATTGCATGTTTTGCCCAAACTTAATCTCAGGGGTAACCTGCACAGTAAAAAGCGAATCCACATATCTGCCAGACTCACATTGTGCACTCAAATCTATACACGCCAAAAACAAAAACGGCAAAAGAAGAAGTGATTTATTCATAATTTCAAAGTGATTTTTAGAGCGCAAAGATAGCTAATATGAGGCACTCGGAATGACTGCAAATAGACGTTTAATAGGAGCAATACGGACCCCGGTCGCTATACCAGCATTCCCGTGCTCCACTATTATTCGGCACCTGTATAGCTGCTCCTGCTGTGCCGCTGCCGTCTCTCCGCAGGCTCCGAGCCGCCATCGGTCACGCAGTCGCCACGCTATCCAGGCACCTCATACCGCTTCGCCCGGGGCTATTTTGCAACCCTGCCCCACGTAGAAGCATCCAAATGGCAAAAGTCTGAACTTATTGCGATTCACCTCAAAGAGGGCACGATGCCCCAATTCTCCCTATTTTCACTTAACTTGCAGCCCGGAATTCGAGAGACATTTTTAAAAAGCAGCTATGTCAACTGAGATAAAGGCCCTTGAGCCAACCGCCGTCTGGAAAAATTTTGCTGAGCTGAATGCAGTTCCCAGAGCCTCAAAAAAAGAGGAACGGGTAATTGCTTTCATGAAAGCATTTGGGGAGCGATTGTCTTTGGAAACTAAAGTGGACAAAGTTGGCAATGTGATTATCCGGAAGCCAGCCACTAAAGGCAAGGAAGATAGACCAACGGTCATTCTTCAAAGCCACCTCGATATGGTGCATCAAAAGAACAAGGAAACGATCTTTGACTTTGATACAGAAGGCATTCGGATGTTGATCGAAGACGATTGGGTGCGAGCCAATGGCACAACGCTTGGGGCAGACAATGGTCTCGGGGTTGCCGCAATCATGGGCATCCTGGAATCGACTGATATTCCACACGGGCCGCTGGAAGCCCTTTTCACGATTGATGAAGAAACCGGCATGACTGGTGCACTTGGATTAGAGGGAGGTTTGCTGGAAGGTAGATTGCTGCTAAATCTTGATACTGAAGACGACCGCGAGCTAACGATCGGTTGTGCTGGGGGAATTGACGTCACTGCCAGAGGCCATTACAAGCAGGAGAAAAGACCAGATGGCCACCTGTCCTTTGAGTTAACTTTGAAAGGCCTTAAGGGAGGACATTCTGGCGTGGAAATTCATCTCGGATTAGCGAACGCAAATAAGTTGATGAACAGGGTCCTTTATGCTCTCGATAAACAGCTTGCAATCCGCATCAATATGATAGATGGCGGCGGTCTTCGCAATGCAATTCCAAGAGAATCCACTGCACACTTTTCCATTACCGGCGAACATGAAACTGACTTGAAGTCGGCTGTTGAAAATCTTGCCAGTAATCTCAAGCAGGAATATGCTAGCACCGATCCTGGTTTAGATTTGCAATTGAAAGCGATTGAAGACTTCGATTTCGTGTTGCCGACGCAGACCCAGTTCAGCATTCTTCGCGCAATTTATGCTTGTCCGAGCGGAATCTATCGTATGAGTCCAGAAGTCAAAGACCTCGTGCAGACATCTAACAATCTTGCCAGGGTCTTGGTCAAAGATGGTAAGCTGGAAGTATTGAACCTCACTCGGGGCTCAGTAGAATCCGAGAAGTTGGATGAAGCTAATGCTATTGCAGCAACCTTCGAGTTAATTGGTGCTCAGATCGAATTCGGTGGATCTTATCCTGGATGGGCTCCGAACCCAAAGTCACGATT
Source organism: Chitinophagales bacterium (assembly GCA_020629005.1). GTDB lineage: Bacteria > Bacteroidota > Bacteroidia > Chitinophagales > UBA2359 > JAHDDV01. Next base: position 11,253 of record JAHDEE010000106.1, read on the forward strand.
GACAGAAACAATGGTCAATATCTACAGAGAAAGATATGACTCTGAGCCACATGTAAATGCCTGTCATGCCGGCTTAGAATGCGGCATTCTAAGCACCAACTATCCGGGTATGGAAATGATCTCTTTTGGCCCAAATATTTTAGGTGCTCATTCGCCTGACGAACGAGCGCAAATCAGCTCCGTGAAGAAATTCTGGGGCTTTCTACTGGAAACACTGGATAGGCTATAAATACAAGATGTAAATTAAAAATTAATAGATACTAAATCAACACACTTATATGGAAGCGACAACTCTTCAACCAGTAAAGAATTTTATCAACGGCCAGTTTGAACGGAACGGCCAGAAAAGCATGGATGTTTTTGATCCAAGCACAGGCGCTGTAATCAGTACCCTTCCCATGTCAGGAGCTGCGGAGGTAGATGCTGCAGTGCAAGCTGCAAAGGCAGCTTTTCCTGCCTGGAGTGGGCTGACGCTTAAAGAGCGGGTTCAGGTATTTTTTAAGTATCGTTCCTTGTTAGAGCAGCACTGCGAAGAACTCACCAAGCTCGTATCTCTGGAAAATGGCAAGACCATGGGAGAAGCAAGAGCTGAGGTCATGAAGAGCATCGAGTTGTGTGAATTTGCAGTGTCGATGCCACAGATCATCAACAACGAGATTCAAGAGGTTAGTCGTGGGGTAGAATGCAGAATTGAACGCCGTCCATTGGGAGTAGTAGCATGTATCACTCCTTTCAACTTTCCAAACATGGTACCGCATTGGACAGTGCCAAACGCTATTGTCCTGGGGAATACTGTTGTGTTGAAGCCTTCTGAAATGGTGCCGCTGAGCACAGTGCGAATGGCTGAACTGCTGAAAGAAGCTGGGCTACCAGATGGCGTATTCAATGTGGTTAATGGAGGCAAGGAAGTCGTTGAGGCCATCTGTGACAACAGTGAAATAAAAGCGGTTTCCTTTGTCGGTTCCACCAAAGTTGCTAAAATCGTCTATCGTAGATCCAGTGCCAATCTACAGCGCTGTGTAGCACTTGGGGGAGCAAAGAATCACTTGCTTGTACTACCTGATGCTCACCTGCAGATGACTGCCAACAATGTAGTTGCTTCCATGTCTGGCTGTGCTGGTCAGAGATGTATGGCTGCTGCTGTCATGGTAGGAGTTGATGCTGTACAGCCGATTATCGACAGAATGGTGGAAGAAGCCAAACTGATCGTACCAGGTGATAACCTCGGAGCAGTAATCAGCAAGGAAGCTAAAGAACGAATTGAAGGATATATTAGTGAAGCCGAAAGCCAGGGAGCAAAAGTGCTGGTAGATGGACGAAATGCAACAGTGGAGGGTAAGGAAGACGGATTTTACGTTGGACCAACAATCATTGATCATGTGACTCCGGATATGTCGGTTGCTACGGAAGAAATTTTTGGGCCTGTCATCTCGATCATACGTGCTAAGGACCTTGACGAAGCAATTCAGATCGAAAACAACTCTAATTACGGAAATGCAGCTGCTGTATTTACTCAGAGTGGAGGTCTTGCACGTAGAGTAATGGACAAGGCAAGTGCAGGAATGATTGGCGTTAACATCGGTGTACCGGTACCACGTGAGCCATTCTCCTTCGGCGGATGGAACGAGTCGAAATTTGGCGTTGGAGACATCACTGGTAAAAGTTCCATCGAGTTTTGGACACAAAACAAGAAGACAACCACCAAATGGAATCCAGAAGATAAGACAAACTGGATGAGCTAGAATTTTGCTTCCAGCAATAGTATTTACACTTAAACCACAGAAATTATGCAGGTTCTAGATACACAGATTGTACAAGACAATAAAGACTTTACCTTATTTTCCTGGTCGAAACAACAACCGCTAAATCCAATCAATGCAGAACGCGCAGAAGGCGTTTATGTATATGATCGGGAAGGCAAACGATACATTGATTTCAGCTCACAGCTGATGAATGTCAACATAGGACATGGCAACCAGCGAATTACCAGAGCAGTTGCTAAGCAGATGGCGGAGCTAAGCTTCGTTTATCCGGGAATGGCAACTGCGGCCAGAGGCGAATTGGGAAAACTGATCGCTGAGGTTACCCCTGGAAACCTAACCAAAACATTCTTCACTCTTGGTGGTGCTGAGGCCGTCGAGAATGCGATCAAGATCGCCCGAATGTATACTGGACGATACAAAGTGATCACCCATTATCGTTCCTATCATGGTGCAACCATGGGGGCCATGAGTGCAGGAGGCGATCCTCGAAGATTTCCAATTGATCACATGGCGGCTCCAGGATTTGTCCATGTGGAGAATCCTTACGCTTACCGTTGTCCTTGGGGCAGCAGCAGTATTGAAGAGTGCGGGGAGATGGCTATTGCTCAACTTGAAAGAGTCATCAATTTTGAAAATCCGAACAGCATTGCTGCCATTCTGATGGAGGGGGAATCCGGTTCCTCAGGATGTATCAAGTATCCTCCTTTTTATTGGAAAAAGCTACGGGCGCTGGCTGATAAATACGGCTTCCTCTTGATAGACGATGAGGTGATGAGTGGTTTTGGTCGTACCGGCAAGTGGTTTGGTATAGATCATCACGATGTTACACCTGATATCATGTGCATCGCTAAGGGACTGACTTCCGGATATCTCCCCTTAGGTGGCACAGTAGTCACAGACAAGATTGCCGAAATGTTCAACGAAAAGCCGTTGGTAGTTGGTTTGACTTATTCGGCCCATGCCGTTTCCTGCGCAGCGGGTGTTGAAAACATCAAGATTATTCAGGAAGATAATCTGGTGGAGAATGCTGCACGAATGGGTGCCTATATCGAACAGCGGGTAGAAGATCTGAAAGAGCGCCATGCCTCGATCGGAGACTTTAGAAATACTGGTCTGTTAGGCTGTATCGAGCTGGTTCGAAATCGCAAAACCAAAGAGCCATTAGCACCGTGGAACGCCTCTGGAGCTGATGCTGAACCTACAAGAAAACTTGCCTCCAGGTTGCGAGAATGGGGCATGTTTACCTTCGTTAAGTGGAACTTTCTGTTCATCGCTCCTCCGCTTTGTATTCGCAAAGAGCAGGTAGACGAAGGAATCGAGATAATCTCGGAAGCGCTGAAAGTAGCTGACGAGTATTACAAAGATTGACCGAAAAATTGGAAGCACTAAAGTTGTCCTTTAAGTGACCAGCAGAAGTCAAAGACGCCACTTGCACATTTTGAATCTTGCATAACTTGTTCGTAACTTGGGAAATGTCGAATGATGAAATAGTAGAATTGCGGGAAGATGTTTCCCAGTCCCCTTTGTACAGCGAAGATTTGGCGCCGGTACCTGCTGAGGAAAGAACCTGGTCCATGTGGCACCTGGCCTCCCTTTGGGTGGGCATGGCCGTATGTATTCCGACCTACTTGCTAGCCTCATATATGATCGGTGGAGGTATGAGCTGGATAGAATCCCTGATCATAATTGGTTTGGCTAATCTGATTGTCACAATCCCGATGGTCCTTAATGGGCATGCAGGGGTGAAATATGGCATTCCCTTCCCGGTCTTAGGAAGAGCTTCGTTTGGTACTGCGGGAATTCATCTCGCGTCGCTAGTGAGAGCTATCGTAGCATGTGGCTGGTTTGGCATTCAGACCTGGATTGGAGGCCTTGCTATCTATGCCATCTATGCTGCGCTTACAGGAGGCACCGTAGGTACCGATCTTAGTCTCGGAAAGTTCATTTGTTTCGCCGTTTTCTGGCTGCTAAACATGTTCTTTATCTGGAAGGGAACAGAGAGTATTAAGTTTCTTGAGCAGTATTCTGCGCCAATTCTCATTCTAATGGGCCTGGTCCTTATCGGTTGGGGCGCCAAACAAGCCGGTGGTTTTGGAATCGTGCTGCAGCAAAGTCAACAGTTGCAGCAGCCTGGGGCAGAATATTTTGAACAGCAAGGAAAGAACTTTCTTCAAATCAATCCGATTACCGATAAGCAAGGGAAGGCAAAGGCAACCCAATACCGACTAATCTCCGGCAAAGAAGAAGGTCCCTGGCAGGCAATTGCTAGAGGACCAGTACAGATACCTGCCGGCATTTCTACAGAGAACTTGCAATTGCAAGTACGAAAACAATCCACTGATGCAAGCTCCTCTAGGGTTGCTGTACAGAAGCGCAGCGATGAAGTAGCAGGACTGAGTTCGCGATTGTGGTCTTATGTTTTATGGCTCACCGTTATGGTAGGCTTTTGGGCTACCATGTCCCTAAGTATTTCCGACATTACCAGATACGCAGCCTCGCAAAAGGCTCAGGTAATGGGCCAGTTTATTGGCTTACCTGGCACCATGATGCTATACTCCTTTGTGGCAATATTTGTAACATGTGCAGCGCTAATAAACTTTGACGACATATTGATTGCCAATGATGCGCCATGGGATCCAGTATCGCTGATTTCAAAATTTAAGAATCCGGCAATTGTAATCATCGCACAGGTATTCATGATCATTGCAACGCTAAGTACCAACATAGCCGCTAACGTGATTGCCCCTTCTAACGCTTTCTCCAATCTTTGGCCTCAGAAAATAACCTTCGCTGGCGGAGGACTAATTACTGGTCTCCTCGGGATTGCTAGTTGTCCCTGGTGGCTGATGGATAGCATCAGCAGCATCTTGATTTTTATTAGCGGTCTGCTGGGCCCGGTATTGGGTGTAATGCTGTCCGATTATTTCCTGGTGCGCAAGAAAAAACTCCAACTAGCTGAGTTATTCAAGTCCGATGGAGCCTACAGTTACTCGGGAGGCTTTAATCCAGCGGCCATGATTGCGCTGGCACTAGGGGTACTGGTGGCCATTATCGGCTTTTTTGTACCGGCCCTTGCATGGCTATATACTTTGTCTTGGTTTTCAGGTTTTGCAGTGAGCTTTGTCCTTTATTGGATTCTAATGAGAGGAAAGGTAGCAGAGCAGCAGCTAGTTGCCGCATCCTAATAGCTGGCAATCTGTCAAACAGTAACCCTGCATTGCTATTTGCACTTTACTTTTCAAATTTTTGCTAAATTGTCAGACTAACGATGAAAATCCCACATTAACTATGTCTATATTGATTAAGGGCGGTAGGGTTGTAACCGCTGAGTCAGATTACCTGGCTGATGTCTATATCGAAGGAGAAAAGATTGTTGCCATTGGTAGCGATCTGCCTCATAATGCAGAACGTACAATCGATGCCAGAGGAAAGCTGGTCTTTCCCGGAGGAATTGACCCCCATGTGCATCTTGATATGCCGTTCATGGGCACCTCCTCAAGCGACGATTATGAAACCGGAACTCGTGCTGCCCTTCATGGTGGTACGACAATGGTCATCGATTTTATCTTGCAAACGCAGGGGGACACTTTGCGAAATGCATTGACAACCTGGCAGGGTAAATCTCAAGGAAAAGCCATAGGAGACTATTCGTATCACATGGCAGTAACGGATTTCAATGATGCTGTTGCCAAGGAAGTAGTTGAGATGATCGAACAAGAGGGTATCATTTCCTTTAAGACTTTCATGGCTTATAAAGGAGCACTGATGATCGATGATGGTCAGATGGTGCAATTGATGAAGGTGGTCAAGGAGCATGGTGGGCTTGTAACAGTGCATGCCACAAACGGAGATATGATCGATTCCCTGATTGCTAAGCATAGGGCCGAAGGAAAGCTCTCACCATTGTATCACTATCTTTCGCAGCCAGAGGTGACTGAAGCAGAGGCCAGCGCAAGGTTTGCAGATATGCTGAACTACACAGGTTGTCCTGGCTATATAGTGCATATGACCTGCGAGGGTGCATTGAACGCGGTCAGAGAAGCTACTAAACGCAACCAAAAGGTATTTGTTGAGACCTGCACCCAGTATCTTGTGCTAGACGCCTCTCTATACCAGGAAGACTTTGAGGGAGCGAAATGGGTGATGAGTCCACCACTTCGCGAGAAGAAAGATCAAGCGGCTCTCTGGTCCGGTATAAACCAGGGGCTTGTGCAAGTAGTGGGTACGGATCATTGCCCCTTTATGTGGGAACAAAAGAAGATGGGCGAAAAGGACTTTTCAAAAATTCCTAATGGGCATCCTGCAATTGAACACCGAATGGAGTTGCTGTTCAGTGAAGGAGTCAATAAAGGAAGAATCTCCCTCAATAAATTCGTAGAAGTGAGCTCGACCAACGCTGCGAAGATCTTTGGAATGTACCCAAAGAAAGGAGTAATCGCGATTGGTGCAGATGCCGATATTGTCGTGTTCGATCCGAATAAGGAACACGAAATTTCAGCAAATACACATCACATGAATGTGGACTACTCCAGCTATGAAGGCTGGAAATTAAAGGGCAAATGTGAAACCGTTTTACTGCGAGGAAGTGTGGCTATTGAGAACGAACAGTGCCATCTCAAAGCCGGATTTGGTCAATTTGTACCTAGAGGCAAGACCAGCCTGACCGTTTAGTCTTATCCCAGAATTTAAAAAGCAAGCAAGATATGCCAAGAATAGTAAAATCAGGCCTGATTCAACTCAGTCTGCCAATGACAGAGGGTGAGGGAAGCATCCCGGAAATCATGAAGGCCATGGTGGACAAACATATTCCCTACATAGAGGAAGCGGGAAAAAAGGGTGTGCAGATTCTTTGTCTGCAGGAAATATTCAACACTCCCTACTTTTGCCCTGGACAGGATCGCAAATGGTATGCATCCGCTGAGAAAGTCCCAGGTCCGACTACAGAATTGATGCAGGAATATGCCAAGAAGTATCAAATGGTGATCGTTGTGCCGATCTACGAAGAAGACCAGCCTGGTGTACTTTACAATACTGCCGCCGTCATCGATGCGGATGGCACCTACTTAGGCAAATACCGAAAGAACCACATCCCACATACTACTGGATTCTGGGAGAAATTCTTCTTTAAACCGGGCAATCTGGGTTATCCGGTTTTTGAAACCAAGTACGCTAAAGTAGGGGTATACATCTGCTACGATAGACACTTTCCGGACGGGGCCAGGATTCTGGGCTTGAATGGTGCAGAGATAGTCTACAACCCATCTGCTACAGTATCCGGACTCTCACAATACCTGTGGAAATTGGAGCAGCCAGCACATGCCGCTGCCAACGGTTATTTCATGGGTTGCATCAATCGGGTAGGAGAGGAGAAGCCCTGGAACCTCGGTCGTTTTTACGGCACTTCCTATTTCGTCGATCCAAGGGGGCAAATCTTTGCCGAAGCCTCCGAATACGATGATGAATTGCTGATTGCCGACTTCGATCTGGATATGATTCGTGAAGTACGCTCTACCTGGCAGTTCTACCGCGACAGACGACCAGAAACCTATTCTAAACTCACCGAGCTGTAGGACTTCTACGAACTAAATCAAACATTAAGCGAGACGAATGGCAGAATATAAACGACCCACTACTGCTGAGGAATTTGAGGAAAATTTTGCACAGAAGAAACCCTTGATGAATCAGACACAGGCCTATTATGAGAGCTCCAGATGTCTGTTTTGTTATGATGCTCCCTGCATACAAGCTTGCCCTACTGGAATAGACATTCCTTTGTTCATCAAACAGATCAATACGGGTAATACCACAGGGGCAGCTGCGACTATCTTCGATGCAAACTGGCTTGGGAATGCTTGTGGCAAGATTTGCCCAACCGAGACACTTTGTGAAGGCGCATGTGTGTACAATCATCAGGAAGTGCCGCCCATTCAGATTGGACGATTGCAGAACTATGCGACCGATGCCGCAATCAAAGCCGAAACAAAACTGTTTGAAGCAGGTGCCGATAATGGAAAAAAGGTGGCTATGATTGGTTCCGGTCCTGCTAGTCTTGCCTGTGCCTGTGAGCTTAGAACAATGGGTTATCAAGTTGATATTTTTGAGGCCAAAGACAAACCTTCCGGGCTCACTGTGTACGGAATCGCACCCTACAAGATTACTAACGAAGAGGTGTTGGACGAAGTGGCATACTTGCAAAACCAGCTGGGCTTTAACATCCATTACAAACAAAAGATCGAAAGCGCAGAGCAGATCAAGAAGCTGGAATCGGATTACGATGCTATTTTCCTTGGTGTAGGCCTCGGAGCCACAAGGGAATTAGGCTTACCAGGTGAAGATCTTCCCGGTGTGGAAGGGGCAGTAGAGTTCATCGAAGAATTGCGTATGAAGCATCATGAGATTACCGTGCCTAACATGGTAGTGGTAATCGGCGGGGGAAATACCGCAATGGATGCCGCTTCTGAAGCAGCCAGAATGGGTGCTGAGGTAACCTTCCTGGCTTACAGAAGAGCCAAAGAAGATATGGGAGCCTACGACTTTGAGTACAAGCTCGCCGTCTCTTCCGGAGCAAAAGGACTCTTCAATGTCACTCCTCTGGAAATCGTGGGTGATGCTAAGGCGACAGGAGTCAAATTCATCTGCACAGAGGAAAAGGATGGAAAATTGCAGAATGTGGAAGGCTCTGAATTTGTGGTTGACTGCGATCTGGTGATTAAAGGCACCGGGCAAGCAAAACAAAAGGATTTTCTCTCAAAAATTGAGGGACTCGAATTGGATGATCGAAGCAAGATCAAAGTAAACCTGGAAACCTACCAATGCAGCAACCCAATGTATTTCGCAGGAGGGGACGCGGTAAACGGAGGAGCAGAAGTGGTAAATGCAGCCTTCGAAGGAAAGCGGGCCGCTCTGGGCATTCATCAGTGGATCAATCAATAGATTATTATGGCAGACTTATCAATAGACTTTGCGGGCATCAAATCGCCCAATCCTTTTTGGCTGGCATCAGCACCTCCTACGAATTCAGGTTATCAAGTAATGAAGGCCTTTGAAGCCGGGTGGGGTGGAGCTGTTTGGAAAACCCTGGGTGTACCTGTTATCAATGTGTCCAGTCGCTATGGATCCATCAATTACAGGGATACAAGAATTGCGGGCTTTACCAACATCGAGTTGATTACGGACAGACCATTGCAGGATAATCTGGATGAAATTTCGGAAGTGAAAAAGTACTTTCCTGATCATGCGGTGATTGCCTCACTGATGGTCGAATCGAAGGAGGAGTGGCATCAGATTATCAAAGATGTAGAGAATGCAGGAGCTGATGGCATTGAATTGAACTTCGGCTGCCCGCATGGTATGT
>JAHDEE010000413.1 GCA_020629005.1 Chitinophagales bacterium
GGGAGCGGACTGCCTGTGCCAGTAGCGAGGGCTCGGAGCGCAGGCGGAGAGACCTCGCTACTGGATACAGGAAGCCGCTACATGGTGCCTGCATTGGAACGTACAGCCGGTGATCCGGTGCCACGTGTCTATCTGTCCCGCTCCAAAAAAAGAAAAATATTAATACACTATCGGGCAATCTGCAGGGGAGTAGAGTAGAAGTCCTGTTGATTGCTGACTTGCAGGAGGTACAGTCCATTATCAAGGCTGCTAAGGTCGATTTCTAGCTTCACTTTTTCTTCCTCTGGCAGTGGGTTCCCTTGCAGCAATAGCTTTCCGCTGAGACTGAAAATCTGATAGCTGAAATCTCTTTGCAGCAGATTCAAAACATGCAAAGTTTCTTGAGCCGGCATGGGGAAGACATAAAAGGAATCTGCTTTTCTCAGTGATTCATTGGCGACCCCGACGCAGGCTTCTTCAAGGGCTTCTACCGTGGCGCAATTGTCCTCATTATTTGTAATGAATGCCAGCTCGGGACTCGTGCGGATGAAGTCGCAAATGCTCAGGACGCCGCAAGTGCTGAGATTATTATTGTTCTTGATTTCCAGTGCGGTGATACCAATTGGCTCAATTTGATCGAGGCCGGAGAGGCTAGCGAGGGTGTCATTATTGACCACATGAATAGGGCCGTCGATCGACTGGACGTTGCTCAGTCCTTGCAGGCTGTTGAGCTTTGGGTTGTTGTATATATGCAGGTGCTTGCCGATGGATTGTACGTTTTGCAGGGCGTCGAGATTTTCCAGATTATCGTTATCTGAGATGAAAACAAATTTGCCGGCACTTTCCAGGTTTTGGAGGCCCTGAAAACTTTCTAGACGTTCTTCATCGATGATGTTTATATAACCTTCGATGTTTTGTAAGGCATCCAATCCCTTCAGGTTTTTTAGGTAGTTTTGGTCGAGAATAAGATTGCCACCGATGGTCGTTAAATTTTCGAGACCGATCAGCGAATCCAGTGTAAAGTTCCGCTCGACCCGGAGGCTCTTTTGAAGGTAATCCAGATTGGATAGTCCCAGTAGATTTTTGAGATAGATATTGGACCCTATATTTGCAGAACCCATGATGCTATCGAGATTGGCTAGCCCTCGGATTTGATCGAAATCAGTGCTTAAGACATTAAGGTCGCCTTGCACGGAGATGAGCTGATTGCCTACTTGTTGGGAGGCGTAGGCTCCATTCAGGATGAGGTCTCCGTAGATGCTGGTGCAGTCCGGATAATCGATATGCAGCTGGTCGAGGGGGTAAATCTCATCACAGGTAATACCTTGAACCCGGCATTCATGATCTTCAATAAAGCTGCAGTAGTGGGCAAAATCATCCAACTCGTTGCAGCCTGGACCATTGTCGGCGATTAAAGCGGCAGTGGGATTAGGTGATAAGAAATCACAAATGAAATCCATTTGACATTCTGTGAGAAGCGGGCAGTTTGTCAACCACAGCTCGCCCAGGCTAAAACCGTCCAAAGAGGTCAATTGAAAGATCGAATTTAGGCTCTGTAGATCCCATAGCCTAAGGGAACCATGGATGGTCTGTAAAGATTCGAGGCCAGTCAGATCCTGTAGTTGATCTGCTTTGCGAATGTCAATGTCATCATTTACGATTTGCAAATTGTGCAGGGCCGATAAATTCAGAAGCCCATGACTCTCGCGAATGGATAGGTCTCCAAGAGTATGAAGACTATCGAACGGTCCGAGCTCTTCCAGTACAGTATTCCCATCTAGTACGAGTTCATCAAGCACTTCAACAGATTGGAAGCCGTTTATATCTGTGAGGGCAACATTGTATCGAAATCTGATTACGGGTATTGAAGTAAGTTGCTCGAAGGCATTGACTGCTGTTAGTGTCTCATTCGACTGAACTTGTAATAAGGCACCAATAGTGTCCAGTGAATGGAAGCCATTGATGCTCAGTAGCTCTTCATGATTACTGATCGAAATCTGTTGCCCTACAGTTTCCAGAGCATGGAAGGCATCGATGCTTTTTAAGCCTTGATTTTGAAATAAACCAATATGACTAGCAACAGACTGTAGGTTGTTGAAGCCTGTCAGATTCCAATCCCCATGAAGATACTGAAGCCTGAGCTCGTTTCCGATCACAAGTGGGCCATTGAAACCGGAGATCGATTGTAAATTTTGATAATCGGACAGAAAGAGATCGTTACCCACATAGCTCAATTGATTGAAGCCATCGATGGCTTCCAAAGCTGGCATCTCTTTTATCTCCAGATAGCCTTGCACCCATTCAAGGGATTCAAATTCAGGGATGCTTTGCAGGCTGTTGTTTGCATTGATTCTTAACGAATTTCCGACACTGCGAAGCTCCGGGAAAGCATTGATTTCTTGTAGCTTGTGATTGTTACGTATATGGACTTGATTGGTCGAATCCAAGGCGGAAAAAGCGGTGATACTTTGCAGTGAATCTTGATTGAAAATTTCGACCATACCAGCAAAGGTCAGCGCATCAAATCCTTCGATAGCTGTCAGCTCGGTATTTCCTATGAACTGCAGCTGATTATGAAGATACTGTAGACTTTCAAATGTGCTAAGGCTTTGAAGCCTGGTATTTTCTTTGATGAGCAGATTCTCCTGCACCTCTTGCAATTGCTGGAAAGCATTGATTTCCTGTAGGCTTGCATTGTTAGAGATCTCAATGGTCCCGATAGCGGTTTGCAGTCCATCAAGGGCTTGTATGCTCTCAAGGTTGTCGTTGTTTTCAATTGTCAGTGAGCTCAGGCTGCTCAAGGATTCACCACCAGTGATTTCGATTAATGCATTGTTGTTAAATATCTCGAGATTGTCCTCGATTTCTTGTATTTGATTGGGAAGCTGTATCGAGCTAAGCATCGGATTGTCAAAGATTCTTAGGTCTAATATGATACCGGACAGGTTTTGAAGCGCGTCGATGTTTTCGAGATTAGCATGGTTGCCAATAGCGATTGGCCCTCCCACTTCATTGAGACTTTCCAAACCATCCAAATTGCTGAGGCCCGAATTGTTGCTTATTTGAACTTGTTGGCCGACAGATTCCAGAGATTGCAATCCGTTCAGACTCGTCAATTGTTGATTGTTGGATATTTGCAGGAGACCGGTGAGTGACTTTAGATTGCTAAGACCATCGAGGTTGGTGATGGGCTCAGCATCGTCGTAGAGTATCAGCAGCGATCCTGTCCAGTCTTCGCAATCTCCGTAGAGCTCCGCAAATTCATCGACATCTGATTGGGTCCATAGGTTGATGTCTCCCAGGTCGCAGA
>JAHDEE010000414.1 GCA_020629005.1 Chitinophagales bacterium
TCTGCGACCTGGGAGACATCAACCTATGGACCCAATCAGATGTCGATGAATTTGCAGAACTATACGGAGATTGTGAAGACTGGACTGGCTCCCTGCTGATACTCTACGACGATGACGACCCCATCACCAACCTCGATGGTCTTAGCAATCTAAAGTCACTCACCGGTCTCCTTCAAATCTCCAACAATCATCAACTGACAAGTCTCGAAGGATTACAATCGCTTGAATCTGTAGGCCAACAAATTCAAATTAGCAACAATTCCAGCCTCAGCAATCTGGATGGTCTGGAAAATCTTAGTGCAGTGGGAGGAACCATCGTCATTGGCAACCATGCTAATCTCGAAAACATCGATGCGCTTCAAAACTTATCCGGTGTCCTATTGGACCTAAGGATCTTTGACAATCCGATGCTTAGCTCGATAAAGCTTCCCAATCTGGTAGAAGAGATTGATGACAATCTTGAAATCTTTGACAATACTGCCTTGGTCGAAATCACAGGTGGTGAATCCTTAATCAGCCTTGGCTCCCTGACGATAGAAAACAACAATAATCTAGAGAGCATCCTGGCTTTCGATGGGCTTCAATCCACTATTGGGACGATTGAGATTTACAATAATCCAGGCTTGCAGGAAATCAATGCATTCCATCAATTACAAAATGTACAAGGCGATTTATTGATCAAGGAAAATGTGCAACTGCAATCCTTGAGTTCTTTTGGAAATCTGCAATACCTCCACGATCGAATTCAGTTCATTGGAAATATCGCGCTGCAGAGTATTGAGGGCTTTGATGCCTTGACTTTTGCTGGAAGCATTGAGATTTTCAATCAGGATTCCCTACAAAGTATTACTGGCTTTGCCGCATTGGATTCTACCAATATTATCTCTGTTAGAGACAACAACAAGCTACAGGATATCACTGCCTTTCAAGCACTCCGCAGCATCGGCAATTCATTGAAAATCAACACAAACAACAGCCTGCAAAGCATCCCTGAATTTGAATCCCTGGAATGGGTGCAAGGCTATCTGGAGATAAAAGACATGCCAGCATTGGAAGCCATCGATGGCTTCAATCAATTGAGCTATGTAGGCAATGATCTCTTCCTATCGAATTTTCAAAACCTGGAATCGCTCTCCGGTTTCAATGGCCCACTTGTGATTGGAAACGAGCTCAGGCTGCAATTTCTGAGTGGCGATTGGGATCTCACTGGGTTCACCAATATGCAGTCCGTTGTGAATGATATTGGAATCTACCAAAATCAGGGCCTGAAAAACATTGATGCCTTTCATGAACTTCAGTCAATCGGCAATCAACTTGCGATCAGTAATCATGACTATTTGCAGACTGTCATCGGCTTTCATGAACTGGATTCAATTGGCCTGTTTCTGAAGATACAACATACCGCAGCTCTACAAGAGATCACTGGCTTTGAGCAACTACGCTCCACTTCCGAGCTCAGTTTCACAGCCAATGAAGTACTGGAGTCTATCAATGGATTTCAAAGTCTTGAATCAGCCAATCTCCTGGAATATGATAGCAATCTCTTGCTGGAAAACATCAGCCAGTGTACTAACCTGGAGACTTTGGGCACTTTAAGAATCGCAAACAATCAAGCCTTGACCGACCTTACGGCATTTACTAATCTACAGACTCTGACAGGCAACCTTGAACTCTCCCTGGTCAATCAACTCAGTGACCTTAGCGGTCTTGAATCACTGCAACACATCCATGGCTCACTGAGCCTGAGTCAATTAGCAAACCTCAACTCTCTTTTGGAATTGACTTCTCTTGATGGCTTCTCTCTCGATGGCCTAACGATCTACTATTGCCCATCCTTGACTGAATGTCACACGGATTTTATTTGCGACTACTTATCCCAGGACCCCACAGCTGCATTGATAGTCAACAATGGCCCCAGCTGCAATGAACTTGATGACTTTGCACATTATTGTGGCTTTCTGGATGAGCATGAATGCAGGATTCAAGGTGTTACCTGTCATGCAATATACACCTTGGATTCCCTGTATCTCGACTATCCCAACTGCTCCAGTATCTATGGAGATCTCACCCTCAATGGGGCCTTTGCTTCCGAGCAGGTAGGCAACCAGCTCTACTCCATCAAGGGCGACCTGAATGTTATAAGTACTAATCTCGATCAAATCCGAGGACTGGCCAATCTTGATAGCATCATGGGCTCTGCCAATATAAGATTCAATTATTATCTCAAAAATCTACAGGGACTGTCCAATCTGGATTACCTGCAAAAGAGCCTCCGGATCGAGCAGAACTTTACACTGGATTCGCTGATCGGTCTCGAAAATTTGATGAGCATCGGCGGCAATCTAACTCTCGACCAAAACTACCTAAACAACCTGCAGGGATTGGACGCCCTACAAACTATAGAAGGCTATGTAAACATCATCGATGAAGAACGTCTAAGCAGTTTTCTTGGCCTGCAAAATCTGGAAAACATAGGCAAATTTGTTTTCATTTCGGACAACGATAATCTGGAAAATCTGGACGCCCTGCAAAACCTACATTCCATCGGCAAGCACCTGCATATATACAACAACCCCAAGCTCAACAGCCTGCAAGGACTGAGTAACCTACAGTCGATCAACGGCCCTATTCATGTCGTAAATAATGACACACTCACTAGCCTCTCCGGCCTAGATCAAATTGAACCGACTGGTATCACCGCACTGGAAATCAAGAACAATAATAATCTCAGCACTTGCGGTGTTCTGAGCATTTGCGACTTCATCCGCACGAGTCCCGAGCTGGCATTCATTGCAAATAATGAGGACAATTGCGCCACGGTAGAAGCGCTCGAAGAAGCCTGCGTCGGGGTCGCCAATGAATCGCTTAGAAATGAAGATTCTTTTTATGTCTTCCCCATGCCCGCTCAAGAATCTGTGCATGTTTTGAATCTGCAGCAAAGAGATTTCAACTATCAGATTTTCAGCCTCAGCGGAAAGCTATTACTGCAAGGGAACCCTCTGTCTGAGGAAGAAAAAGTGAAGCTGGAAATCGACCTTAGCAGCCTTGAAAATGGGCTGTACCTCCTGCAAGTCAGCAATCAAAAGAACTTCTACTCCACTCCCGTGCAGATTGCCCGATAGGGTATTAATTTTTTTCTTTTTTTGGAGCGGGACAGATCGACACGTGGCACCGGATCACCGGCTGTCCGTTCCAATGCAGGCACCATGGAGCGGCTTCCTGTATCCAGTAGCAAGGTCTCTCCGCCTGCGCTCCGAGCCCTCGCTACTGGCACAGGCAGTCCGCTCCC